>DATEGB010000030.1:0-20870 GCA_035280365.1 Candidatus Dormiibacterota bacterium | reverse complement strand
CTCTCGATCCGTTCGCGCGGAGATCGCGCTGGCACTTCTCGGCTTGGTGTTTCGAAGCTCGAGCGCAACCGAGTCGCCTCCCCCACCGTTTGAACCTGCCGTGGTGCCGAGAGCGGGAGTCGAACCCGCACGTCCTTGCGGACATCGGTTTTTGAGACCGACGCGTCTGCCTGTTCCGCCACCTCGGCTTAGCCCCACGAATTCTGAGCCTGCGTCTTGAATTCGCGGGGACCCCACAAACGCTGCGTAGGTGGGCATCGACCATACCATTGGCCGGTGCGAACGAGTCTTCCCCTGGTCCTGATCTCGATCCTGTGCGCCTGCGGGCCTTCCTTCGACCCCTCGGCCACGGTCAGCCCCGGCGGCACGGCCGGCGTCAACGCCTCGGGACCGCGGATCTCGGCGCCGCCGGTCTCCCCTTCACCGCCCGGCACAAACCTCCCCGACTTTGCGTGCGCCGACGCCTCTGGCGGCAAGACCGGCCTCGCCAACACGATCACGGCGCGCGTCGGCGAGCAGGACGGCTACGACCGCTTCGTCCTCCAGCTGGACGCCATCGTCCCCAGCTACACCGTCAAGCGGCAGGGCCGGCCCGTCTTCCCGCTCGGCGCCAGCGGCGAGACCGTGACCCTCAGCGGCACCGCGGGCGTGCTGGTCACCGTCCACTCGGCCACCGGCGCCACGACCTTCACCGGGGAGACCGACCTGGTCCACAACGAGTTCCAGGTCCTGAAGGAGGCGCGGCAGACGCAGGACTTCGAGGGCACGGTGTCGTGGGGGCTCGGTCTGAGCAAGCCGACGTGCATGCGGGTCTTCACGCTCAGCGATCCCGCGCGCTTAGTCGTCGATTTGCGCATACCTTCCAGTTAATCTTCCGCGGCGATGGCGATCGAGCCACCGCCGGCACCGGTTGTCGCGCAGCAATCGACGGCCCCCGCGACGCCCAAACGGTCGGGCTGCTTCGGCCGCGGCTGCGGGTGCAGCTGCCTCGGCTGCCTTGGCGTCTTCGCCCTGGCCGGCCTCCTGCTCCTCGGCAGTGGCTACTGGTTCTTCGTCATCCAGGCGTCGGCCGCGGTAAGCGCGCCCGCCACCCTGATCGTCTTCAACCAGCCGGTCACGGTGAACAGCCACCCGAGCACGCCCGGCGAGCCGCTCAACGCCGGTGACGAGGTCGCAACGCAGGTCAACGGCCACGCCGCCATCCAGTTCCCCGACGGCTCTTACGTCCGCATGTCGCCCAGCACGACGGTCACTGTCACCAGCGTGCAGCTGCAGAGGAACGGCACGCTGCAGGCGGCTGAGGTGGTGGAGAAGGTCGGCCGCACGCTGGTCAACGTGCAACACCTGGCGAGCGGGGCTACGTTCAAGGTGGGCGGCCACTCGGTGAGCGCGCAGGTGCGCGGCACGGAGTTCGAAGTTCTTGTGCGGCAGGACAACACGAACCTGATCAAGGTCTTCGACGGCACCGTGTCGGTGGCCGGCAAGACGACCACGACCGTGAACGCCGGCCAGGAGATCGACGCCGACGCCAACGGCAGGCTCTCCGCGGTGCGGGCGATCCGGCCCGACAGGCAAGATCCCTATCAGCTCGTCGCCGAGTGCCGGAAAGCCGTCGCTCCGGGGTCGAACCCGGGAACCGTCCAGATCACGGTCGGAGACGCGATCTCGACCGGCCAGACCGCCGAGGTCGACTACAACTCGCCCGGCGGCATCACCAAGACCGTCCTGTGCTACGCGGGCAGTTACATGCAGCTTCGGGTGACCAACCCGCAAGGAGTCGCGTACTGGTTCCCCAACGGCGACTCACCGATCCGGCACCAGCACCAGGGGACCGCAGGCACGTATCGCGCGACGGTCATAGCGGTCGACGTGTCGCCCGCCGAGCCGTGGGTGGTCGCGTTTGCCGCGGACCCGCCCTGCGCGGTGGTGCCCGAGGGCTCCGCGGACACAGGCACGTTCGTCCGCCAGACCCTGAGCAACTCGCAGATCCAGAAGAGCCTCACCGACGCGGGCGCCTCAGGGATCACGCTCCAGGTCCAGGGCACGTCGCCCACCTCGGCGCGGCTGTTCTATTACTCGAACATCGGCGGCACGCCGATCTCATGGACGATCGTCTTCTACGCCGCCACGCCCAACCTGGGGGCGGTGATCACGCAGGTCACGGTGCGCGGGGTCAATGTGACCACCCAGGTGCTGAAGTACCTGGGCTCGGCGGGAGCCCAGTCGATCAGCGCCATCCCGCAGGACTTCACGGTCGACCGCGTGTACTCCTGCGCCACCGCCGGGGGCGACACGATCATGGTCATCGAAGGCCACCGATAAAGCCGCGGTGACCCCGGTACCCATGAGCTATCTTTCCCGGGCAACATGGCCTCGGTAGCCGCCAAGCCCGCACCTCGCCGCCGCGGCGGCCGCCGCCTGATCATCGCCCTCGCCCTCGTGATCCTGCTCATCGCCGGTGGGGTGGTGTGGCTGAACATCGCCGCCCAGGCCCAGGTCAACGCCTCCGCCGCCCTCACCGTCTACCAGCCCGCCACTTCGGTCTCCCACAACGGGGCCGACTTCGCCTCGGCGGCCACGGGCGCGGTCCTCCAGGCCGGCGACTCGGTGCGCACCGACACCAAGGGTCGGGCGGCGATCACGCTCCCCGACGGCACCATCACACGACTGGCCAGCAACACCACCATCAAGCTCGACTCGGCGCACTTCACGAAGACCGGCAACATGCACGACGTCTCGCTGACGCAGCAGGTCGGCCGTACGTTCACCAACGTCCAGCACCTCGTCTCGGGCGCGACCTTCGACGTCCACGGCAAATCGGCGACAGCCAGCGTTCGTGGGACGAAGTTCGAGGTCTACACCAAGACCGATGGCACGATGCTCGTCAAGCTCTTCGACGGCACCCTGGTCATCACCTCGAACAAGGGCACGGTCACGCTGCACTCGCCGCAGCAGGTGACCATAGACCCCGACGGCAACATCGGGCCGCCCGGACCGATCACCCCCGACCCCGACGATCCGTTTGGGCCAGCGCTCGACGCGTCGAACGCCGTCCAGGCGGGCACGACACCCGGCACCGAGCAGGACTTCGTCGGCGCGGCCCTGCACAACGGCGAGCGGCAGCAGTACACGTACAGCTACGCGGAGGTCAAACTCCTCAAGACTTCTCTTGGCTTCGCCGGCAGTGCGATGAAGCTGACCGTGAAAGCGCCCGACAACCAGCAGTACTTCGGCACCGGGAAGTCACCGATCACCGTGGTAGTCAACAACGCGCCGCCGGGGATCTACACGATCTTCGTGGACGGCGTGAGTGGCCTCGGCGCCAGCGGCGAGGAGCCTTTCGTCGCGGTCGCGTCGGTCGAGGACTGCAAGAGCGCCGACGTCGAGCAGTTCAACGCCGTCCACCGCGGTTACACGGCGCAGGACCTGATCACCGCCGTGCAGCAGTCGGGCCAGGCGTCGGGCATCTCGAACCTGAGCCTGACCATCAGCGAGAACACGATCGCGGGCGCGATCATCACCGCCAAGGGCACGTACAACGGGTTCGCATGGAGCGGGTCCGCGGTCATCGCCGCGTCGAACGGGTCGTTCTCGATCACCCCGACCAGCGGCACGATCTTCGGCATGAACGTGCCGGCACAGCAGGTGGTCGACCAGATCGCCGCGGTGATCGGTGAGAACCCGTCGAACATCAACCCGGGGTTCACAGTCGACCGCCTGTTCACCTGCAACTCGGTGCTGATGGTCGACGGCCGCACGGGCGCGGCCTAATTTTCTAGCGGCGCAGCAGGCGGCGCAGACGGCGCCGCGGACCGGAGCCGTTCTCGTCCGGTTGGCCGTCGGGCGAGACGATCGCGGCCTCGAGGCGGAGCAGCAGCTCACCGGCCGTGGCCGGGCGCCGTGCCGGGTCGCGATCCATCGCCTGCTGCAGCACCGAAGCGAAGCCCGCCGGCAGCTCTGGCGCCACCTCGCGCACGTTGGGCGGCGGCTCGTACAGGCGGCGGCTCAACGTCTCGATCCAGCTCTTCGACGAGAACGGCCGCCGCCCGGTGGTCGCCTCGAAGATGACCGCCGCGAGCGAGTACACGTCGGCTCGCCCGTCGACGTCGTGGCCGACAAGCCTTTCCGGCGCGACGTAGTCCGGGGCGACGGGGCCGGTGGCGCCAGGCCCGGTGTTGAAGGACGCGACGGTCCCGAGCCCAAATCCGGTGAGCAGCGTGCGGCCGTCGTCCGCGAGCAGGATGTTTGCGGGCTTGACGTCGCGGTGGACGGTGGCGCGCGAGTGTGCGTAGTCGAGCGCGCTCGCGATCGGGCGCATCAGGTCGATGATCCCGAGCGGCTCGTAGCGCTGCCCGTCGCCAAGCACCGTGTCGAAGGTGACTCCCGGCACGAGCTCCGTCACCAGGTAAGGCGACTCGCCGTCATACGCGAGCTCGTAGAGCTTGGGGATGGCCTCGTGCTCGAGCGCGGTGTAGGAGCGGAGCTCGAGCAGGAAGCGGCGCGAGAAGCTGACCTCACGCGCCACGCCGGTGCCTATGGTGCGCAAGGCGACGCGGCGGTGCAGTCGCGGGTGCTCGGCCTCGTAGACCGAGCCGAGGCTGTCGGTGTCGAGCTCGCGCACCAGGCGGTAGCCGCCGACCTTGCGGTGGCCGTTCCCGTGCCCGGAATTCGGCCGCAGGCCGTTCTGGCCGTTCTGGTGGGGGGCGTCCTGTCCCACGAAGGTTCAACTTTAGGCCACCGAACCGGCCTTGGTCCTATCGTTGGCTGGCGTCGGCGTGGCGGAATGGCAGACGCGCCAGCCTTAGGAGCTGGTGCCCGAAAGGGCGTGGAGGTTCAAATCCTCTCGCCGACACCTCGGCGGGGCTGGAGGTTCTCGATCTCGACCGCCTCGATCCGGTCCGCCGTCTCGAAACCGAAGATCCGAGAGAGGAAGTAGAGCTCGATCTCCATCGCCCGGCGGATGGTCGCCTCCCGCCGCCAACCGTGCTGCTCGCCCTCGAAGGCGACGTAGGCGTAGGGCAGCTTCTTCTCCCGGCAGGCGGCGACGAAGGTCTCCGCCTGGCTTGGCGGCACGATCTTGTCCTCGAGGCCCTGGAACAGCAGCACCGGGCACGCGAGGTCGTCCGCGAAGTTGATCGCCGAGCGGTCGTGGTAGACGTCCCTGCGCTCGGGGTACGGCCCGACCAGCCAGAGGTCGTAGCGCGATTCGAACTTGTGGGTCGTGTCGTCGAACAGCTCGAGGTTGCCGATGCCATAGTGGCTCGCTCCGGCGTTGTAGAAGTCGCGCTTGGTCAGCGACAGCAGGACGGTGAAGCCGCCGGCCGAGCCGCCGCTCACGGAGATGCGCTCCGGGTCGACCAGGCCCTGGGCGACCAGGTGCCTGGCGGCGTTGACGCAGTCGTCGACGTCGACCACGCCCCAGTTCCCGTTCAGCCGCTGCCTGTACGCCCGGCCGTAGCCGGCGGACCCACCGTAGTTGACGTCGACGAAGGCGATGCCGCGGCTCGTCCAGTACTGGAACTCGAACGGGAAGCTCGGCCCGGCCGAGCCTGTCGGCCCACCGTGCACGTGCACGATCAACGGCGGCTTCTCGCCCGCGGGCGCTTCGAACTCCGTGTTGCGCGGCGGGTAGTAGAACGCGTGCGCGGTCTTGCCGTGTTCGGTCGGAAACTCGATCGGCCTGGGCATGCTGAACGCGGTCGACTCGATATGCGTCGCGTTGGAGGTCTTGACGATCTCCTCGGCGAGCGTGTCCAGGTCGACGATCAGCACGCGTTCGGCCAGCGTGGCCGAGGCGGCGATCATGGCGGCCTTGCTGCCCGAAGCCTGAACGCTGTGCAGGTTGGTGTACAAGAGCTGGACCTGTTGCAGCCGGCCGCTGTTGAGGTCGAGCCGTCCAAGCTTCGACCCCGAAGGCTCGTTGTAGACGCACACGATCTCATCCGGACCGCGGAAGTCGTACCAGCGGTGCCCGAACTGCCACTGCGGAGCGCCGAACTCGGCGGCCCGCCGGCACACCGGCTCGTCGCCCTCGCGGTGCGCGCGGTAGAGGTTCCACCAGTCGCTGCGGTCGGAGACGAAGTAGAGCTCGCCTGACGGCGACCACTCCGGCTGCAGCACCGATTCGTCGGTCCCGCCCGCGACCTTGCGCCGTGAGTGCAGCCTGCCCTCCGCGTCGATCTCGCCGACCCAGATCTCGCTCGAGTCCCAAGGCATATGCGGGTGGTTCCACGTCTGCCACGCCAGCCGGTTGCCGTCGGGGCTGAGCTTGGGGGAGGAGTAGAAGTCGTTGCCCGAGGCGAGGGTGAAAGTCTCGCCGCGGCCCTCGGCATCGATCGAGACGATGGTGTTCACCGCCTCGCGTGCGCCGGTCGTGTGGTCCTCGCGCACCGCCACCAGGCGGCCGCGGCGGCGGTCGAGCGTCATGTCGGCGTGGCGGACGTCAGCGTCGGGCGTGAGCGGTCGCGGCGCGCCGCCGGGATCGTGCCGGTACAGGCGTTGGTCGGCGTAGTTCGTGAAGAAGACGGCGCCGTCGGTCACCGCCCACCCGCCGCCACCGTACTCGTGGACGCGGGTACGCGCGTTGAAGCCGGGCGGCGTGACGTCGCCGATCGTCCCGTCGGCGGTGCGCCTGCAGACCACGATCCGTCCGCCCTCGTTCGGGCGCAGCTCCGACCAGTAGAGATCCGGGCCGTCCCAGCGCACCATCTCTCGCCGCAGGTGGACGACGCCTTTCAGCAGGACGTCAGGCGTGATCGGCGAAGACCATGAGCCGTAGGGCGCAACTCTGCGGGGCGCCATTGCGCTACGGGCGGCGGACTATGAGCGCGTCGCCCTGGCCGCCGCCGCCGCACAGGGCCGCCGCGCCCGTGTGCAGCCCGCGGCGCTTGAGCTCGTGGGCGACGGTCAGCACGAGGCGAGCGCCGCTGGCGCCGATCGGGTGCCCGAGTGCGACCGCGCCGCCGTTGACGTTCACCCGCCCCTCGTCCAGGCCGAGCATGCGGGTCGCGTTGAGCGCGACGGCGGCGAAGGCCTCGTTGATCTCGACCAGGTCCAGGTCGTCGACCTCGAGGCCTGCCTTGTTCAGCGCGTTGCTCAGCGCCAGCGCCGGCACCGTGTGCAGCCACGCGTAGCGGTCGGCGCTCATGCCGTGGGCGACGATCTCCGCGAGTGGGTCGGCGCCCGTTTTCTCGGCGCGCTCTTGCGACATGACCACCACGGCGGCCGCGCCGTCCGAGATCTGCGACGCGTTGCCGGCGGTGATCGTGCCGTCCTTGCGGAACGCGGGCCGAAGCTGGCTGAGAGACTCGACCGTCGTTTCCGGACGGATGCCTTCATCGCGCACGAGCTTGCCGAATGGAACCACCTCGTCCTTGAGCACGCTGCCGTTCGACCACGCCCGGGCGGCACGCTGGTGCGAGCGGGCGGCCCACACGTCCTGCTCCTCGCGGCCGATCTCCAGCTCCTTGTTCACGTCGTCGGAGCTCTCACCCATGTGCTGCTCGAGGAAGGTCGACCACAGGCCGTCGTGGATCATCGAGTCGACCATCTCGGTGTTGCCCATACGCGCGCCAAACCGTGCCTTGGGGAACAGGTACGGCGCCTCGGACATCGACTCCATGCCGCCCGCGACCACGACCTCGACCTCGCCGGCCCGGATCAGCTGGTCAGCGAGCGCGATGGCGTTGAGGCCCGAGAGGCAGACCTTGTTGATGGTGATCGCAGGCACTTCTCGCGGGACGCCCGCCTCGATCGCCGCCTGGCGGGCGGTGATCTGTCCCGTCCCGGCCTGCAAGACCTGGCTCATGATCACGTAGTCCACGTCCTCACCCTTGACGCCCGAGCGGTCGAGCGCGGCCCGGATGGCGTGCGCCCCAAGGGTCTTGGCGGGCACATCCTTGAAGCCGCTGCCGAACTTGCCAAAAGGCGTCCGCGCGCCCGCTACTATCACTGAGGCCATAGGGCCAATCTAAGCATGAGAAACGCGCTGCTCGTGGTCGACCCCCAGCTGGACTTCGTCGAGGGCGGAAGCCTCGCAGTCCCGGGCGGAGTGCAGGTCGCGGCCATGATCGCCCGCCACGTCCGCCACTTCAAGTACGAGTACCAGTTCGTGGTCGCGTCGCGGGACTACCACGAGAGCGCGCCGGACCACATCTCCGACCACCCCGACTACGTGAACACCTGGCCGGCGCACTGCATGGTCGGCACGCCGGGAGCCGCCTTCGTGCCGACGATCCAGAACCTGGTCCGTGAGAAGTACATCCAGGAGGTCGTCACCAAGGGCCGCAACGCGGCCGCCTACTCGGCCTTCGACGGCCTGGACAAGCGCGGGCATTCCCTGCTCGACGTCCTGAAGGAGCAGCGCATCGACCACATCGACATCTGCGGCCTCGCCACCGACTACTGCGTACGCGCCACCGCGCTCGATGCGCGCAAGAACCAGTTCCAGGTCCGCGTCCTGGTGAACCTGTGCGCGGCGGTCAACGAGGCGACCGGCCGGCAGGCCCTCGAGGAGATGAAGGCGGCCGGCTGCCAGCTCCAGGCCGCCACCGCTCCTTAAGCCGGCCTACTTCTCCGGCAGGTACTTGAACGAGACGTTGAGCTTGACGCGGTAGGTCGTCACCTTGCCATCCTCGATCGTCAGGTCCTGCTCCACGACCTCGGCCACGCGGAGGTCGCGCAGGCTCTTGGCCGCGGTCTCGATGGCGGTCTTGGCCGCCGCCTCCCAGGACTGACTGCTGGTGCCGATGAGCTCGGTGACTCGGTAAACGCTGTCAGCCATCACGACCTCCCGTAACAACCGGCCGGCGACAGCCCAATTCTTTCAGGATCGCGTCTCCAGGAGCTTTGCCAGCTTGTCGAGTTCCATCTCGCGGCCCAGCCTAGACATCTCGGTCCAGTGCTCGTCGTGCATCGCGTCGAAGGTGAGCACCATGCGTGTGCGGTCGCCGGCCGGCTCCAGCTCCACCACTGTCTCGACCTCGTACGGCTGCACGCCCGGGATGAAGTCCGCGACGTCGCGATAGACGAGACGCCGCGGAGGATCGACCTGGACAAACCGCATGGTCTGCGTGGTCACGAGCGGCATGCCGGACTTGACCATGTACTCGACCTGCTCAGGCCCGACCGCGGTCATGGCGTAGACGAAAGCGCCGCCCGCGCGGACGTCGAGCTCATTGACGGTGACGGTGAAGCCGTCCGGTCCCATCCAGGCTTCCACGCCGTCCTTCGTCGTCCAGAGCTCCCAGACCTCCTCGGGCGACGCCTCGAAAACGCGCTCGAGCCGCAGCTTCGGGCGCGCCGTCACGCGACGGCGCTGCCCCGGTAGGCCTTCTCGAGCGTGGCGATGTCCATCTTCTGCATCTTCAGCATCGCGTTCATGCACGCCTCCGCGTTGCCGGACATCGGGTCGCTCAGCATCTGGCCGAGCTGCTCGGGCACGATCTGCCACGAGACGCCGAACCGGTCCTTGAGCCAGCCGCATGGCCCTTCCTCGCCGCCGTTGGCGGTCAGCTTCGACCAGTAGCGGTCGATCTCCTCCTGCGTCTTGCAGGTGACGTCGAGCGAGATGCCCTCGCTGAAGGTGAACGTCTCGCCGCCGTCGAACGCGCGGAACTCGCGGCCGTCGAGCTCGAAAATCGCGGCCAGCAGGTTGCCCTTCTTGATCGGTCCACCCTCGTTCTCGACACGCGAGAGCTCGGTGATCTTCGAGTTCGGGAAGATCGAGACGTAGAGGTTGACCGCCTCCTCGGCGCGGTCCTTGAACGTCAGGCAGGGTCGGATCGAATCGCTCATTCCTTGCTCCTTTTCTTCTTCCGCCGTCTTTCCAGTTCGGCGGCAAACCTGTCCAGCCTCGGCTCCCAGATCGACCGGTAGGCCGTCACGAACTCCGAGAGCTCGCGGAAGGGATCCGGCCGCAGCGAGTAGAGCCGGCGCCGGCCCTCGGGCCGGACGACCACGAAGTCGGCGTCCTCCAGGATCGCGAGCTGCCGGGACACGCCCGGCTGGCCGATGTCGACGCCCTGGACGAGCTCGCCGACCGACTTCTCCCCGCGCCGCAGCGCCTCCACGATACGACGCCGGGTAGGGTCGGCCAGGACCTGGAAAACGTCAGCCACGACGACATATTACTACAGCGAAATATATCGTGTCAACAATATGTCGAGGGAGTCAGGAGGCGACGCGTTCGAGTTTGCGCAGCTCCGGCAGGACCTCCGCGATCTGCTCCGCCAGGCGGTCCGTGTGCTGGCCGCGGAGGTAGACGACCTGTTCGGTGACGCCGAGCTCGTAGTACTTGCCCGAGATGTCGAGCAGCTCCTCGCGGTCGAACCTGTCGCTGCCGAACTGGAGCGAGTAGCGGACCTCCGCCGGATCGCGGCCGACCGCGGCGCAGGCGGCCTCGAACTTCCCGATGAGCTCCTTTACCGCCGCCGGGTCGCCGCCGGAGATATTCCACACGTCGGCGTGGCGGGCGACCAGGCGGAGCGTGGTCTCGCCCGAGGCGCCGATCCAGATCGGCGGATGCGGCCTCTGGATGGGCTTGGGGTTGGCGATCGCGTCCTTGAACTTGTAGTAGCGGCCGTCGAAATTCGTGCGCTCGTTGGTGAACAGCGACTTGATGACCTGCAGCGACTCACTCAACCGGCCGACGCGGTGGTCGAGGCCCACGATGCCGTACATCTCGTGCTCGATCTCGGCCCACGCCGCGCCGATGCCGAACTCGAGCCGGCCGCCGGAGAGGTGGTCGACGGTCACCGCGAGCTTGGCCAGCACGACGGGGTTGCGGTACGTGTTGCCGGTGACCAGGCAGCCGACGCGGACGCGTTTTGTGGCCTCGGCCATCGCCGCCTGCAGCGCCCAGCCCTCGTAGATCGGGCCGTCCGGGCCGTTGGGCCCGATCGACGCCAGGTGGTCGAAGTCCCACAGGTGGTCGAATCCGGCCTCGTCGGCCGTCCGCCAGACCGAGCGCAGCTGCTCGATGCTGATCCACTGCCCCGACGCCTTGAGTCCGAACCGCAGCGGGTGAGCCATCAATGGAACTTCAGCCGGCTGACGCGGATCGGGTGTGGGTAGCGGCGCGAGAACTCCTCCGGCGTCCAGCCGAAGCCCTTGATCTGGTCGCCGTACTTGCGGAGGTACTCCGGCACCTGGTGCGCCGGCTTTTCGCCGGCGACGATCTTCGCCGTGCCGGTGGCCCGGACCAGGTCGTCGCCGGCCTCGTCGCTGTTCAGGTGGAGCTCGACATGCGGGTTCTCGCGGACGTGGCGCTCCTTGATCCCGGGTGCCGAATAGATCAGGAAAGAGTCGTCCGCCCACAGGAACCACACCGGCACCGCCTGGGGCCGGGCCTCCTTGCTCGCCGTCACCAGCCACACGACGAGCTCCTTTTTCAGCCGGGATTGGACGTGACGGTCCATCGACCTTAGTTTGGCGGTTTACGGAAGGTGGCAAGTTAGAGGGCGATGAGCAAGCACAGCGAAGCGAGAATCAAGAAGAGCGAGGCGGATTGGAGACGAGACCTGACCCCGACGCAGTTCCACGTCCTGCGCGAGAAGGGCACCGAGCGGCCGTTCACCGGCGAGTACTGGGACACGAAGACGCCTGGCGCCTACCTGTGCGCAGGGTGTGGGGCGAAGCTGTTCGAGTCGGAGACGAAGTTCGACGCCCACTGCGGCTGGCCGAGCTTTTACGCCCCGGCCGAGGGCGCGCCGGTCGAGGAGTCGGTCGACACCTCGCACTTCATGGTCCGGACCGAGGTCACGTGCGCCAACTGCGGCGGCCACCTGGGCCACGTCTTCGACGACGGGCCGGAACCGACCGGGTTGCGCTACTGCATCAACTCGGCGTCGATCAAGCTGCAGCCAACCTAACTAGCCTCCGGAGGAGCGCGCCTCCAGCAGCTTCTTGACGATCGGGCTCGGCTCCTTCGGCTGCCAGGCCTTGTACGCCTCGCGCAGCGGCAAGGGCCACTCGAGGTCGTAGTCGACACGCGTCCCGGCCGCGGCCGCGCCGGTCAGCACCCTGAGCGCCAGTTCCAGGACGCGCCTCTGCGTGACCGGATCGTGCGGCATGCCGAACGCGTGCCCGAACGGAAACTCCACCCCGACGATGCGCGGCGCCCGGCGCTCCCCGGCGACCGCGGGCATCATCGTCACGACCACGGTCGGAATCCCCGCCGCCTCGATCCACCGCGCCAACACGGGCACGTTGCTGCAGCAGTCGGGTCAAGCGGGGGCGAGTATGAGGCCGTCGGCCTCCTGCTCTCGCAGGTGGGCCACGATCTGAGGCGCCGTCGTCTGTCGCCAGTCCTTCAGCTTGCGGTCCTGGTAACCCATGACGGCGATATGGCTGCCGACCGTCGTCACGAGCTCGGCCAGGCCTCGCATCGGGAGCGCGATCTCCGGGTCGGCGCGCAGGTCGTCGCCGTTGATGTGGAGGTGGGCGAAGGCGAGCTCGTCGGGGCGCGCAGACGCGGGAATGACACGCCACGTCGGGTCGCCCCACTCGGGACTCGCACGCTCGCCGTCGAGGTCGTACGCGGCCTGGTTGGCCTTGACGTACACCCCCGCCGAAGAGAGAAGCGCAATCCGGGAGTCGGCCAGCCGCTTCGGGAACGGGGCCCACACGGCGTGCTCTTCGCCGGGGAACGCCCCGCGACCTTCATACAAGGGACGGAAGCTGCGCGGCAGGAACCGGTAGCTGTCGACGATCACTCGGCGAAGTCTGAAAGTGCGCCGCTGAGGACGGGCATCACTCCGCCGCCGACCTCGATCCGGTGCGGGATCTCGTCCGACTCGCCGTACTCGAGCTCGATGCGCGCGAATCCCCGCCTGCCCATCTTCGTGCCCTGCTCGCTGACGATCGAGACCTTCGGCGCCCGCTCGATTAGGCCGTATCGCACGGCGAAAGCGCCGAGCGGTCCGCTCGCGGAACCGGTGACGGGATCCTCCAGCACGTCCTCGGCGAACATGCGGCTGTAAAGACGATTCCCGCCGTTGGCGGCGAACAGAAACACGCCGTGCGCACGACCGCCTACGAGCTTGCGCACGCGCTCGGGGTCGGGAACGCCCGAGTCGACGGCGGCGTGGTCGCGGAGCGCAAGGAACACGAACGGGTTGCCGGTGGTCGCGATCTGCGCCGGCACGTCGTGGAGGATCGCGTCTTGGTCGACGCCGATCGTCTCCGCGACCTGCCTGTGTGGAAAGACCTGGCCGAAGCTCACACCGGGATGCGTCATCCAGAAGATGACCCGACCATTCTCACGCACGCCTCGCACGGGCACCGGGCCGACGCGCTCCTCGAGCGTGAACTCGAGGCCCTTGACCAGGCCCTCGTCCATCAGGACCCAGGCGGTGCCAATCGTGGGATGGCCCGCGAAGGGAAGCTCTAGCTGGGGCGTGAAGATCCGGACCTTCGCGGCGTGCGCCGGGTTGTCCGGAGGAAACACGAACGTGGTCTCGGGGAGGTTCATCTCGTGTGCGATGCGCTGCATCGTCCAGGCCGAAAGGTCGCGGCCGTCGAGCACGACGGCGAGCTGGTTGCCCGTCAGGGGCTTCTCCGTGAAGACGTCGACTACGCGGACCTGGCGATGAGACATGTGGTCGTGCCGTGGGCGAGGAGCTTGCCGCCGTCGATCGCAAAGAGCTTGCCTTCCGCCGTGGCCACGGTGCCGCCGCGGTGGACCACGACGCCCTCGCAGCGGACGCGGCCCGTTTCGGTCGTGATCGGCCGGACGAAGTTCGTCTTCACCTCGAGGGTCGTGTAACGCTCGCCCGCCTGCAGCGTCGTGTGGATGGCGCAGCCCATGGCGGAGTCGAGCAGCGTCATCGCGAAGCCGCCGTGGACCGAGCCGATCGGGTTGTAGAGGTGCTCGCCAGGTTCGCCCTCGAAGACCGCCTTGCCCACCGCCACCTCGACGCCGACGAAGCCCATCGTGGCCGTGATCGGCGGAGGCGGCAGCTTTCCCGAGAAGACATCGCGCAACAGCTCGAGCCCGCTGCGGCCGGCCGCCTGCTTCGGCACCTCGAACGGGTCCTCCCACGTGACGGTGCGCGTCCGCTTCCGCTCGGTCTCCATCTTCCCCCTCAGCTTGAAAAGGCCGACAGCACGGCCAAAATTCCGAGCACCCCGATCGCCATACCGCTGAAGGAGCTGATCCAGCCGACGACTCGAGGCGTGATCCGTTCGCGCAGCAATGACACCCCGACCACCAGCACGACCCACCAGGCGGCCGAGCCGAGCAGCACGCCCAGCACGACCAACGTCGGGCGCACGAAAGAGCCGCCGATGCCAAGCCCAAGCGTGGCCGCCAGGGCGGCGAAAGAGACGATGGTGGCCGGGTTGGTGATGGTCAGGCCGAGGGTCGTCGTGTAGGCGAGGGCCAGGTTGCGGGCCGAGGGCGTGGGCGCCGCTCGTAGGCTCGGCCTTCGTTCGAGCAGAATGCGCGCGCCGAGGATCGCGAGCACCACGCCGCCGACGACCGCCAGCGGGCGCCGCCCGGCGACGAAGGCCGTGGTCAGGGCCGCCACGCCGAACGTCGCGATGGCCGCGTAGAAGCCGTCGGCTGTGGCGACTCCGAGGCCGGAGAGCAGGCCGGCCACCCGGCCCTGCGACAGGGTGCGCCTAACGCAGAGGAAGAAGATCGGCCCAGGCGACGCGGCGATGGCAAAGCCCAGGGCGAATCCCCGGAGCAGAACGCTGAACACCGCATCCCCTCATGGCGCGCAATTGTAGAAAGGCCGGGGAAATGGGCGGCCGCCTGAACTGGATCTTCGCGATGTTCGCCATCGCCGTCGTCGCCCTGTTGTTTCGGCACTTCTTCGCCACCGCCTGGAGCAACAAGTGCGACCCCGGCAACCAGTTCTTCTTCCTGATGAAGAACGACGGTGTCGTCGGGTTCAGCCCGCAGGGCGAGCTCTTCACCTGGGAGAACGACGGGCCAGATAACAGCTGGCTGTGCAGTGGCGCCAGCCTGTCGGTCAGCTACGTCGGCCCGAACATCAAGGACATGTACGACGCGACGCGCGCGAACATGACGGCGAATGGCTGGGTCGAGCAGGGCGCGCTGCCGAACGAGGACTTCGCCGTGTACGAGAAGGTGACCGGCGGCGTGACCCTCGAGGCGGTTGTGAGAGAGCAGCTGTTGTGGGTGGAGGTGGACATCAACGCGCCGGCGCGGCATCTGGGCGAGAACGGGTTCGGTTAACCCGACGCTTAATCGATCCCCTGTATCCTTCAACCCCTGCATGGAACTTTTACGCAACATTTGGCGCCGCAAGCTGCGCAGCACACTCACCATCTCGGGCATCGTCATCGGCGTCTTCGCGCTGACGACGATGGGCGCGCTGGCGGAGAACTTCAACGCTCTGATCGACGGCGGCGTGCAGTACTTCGGCGGCAGCGTCCAGGTCGGTCCGCCCGACGGCCAGGCGGCGAACCTGCTTCCGATGTCCAAGATCGACGAGATCAAGCAGGTCGTGGGCGTCCAGGCCGCATTCGCCGGCTACTCCTTCCAGGCCAAGCCGGGCGGAGCGCTCGTCGTCAGCTTCGGCGTGCCGGACACGATCGCCGCGTCAGACCCGGACGAGAACAACTACAGCGCGCTGAAGCTGACCTACTCCTCGGGCCACGGCGTCACCGCGGCGTCTCGCGGCGAGGTCGCGCTCGGCTACACGATCGCCAAGGAGTTCAAGAAGAAGGTCGGCGACACGATCGAGCTGCCTGTCAAGCCGGCCGACGCCAAGCCGGACTTCGTCAACCACACCTTCACCGTGGTCGGCCTCATCAACGAGACCAAGACGGCCCCTGACAGCTTCGCTTACATCAACCTCGCGGACGGACAGATGCTGCTCCGCGACAGCCTGCCCGCCTCGCTGCGGGACACGATCGACGTGACCCAGATCACCGAGGGCATCACGGTGTACGGCAAGCCAGGGACCTCGCTGTCGGGGCTGGACAAGATCGCTGACCGCATCAACGCGCAAGTCCCGGGCGTGAAGGCGTTCCGGCCGAGCGACCTGGTCAACGCCTTCAAGGCCGGCGGGCAGACCTTCACGGCCATCACGGTCGCGGCCGCGGTCATCGCGTTGATCGTCGGCGGCCTCTCGGTCATCAACACGATGTTCATGGCGGTGTCGGACCGCGTGCGCGAGATCGGCCTCAAGAAGGCGGTCGGCGCGACCACCTCGAACATCATGGGCGAGTTCCTCATCGAGGCGATCTTGATCGGGGTCATCGGCGGCCTGATCGGTTACGCGCTCGGCGTGCTGCTGGTGGTGGTGCGCAACACTGTGTTCCCCGCGGCCGACGGGTCGACCCTCTTCCTGATCACGCCGAAGCTGACGGCCGTCGCTCTCGGGTTCGCCGCGGTGCTCGGCGCCGGCGCGGGCGTCTTCCCCGCGTGGCGCGCTGCTCGCCTCGACCCCGTCATCGCGCTGAGGAACGACTAGATGGCCGCTGTCGAGCTCGTCGGACTGACAAAGCACTACAGGCGCGGCCACGAGATCATCCGCGCCCTCGACGGCGTGACGCTGAACATCGACAAGGGCGAGTTCGTCGCCGTCGTCGGCCGCTCGGGCAGCGGCAAGACGACGATGCTGGACCTGCTCGGCCTGCTGCTCAAGCCAACCGCCGGCAGCCTGGTCATCGACGGCGTCGAGACCACCCGGCTGAGCGACCGCGAGCGCGCTCACATGCGCGCGCGCAAGGTCGGCTTCGTGTTCCAGGAGTACAACCTGCTGTCGGGTCTCAACCTGCTCGAGAACGTGATGCTGCCGCAGCGCTACGTGAAGGATGGCGACGCCGGCCGCAAGCGCGCGATCGACCTGATCGACCGCGTCGGCCTGTCCGACCGGATCAAGCACCGGCCGGCGGAGCTTTCCGGAGGCCAGATGCAGCGGGTCGCGATCGCGCGGTCGATGGTCAACCGGCCGTCGATGATCCTTCTCGACGAGCCGACCGGCGCCGTCGACACCGAGACGGCGCAGCAGCTGGTGCAGCTGCTGAAGCAGCTGAACCGGGAGGAGCGGGTGACCCTGGTCCTGGTCACGCACGACCTCGAAATCGCCGGCCAGGCGTCCAGGCACATCCGGCTGAAGGACGGCAAGGTGCTGTCGGACGAAAGGGTTGGAGAGGCCGTCACGGTCTAGTAGGCTCCTCCAGTCAGCTCCATGGCCCGCCGCCTCTTGACGACCTTTGGCGTCTTCGCCGGCCTGATCGTCGCCGCCCTCGTGGCCGGCTTGGCGTACATGGCGCTGAAGGCGCCGCTCGCCACGCAGCCGAACAGCAGCCTTTCGCCCGAGAACTGCGCGCCGGGGCCGTGCGCGACCCTGAACGGATACGCGATCTGGATCTCGAACGTGCGGGTCCAGGACGACATCGTGCGCCTGACGGTCAGGTTCCAGAACTCGAGCGTCGCCACTCATGCGTCGCCCGAAGACCTGACGCTGATCGACGCCGGCCGGCGGTCGTCGATTCCGATCTCCGACGCGTCGGGGTGCCAGTCGTTCACGCGGCACGAGTTCGGCCACGGCGCCGTGTTCGGGCCCATCGACCTGTGCTTCCGAGTCTCCAATTCCAACCCGCCGTGGATCCTCCACTGGACGCCCGACCTCGGTGCGTTCTGCTGCCAGAGGGATATCACGCTCTACCCGACCTGAGGTTCAGCGCAAGTTCGGGGCGGTTGGTGATGATCGCCTCGACTCGTGGGTCTTGAACCAGGCGTTTCATAAGGCGCTTGTCGTCGACGGTCCAGACCCAGACTGGAAGGGGTCCGTTGAGCGTCTGATCGTTCGCGTGGCGCTGGTCGAGGGTGACGAAGTCGATCGGACTCACGCGGACGTGCGGGAAATGGCGCTTGATCGTTTCCGCGGATTCTCGGAAGTCGGGGGTGACGACCACCTTGTCCGGCGCTCGTTCCATCAACTGTCGCTCGAAGCCGCTTTGTTTGAGGTCGAGGTGGAGCCCGACTCCTGTGGGCAGCGCTTGTAACAGCTCCTCGTAAGTGGGATAGAGCCGGCCCGGCTCGAGCTCGTCGTGGGCCAGGACGATGACGCCGGCGGGCGTGCGGCGGATGTCGACCTCGATGTAGTCCGCGCCGGAGTACAGATGGCGTGGATAACCGTCATGCGCGGATACGATCACGCCTAGATCATGGCAACCGTGGTCGTCACCGGCGCTTCGGGCGCCATCGGCTCGGCGACGGTGGCCGCGCTGGAGAAAAGACGCGCGCAGGTCATTCGACTGTCGCGGCCGTCGTTCGACCTGTCGTCGTTCGCTTCGGTTCGCGCCGCGGCACGCGAACTGAACCGGAGCGCCGGTCGGATCCATGCGCTCTTGAACATCGCCGCGGTCTACTTGCCCCGGTTCGTCAAGTCGGCCGACGGCCTCGAGATGATGCTTGCGGTCAACCACCTAGGGCCGTTTCTGTTCACGAACCTGCTGCGTGACCGGTTGGTGGGCGGAGGCCGGGTGATCTCCGTGACCGCGCCATCGTCGACGCGGGTCGAGCTCGACCGGTTGCTCGACCGCGACGAGTTTCATGCGTTTCATTCATTCGGCGCGACGAAGGCGGCGAATCTGATGTTCACGTTCGAGCTCGCGCGCCGGGCCAAGCGATGGGACGTCCGCGCGAACGCGTTCCACCCCGGCCTGGTCCGCTCTGAGCTGATGCGCGAGTCACCGGCTCCATTGCGGTTCGTGACGCGGCTCGTGTCGCGCTCACCTGAGCGAGCCGGCGAGGACCTGGCCGAGCTGGCGCTGTCGCCGGCGTTCGCGGGCACGACCGGATGGTTCTTCAAGGGCACGCGCCGGATCGACCCGCCACGCTCGACGCAGGACATCGGCCAGCAGTCATCGCTGTGGAAGCGGAGCGCCGACCTGGTCGAGCTGGAGCGCGGTTTCTAAGAGTTCCTCGCAGGGAGTTCACAACTCCCTCACAAGTGGTCGGAACGATGGGAGACGCAAACGGTTCCCATTCACACAAAGGAGTGAAGTTTCGATGCGACGCGGTTTTGGTTTGTTGGGATTGCTGGCGACGGTGATCCTGCTCGTGATCGTGGGCGTGATCGCCTACAACCTCGGGTGGTCGGACGGCGTGAACACCCACCCGCTGGCGACAACGCAGAGCGACGGCACGGTCGCCCCCGGGCCGTACTACTACGGTTTCGGCTTTCACCCGTTCTTCGCCGGGTTCGGGATCCTGTGGTTCCTGCTGATCCTGTTCGGCATCTTCTGGCTGTTCCGGTTCGCGTTCTGGGGCTTCGCCGGACGCCGGATGATGGGCGGCGGCTGGGGCTACGGCCGCGGCGGCTGGGGCGGCGGTTACCGGTCGTTCGAGGAGCGCGCGCAGGAGTGGCACCGGAAGCAGCACGAAGAGCAGGCTGCGCCTCCGTCTGGGTCGACGCCTCCACCCCCTCCCCCTGACACTCGCTCCGTCTAGGAGCGATGTCCGAACCTAGGATGGTCGCCGTGGCGACCATCCTTGTCGTCGATGACGAGCCGCGTATCGTGCAGCTCGTCCGCGACTATCTCGAGCACGGTGGGTTCACCGTGCTCACGGCGTCGGATGGGCCGTCGGCGCTGCGGTCGGCCCGGACGGGCCGGCCGGACCTGGTCGTGCTTGATTTGGGGTTGCCGGGCCTGGATGGCCTCGACGTGACGCGCTCTCTGCGCCGGGACGGCGCGGTGCCGATCATCATGCTGACCGCACGGACCGAGGAGTCGGACAAGCTCGTAGGCCTGGAGCTCGGGGCGGACGACTACCTGACCAAGCCCTTCTCGCCCAAGGAGTTGGTGGCGCGGGTGCGGGCGGTGTTGCGCCGGGCCGAGGCCGCGTCGGTGCCTTCGGATGTGATCCGGGTCGGTTCCGACGTCGAATTGAACGTGCCGCGGATGGAGGCGCGATTTTCCGGCCGCCGTATCGATCTGACTCGCAGTGAGTTCCAGCTCGTCTCATTGATGGCGCGCCAACCGGGTCGCGTGTTCACGCGCTCGCAGTTGCTGGACGCCGTGCGCGGCGTGGCGTTCGAGTCGTACGAGCGGGCGATCGACGCCCACGTGAAGAACATCCGGCGCAAGATCGGCGCGCGCTACATCGAGACGGTGTTCGGCGTGGGCTACCGTTTCGCCGAGCCGGAGTCGTGAGGGCCGGCGGCGGCCGGGGCCGCTGGCGGGGCTGGGATTCTGGCGCCTGGCCGGCGACGATGCGCCGGCCGTCGTGGTGGCCGGAAGGCGAACCGTTCCCGCCGCGGCGACGCTACGGCTACGGTCCGCCGACTTTCATCCGGTGGGTCGGGTGCTTCTTCCTGACAGTTTTTCTAGTTGCTCTTTTCACCGGAGCTCTGGCCGGCGCTGTGTTCGGTCGCGGAGGGGGCTTTCACCCGTTCTTCGCGTTTCCGCTCTTCTTGGTCATTGCGCTGATCGCGATCGCGCTCCTGGGCGGAGTGCGGCGGATGACGCGTCCCGTGAACTACCTGGTCGAAGCAGCGCGGCGGATCGAGTCGGGCGACTACTCCGCACGGGTGCCGGAGTGGGGCTCGCCGGACATCCGCTCGGTGGCGCGCGCGTTCAACTCGATGTCCTCGCGCCTGAAGACGATCGACGAGCAGCGCCGTTCGTTTCTGGCCGACGTGACCCACGAGCTGCGGACGCCACTGTCGGTGATCCGCGGCCAGGCGGAGGCGATCTCCGACGGCCTGTACCCGCCCGACGCGGCGCACCTGGCGCCGATCCTGGACGCGACCGCGGCCCTGGATCGCCTGGTGGAAGACCTGCGGACGCTGGTCCTGACCGACGCCGGCAACCTGGTTCTGCACAAGGAGCCGACGGACCTGGGAGCTCTGGTTCGCGACACGGTGGAAGCGTTCCGCGCC
>DATEGB010000029.1:0-3494 GCA_035280365.1 Candidatus Dormiibacterota bacterium | reverse complement strand
GCGATGTCCTTGATCGAGGTGTTCTCGTAGCCCTGGCGGGAAAGGACGGTGAACGCGGCCTGGAGGATCTTCTCGCGAGTGCTGGTTGAATGATCAGTCAACATTTGATTGACCATTCAATCAGACGGAGGCCGGCATTGTCAAGGCCATTTCGCCGATCACCCGCGATTGGCGCCTATCCCGCCTCCGCAACGCACCGTTCGCCGGCGAAAGGTGAAGGGACGACCACCGACGGCGGATTCAGAATGTGGGTGGTGACCCGCGCCATAGAAGAGCTGAACCGCCGCATGCTGCGCGCCCGCGACGCCATCGACCGCGCCTACGCCCAGCCGCTCGACATCCCCAGCCTGGCCTCTGTCGCCTACGTCTCCCCCGCCCACTTCATCCGCACCTTCCGCGCCACCTTCGGCGAGACCCCGCACCGCTACCTGCAGCGACGGCGCGTCGAGCGGGCGATGTTCCTGCTCCGCGAGACCCGACGCAGCATCACCGACGTGTGCCTCGACGTCGGCTTCGGCAGCCTGGGCACATTCAGTCGCACGTTCACCGAAATCGTCGGCGTGACCCCGACCGACTACCGCGCTCAGCGCAAGCCGATCAACGCCCCGACCTGCTTCACCATGTCGTGGATGAGACCTAGCAGTTTTGGAGAAGCGGCCGCGAAAAACGGCCAATAGCATCGACCTCAACAACCCAAACCACTGGAGGAAACAGACCGATGCTCAGCTCGATCAACATCTCGCACATCTTCGTGTTCGACCAGGACAAAGCACTCGACTTCTACGTCGGCAAGCTCGGGCTCGAGGTGAGCAACGACCTGGACCTCGGCGTCATGCGCTGGCTCACCGTTCGCGCTCCCGGCGACCCGTCGCACGACATCCTGCTCGAGCTCCCGGGCGCGCCGGCGATGGACCCGAAGACCGCGGAGCAGGTGCGCGAGCTCATCAGCAAAGGCGCGAGCGGGTTCGCGGCGGGCTTCACGACGAAGGACGTCCGCAAGACCTACGAGGAGTTCAAGAAGAAGGGCGTCGAGATCGCCGACGACCTGACCGAGCGCGACTACGGAACCGATTTCGGCATCCGCGACCCGTTCGGGAACCACCTGCGCGTCGTCCAGCTCGCGGCGGTCCCGGCCAGGCGCTAGCGGCCCTCGGCGGCGCGGACCAGGTCCCGCAAGGACTGCTGGGGTCCGCGCCGCAGCTCCCCGCCGAGAAAGATCGCGACCAGGCGGCCCCGCCACCCGGGCGGGAGGTGGAAGTCTCAATTGAACCGGACGAGCGTGCCGCCCTCCGGCGTCTCGGTTAGCGTCAGGTGCTCGTGGTTGTCGACCCCGAACGGAAGGCGCGCGATCACGTCGATCCAGCGGCGATTCTCATCGAGCCCGGTGATGTCGAGGCGCACCGGCCACTCGCGGCCGAACCCAGCCGCCCTCATCTGGACTACGGAGCCGGCGCGGATTGGCCCCGGCGGTGCGACCGACACGAACCGCGCGTCGGTCCACTCCGCGTACGCCTCGGGCTTGATGAGGATGTCCCAGAAACGCTCCGGCGGCGCCTTGCTGGTCGCCGCCGGACACACGTTGACGATCACGGGAAGAGGAGATTAGACCGCGACAGCCTCCTCCAACGGCACCGTGGTCTCATCCGACAACACCTTGCCGTCCTTGAGCCGGATGATGCGGTCTGTCTTCGCCGCCAGGTCCTGGTCGTGAGTGACGATCACGAAGGTCACGCCGTGCTCCAGGTTCATGCGCCGCATTACCTCGGCGAGCTGGTCGCTCGTCTCGGTGTCGACGGCGCCGGTCGGCTCGTCGGCGAGCACCAGCGACGGCCGGTTGACCAGAGAGCGCGCGATCGCCACCCTCTGCTGCTGGCCGCCGGACAGCTGGTCCGGGCGGTGGTGCATGCGGTCGCCGAGCCCGATCTCTGTGAGAAGCTGCCGCGCCCACGCGCGGTCGCCCTTCGGCTTCGACGCGTAGCGCAGAGGGAGCATCACGTTCTCCAGCGCGGACATCGTCGGCAGCAGGTTGTACTCCTGGAAGATGAAGCCGATCCTGTCGCCGCGCAGGTGCGCTTTTCGGTCGTCCCTCAACCGGCTCGTGTCGATGCCGTCGATGACGACCCGCCCGCCCGTCGGCTTGAGCAGCAGGCCGAGGCTGTCGAGCATCGTCGTCTTGCCGGAGCCGGACCGCCCGACCACCGCCACGAACTCGCCGTTCTCGATGCCGAGGGTCACGCCGTCCAGGGCGCGGACGACCGTCTTGCCCTGCCGGTAATGCTTGGTGAGGTTTTCGATCTGGACCATGTGAATCTCTCCTCTCGAATTACTGCGCGCGCAGCGCGGTGACCGGGTCGAGCCGGGCGGCGCGGAACGCGGGGATGATGCCGGCGACGGTGCCGAGGAACAGGGCGAAGCCGATGCACAGCGCGGCCAGGCCCGGGGTGACCAGGAACAGCGCGCCCTGCGACGCGGGGACGGAGGCGTTGAGGAGAGCGGTCACGCCAGAACCAACGGCGAAGCCCACGACCCCGCCGACGAGCCCGATGAAGCTCGACTCGAGCATGAACTCGCGCATGACCCGCTTCGTGGTGGCGCCGATCGCCTTCTTGATGCCGATCTCGCGCACACGCTCGCTGACGGCCATGATCATCGTGTTGATCACGGCCAGGCCGCCGATGACCAGCGCGAGCAGCGCCGCCGCGGTGGTGATCTCGGTGAACAGCGCGCCGCCGTCCACGAGCGCCTTCACGATCTTGCTCGGGCGCTGCGCCTTGACACCCGTGACCTGGGCGTTGATGCGGTCCGCTAGCCGGTCGAGGTTGGTGCCAGGCGTCCCGTAGACGTCAAAGCCCGCGACGTACTTGGTCTGGTCGAAGTTGGCCTGCAGCGCCACCGGAAGCTGCTCCTTGAACAGCTGCTGCGCGTCGCTCAGGGTGACGAACGCGCCGGTGTCGGGCGCGGTGAGTGTCGGGTTCAGGATGCCCGAGACGGTGTAGGTGTGCTGGACGAAGTCGGCAGTCGCGTCTGCCGGCCGGACAGGCAGCGTGATGGTGTCGCCGACCTTCTTGCCGAACTCCTTGGCGAAGTTCGAGCCGAGGACGATCTGGCCGTCCTTGGTGACGTCGCCGCCCAAAGCGAGGCTCGTCTTCAGCGCGGAGTAGTTGTGCTCCTCCGCGTTGTAGCTCGCGATGTAGTCGGGCAAGCCCACGCTCACGACCTGCAGGTCTCCTGGCTTGGCCGCGACCGTGATGCTGGGAAAGACGCGCGCGACGCCGCTCACGGCCTCGATCTCGCCCTGCTTGGAGAGCGGGATCACGCCACCGCCGGTGACGCCGTTGGAGCCGGCGTCCGCCACCGGGACGTAGCTCGCGTAGTACTTCGCGCCGCCGTCCAGCAGGGCGTTGAAGTTGTTGGCCAGCGCGCCCATGGTCGTCAGCGCGACGATGCCGATGACGATGCCGCTGATGGTCAGGAAGCTGCGAAGCTTCCTGCGC
>DATEGB010000028.1:0-6423 GCA_035280365.1 Candidatus Dormiibacterota bacterium | reverse complement strand
CGTGCGCGTACCATGCTCGCATGGCGGTCGCGGAAGACCTCGAGGTCGCGTCGTTCCTCAAGGGCCAGCCGAAGAAGCTCTTCATCGGCGGGCGCTGGACGGATGCCGCGGACGGCCAGACCTTCGAGTCGATCGACCCGGCGACCGGCGATGTTCTCAGCCGTGTTGCCGAGGCAGGCGCCGAGGACGTCGACCGCGCCGTAGCGGCCGCGCGTAAGTCCTTCGATGCGGGCGCCTGGCGCGACCTGCCGCCGGCCGAGCGGGCAAGGGCGCTGTGGAAGATCGGCGACATGCTCGAAGAGCGCGCGACCGAGTTCGCCCAGCTCGAGACACTCGACAACGGAATGCCGATCAACGACGCGCTGCTGTTCCACGTCCCGCTGGCCGCCGCGACGTTCCGCTATTACGCCGGCTGGGTGACCAAGCTAGACGGGGCTACCCAGCAGGTCTCGCTGCCGGGCAAGTACCTGAGCTACACGCTCCGCGAGCCGGTCGGGGTCGTCGGCCAGATCATCCCGTGGAACTTCCCGCTGCTGATGGCCGCCTGGAAGCTCGCGCCCGCACTGGCGTGCGGCAACAGCATCGTGCTGAAGCCGTCCGAGGAGACGCCGCTGAGCGCGCTGCTGCTCGCCGAGCTGATCCCCCAGGCCGACGTGCCGGACGGCGTGGTCAACGTCGTCCCGGGCCGGGGTGAGGTCGCCGGCGCGCGGCTCGCCTCGCACCCGGAGGTCGACAAGATCGCCTTCACCGGCTCGACCGAGGTCGGCAAGCTGATCACCAGGGCCTCCGCGGACAGCAACCTCAAGCGCGTCAGCCTGGAGCTCGGCGGGAAGTCGCCGAACATCGTCTTCGGCGACGCCGACCTCACCCGCGCCGTGTCGGGCGCTTTCTTCGGCATCTTCTTCAACCAGGGCCAGGTGTGCTCGGCGGGCTCGCGCCTGTTCGTCCAGGAGAAGGTCTACGACCAGGCGCTCGACGAGCTGCTGAAGACGGTGCGTGACACGCGCATCGGCCCCGGCATCGACCCCGTTACGCAGATGGGACCGCTCGTCTCGAAGGGGCACATGGAGAGGGTCCTCGGCTACATCACGCTCGGCAACAAGGAAGGGGCGCGCATGATCGCGGGCGGGGGCCGCCCGAAGGGCTTCGAGAACGGTAACTTCGTCGAGCCGACCGTGTTCGCCGACGTCGACGGCGAGATGCGGATCGCGCGCGAGGAGATCTTCGGCCCCGTCGTCTCAGCGATTCCGTTCCGCGACGAGGACGACCTGGTGGCGAAGGCCAACAGCACGATCTACGGCCTGGTCGCCGGCGTCTGGACGCGCGACGTGGCGCGCGCGCACCGCGTTGCCCACGCATTGAAGGCGGGGACCGTGTACGTGAACTGCTACCACATCGTCGACGCGGTCACACCGTGGGGCGGTTACAAGCAGAGCGGTTGGGGACGCGAGCTCGGCCCCTACGCGCTCGACCTCTACACCGAGCTCAAAAACGTGATCGTCGACATCGCCTGATTTGCTCCGGGCGCTGATCGCTGCCCTGCTCGCGGTGATCCACCTGGCGACGCCGCCGGTCAATCCTTCGGACGTTTTTCAGCGTCCGCTCTCGAGCTGGGCCCCGCACTGCCTCGGCTACGGCAGCCAGTGGCGCTACTGCAATGGGGTCGCGCTGCGCTCCTGCCCGTCGGGGGCGGTGTGGTTGCACACCGGTGTGGACGAGGAGGCGGGCGTCGGCGCTCGCGTGATGGCCGCCGGCGACGGGGAGATCATCGGCTACCTCTCCGACCCGACGTTCCGCGGCGGGGTGTTGATCCGGCATAGGACGACGTTCGGGGCGGTGATCACCCAGTACTGGCACGTGTGGCTGCTCCCCGGGTTCCAGGTCGGGTCGGAGGTAAAGGGGGGCCAGGCGTTCGCCCAGGTCGCCGACATGGGGAGCCGGACGCACTTCCACTTCGCCGTCTTCAAGGGCGACTTCGAGTCGCACGCGTGGAACGGCGCGTTGCCGCCCACAGCGTGCTCAGGCTTCCCGGCTTTTCCTTATAAGTTCACCGACCCGAACGCGTTCCTGGCCGCGCACTCGGCGGCCTCCTGAGCCGCGACATTTGGTGCATTCGCCGGCGCTCGGCGCACCCGGGACGCGCCCGAACGGTGCTTTCGCCGGCGAAAGCGAGCTGTCGAGAGGCCTAAGGGCAGCTCCCCTGCAGGTTCAGCGCTTCCCTGGTCAGCAGGCTGGCCGTCGTGGTTGTAATCGCCTTTCCGCTCTGCGCGGCCACATCGTTGATGAACCCCTGGTAGATGTTGGCCGCCGTCTTGCACTGGCCGCGGTCGCGCGCGGCTTTCGCGGCGTTGAGGTCGGACAGCAGCGTGTCGGCGATGCCGGCCTTCGTGATGTGTCCCGATGCGAGTGCGTTCCGCACGTCGGCCGCGATGGAGTCGGGGGTCACGATCACCTGGGGCTGGAAGTACAGGGACTCGAGCTGACTGGTCGTGAGATTGCCGGTGCTGGTCGCGAAGCTGCCCGTGACGTCGTTGATGGTGACTATCTGATCGACGGGCGGCGGATTGAAGAAGTCGAAGATGTTCAGATGCAGATAGACGGTGTTCGTCGATGGATCGATGGCGCCCGCGAAGAAGAAGAGCGCCTGGGGATTGATGTTGAAGTTGCTGATCAGCGTCTCCACGCCCGACGAGGGGTCAAGGCTGTAAAGGTTCTGGTTGTCGGAGGTGAGAAGGAGGCCGGCTGAGGGGTCGTCAAGTAGGAACCCGAGTCGACCGGGTGTGACCGGGCTGGTCGACGTGGCGCCCGTCTGGGTGTTGACCGTGATCACGGCGTGGTTGAACGTGAAGGTGTCGAACGAGAAAATCGACTGGCCGACATAGATGGTGTTGGCGCCGGGGACGACGGTCATGCCGAGGATGTCGCCCGGGCTCACCGCCAGCGTCGCCACGGGGGTCGTCTTGCCGCGGATCGGGTCGATGCTGGACAACCGGCCGCCGAAGTTGAGCTGATAGAGCAAGCCTGTGCTCGAGTCGAAGACGATCTGGCCAGGCCCGACGGCTCCGATCGCGCTCGCGGTAAAGGAGCCGTTGTCGGAGTTGATCGTCAGCAGCTGGTCGTGCACCAGGATGGTGCTTGGCGGAACGAAGATCTGAGCCTCGCGGACCGCATAGACGCGATGGGCGATCGGGTCGCCGGTGACGCTGGTCAGCTGGCCCTGCTCCGCACCGGCGAGGTTCTCGATGTCGGTAACGACCCCGGTCGAGGGGTCGATGGTCGATAGCACACTCTGCCCGAAGCCGGTGATGCCGAACAGGGTGCCTCCACTCGAGGCGTGAACCGTCAGCAGCGGGCCGGCGAGCGGAAGTGCGGCGAACGACGCGGCGGCGGCCAAGCTCACGAGACGGCGCGACAGGCTCTTAAGCATCTCCCCTTCCCCTGATTTACGGTGAGTTTTGCGGCAGCTTAACAGCCGCCGCTGGGCGCGTCCAGCGGCGGCCCAGGTCGATCGCCAGGGCGATCACGAGCACGGACGCCCACAGAGCGGTCGTCTCCCATTGATGTCCGAGCCCGACCCCGCCGGTGTCGGTGGCGGCGTGGGCGATGACTGCCGTGGTCAGGTTGATGTGCCGGCGTATGAGCCCGTAAGCGATGCCGGCGACGAATACCAGCCCAAGGATCGGCGTGAGCCCGTACTGGATGTGGATCGCCGCGAACAGCAGCGCGCTGGCGACGATCCCGACTCTTGGCATCAGTGCGCCGCGGAACAGGGTTTCCTCGCAGATCCCCGCGAGGAGCGCGTAGGCGAGGACGGCCCAATACGGCAGACCGGCGTTGGTCCTGTAGAGGATGTCGCCGATGGCGTAGTAGGCGTCGGGCGTGAGCCGGTACGTGAGCAAGTTGACCGGGGCGGTGAGCAGCAGGTACGCGTCGGCGACAAGCAGAGCAAGGGCGACCTGCCACCACGTCGGCACCTCCGCCCCGAGCCGACGCAGCGCTGGACCAAGAGGACGGGACACACCCAGACCGATCGCCGCCAGGGCCATGGCCATAAAGGGCAGCTCGGCGCGGAACGGAGTGGCCGTCGTGCCGGGGGCGTAGGTGTTCGGATCGAGGCCGGCGCCGCTGCCGAGGTAGTACGCCCAGCGGAACAGCAACGCGACCGCGAGCTGGACCGCGATGAGCTGGACGGGATCGAACAACGGCGCGCGGCGCAGCTGTTTCGCCACCTGGATCCCCGAGAGCCCGATGACGATCGAGCCGGCGATCACGTAGGCCCATCGCCCGGAGGTGACCGCGACGTAGCCCGCCTCGACGCCCGCCGCCACCGCCGCCGTGAGGGCCGCCCAGCGATTCGTCCTTCCGACCACCGCGACGATTACAGTCGCCCCCGCCAGCCACCGGGTCACGTATGCCGACGTGGGTGAGAAATCGCCGAGCGCGAAATACGCCGCCGCGACCGCGGCGATCGGGATCCAGAGTGCGGACCAACTCAGCCGAAGCTGTTGTGCGGGCGCAGCCAGATGAAGCGGCTCGTTCCCGCTCGCCTGCATGTCGCGCCAGCCGAGCGCACCCAGCATCATCACGCCCACCAACACGATCGATGCCGCAACGGAGGCGCTGCGGTAGAACCCGTAAGTGACCACGATCGCTCCGTACAGGAAAAGGGCAAGCCCGAGCAGTTGCAGCACGAGCGGGCGACGCGCTCGCCTCGACGCCAGAAGCACCAGGCCCGCACCGCCGGCCATGCCCGTGAAGATCAGATAGGTGGAGGCGGAGGCCACCTCGACGTAGGCACCGCCTCCCAAGGTCCGGCCGCCGACAAATCCGGCCGTCCCGAGCGCGGCGACGGCCACCGAGGCGACGGCTAACGCTCTATTCGTCGTAGGCGAGGTTCGGGCGCAGCCAGCGCTCCGCTTCCGCCGCCGTCATCCCCTTGCGCCGCGCGTAGTCCTCGACCTGGTCGCGCCCGACCTTGCCGACCATGAAGTAGCGCGACTGCGGGTGAGCGAAGTAGAGACCTGAGACCGCCGCGGTGGGCGTCATCGCGCCGCTCTCGGTCAGGTCCATGCCGATCGAGCGGGCGTCGAGCAGCGCGAACAGCGTCTGCTTCTCCGAGTGGTCCGGGCACGCCGGATAGCCGAACGCGGGCCGGATGCCGCGGTATCTCTCGGCGATGAGCTCCTCATTCGGCTGCTTAGGTCCTGTCTCGTACCACGAGCGGCGCACGACCTCGTGCAGGTACTCGGCGAAGGCCTCGGCCAGGCGGTCGGCGAGGGCCTTGACCATGATCGCCCGGTAGTCGTCGTGCTCACTCGCAAAGCGCGCCGCGAGCTCGTCGACGCCGAGGCCCGCGGTCACGGCGAACGCGCCCACGTGGTCTGCTTGCGGCGCGACGAAGTCGGCCAGCGAGAGGTACGGCTTGTCGTCGCCGTGGTCGACCTGCTGGCGCAGCATGGGGAAGCGCACGCCGAGCTCCAGCGCGATGTCGTCGCCGTCGGCGCGCGCCGGCCAGAATCCGTACACGCCGCGGGCTTTCAGCCAGCCGTGCGCCTGGATCTCGTCCAGCAGCTCTTGCGCGTGCGCGAAGAGTTCGCGCGCGGCGGCGCCGTGGGACGGGTTCTCCAGGATGGCGGGGTACTTGCCCTTCAGCTCCCACGCGTGAAAGAAGAAGGTCCAGTCGATGTATTCGCGCAGCTCGGCGATCGACGGCTCGATCACTTTCTTGCCGGTGAACGGCGGCCTGGGCAGGTCGGCGAACGGCAGGCGCAGGCGCTTGTCACGTGCCTCTCTCAACGTGAGCAGCGGACGTCGCGCCGACGAGTGCTGCGCGCGCAGCTTCTCCTGCAGAGCGAAATTGTCGCGCTCAAAGCGGTCGCGGCGCCCGTCGTCGAGCAGATCGGACACCACGCCAATCACGCGCGAGGCGTCGAGCACGTGCACGGTCGTCCCGTCGTATGCGGGGGCGATGCGCACCGCGGTGTGCTGCTTCGAGGTGGTAGCACCGCCGATCAAGAGCGGGATCCGAAAGTCGCGCCGCGTCATCTCCTTGGCGACGACGACCATCTCGTCGAGCGAAGGCGTGATCAGCCCGGACAGCCCGACCACGTCCGCGCCGAGCTCGACCGCGGTGTCCAGGATCTTGTCCGCCGGCACCATGACGCCGAGGTCATGCACCTCGTAGTTGTTGCACGCCAGCACGACGCCGACGATGTTCTTGCCGATGTCATGGACATCGCCTTTGACCGTGGCCATGACCAGCTTGCCGCGCACGCGGCGCGAGCCGGACGCCTCCTTCTCCGCCTGCATGAAAGGCTCGAGGTAGGCGACCGCGCGCTTCATCGCACGCGCGCTCTTCACGACCTGGGGGAGGAACATCTTGCCCGCGCCGAACAGGTCGCCGACGATCTTCATCCCGTCCAT
>DATEGB010000027.1:0-3241 GCA_035280365.1 Candidatus Dormiibacterota bacterium | reverse complement strand
AAGAGAAAAGGCGAGGGCGCTGAACGGATTCTTTGAAATTCTGCTTCGGCAGCGCTGAACAGGAGAATCGCGCGATTCGGATCACGTAGCGCGCAGAACTGCAGCATCGCAGCGTTCCCCACTCATGACCATGACTGCGGCTGATTTCGAACGCTTCCTCGAACCGCTGCCGAGCGCCTGAAATTCGCCGATCAGAACACCTCGACACCGAGGACACCAGGCGAACACTGCACGTGCTGACGCACATGGAGGTCACAGCCACCAGCTGACTTCGGCCGCCTCGACAGGTTCGTTGATGCCCTTCAGCGTCAGCTTCTTCAGCCCGGTCACCGACCTGCCACCCGCTTCCAGCGCTTCTCGCGACGCAATGATCGTGTCGGGTCGCGCGGCTGCGCACAGGCGAGCGGCTCTGTTGACGGCTGCCCCTCGGACGGCCGAGTCCGCAATGCTGACCTCGCCGAAATGGACGCCGATGCGGATCTGTGGCGCGTAGCCATGCAGGCGCCGCTGTGAGTCCAGCCGGCGCTGGATGGTGACGGCGCAGTCCGTCGCGTCGCGCGCTCCATCGAACACGACGAAGAACCCGTCTCCGGCGTGGTCGATCTCGCGTCCGTGGAATTCGTCGAAGCAGCGCCTCATCTCCCCGTCCATCCAGGCACTCAGGTTGTGCCACGCCGCATCGCCGATCGCCTCCACCAGCTTGGTGGAATCCGTGAGGTCGGTGAACATCAACGCTTTGCGAGTGCTCTGCGGCCGGGCCTGGCTGATGAGCGCCGCTCGGAGCTCGTCGCGGGTCCGGATCTCCAGCTTGTCGTAGACGTGGCGCAGGTGGTACTCGACCGTCTTCGGGCTCAGGTAGAGCTTCGCCGCGGCCTCGCGCGTCGTCGAGCCCTCCGCGAGCGTGAGCGCGACCTGCAGCTCCTGGGGCGTGAGCTGCTGCCTGTAGCGGTCGTCGCGCACGCGCGCGGTCTCGCCGCTGGCCTCGAGCTCGGCGATCGCGCGCTCCGACCATGGCGAGGCGCCGAGCTGATCGAACGCTTTCAACGCCGCGTTCAGCTGCTTCCGGGCTTCTACACGTTTGCGTGTCCGGCGCAATCGCTCGCCATAGTAGAGGCGGGTTCGCGCCCGCTCGAACGCGTCGGACGTGCTTTCATGGTGGCGCAGCGAAGTCTCGAACTCCGCCGCGAACGCCATATCGCCTGCGAGCAGCCCGCGCGCCCGCGCCGCACGCGCCAGCGCGAAAGGCAGGCCCTTCTCCTGCGCGCGCCGAGAGTACTCGTGGCTGATCGCGCGAGCCTCGTCCTCGCGGCCAAGATGAACCATGGCGTCGACGATGTCGGGCGCCGGCGACAGGTCGGGATCGTCGATGGCGATCTCCTCCAGGAACGCGGCGCACTCCATGAAGTGGTTGACGGCGGACTGCGGATTGCCCAAGCCCAGCTCGAGCTGGCCCAGCGCGATCAACGACCAGGCTTTGAAGAAGCCCATACCGTAGCGCTCGGCGAGCTCACGCCCTTCCGCGGCGCGGGCGCGACATTCCCCGGCCCGCCCCTCCAGCGCGTCGAGCCAGGCCAAGCCCGATGCCACGCCGGCCAGCCACGTGTGCTGCGTGGTCTCACGCGCGACGCGGTCGGCCTCCTCGTACTGCGCGCGGGCAATCGACCAGCGATCCGTGGCCGCGGCATCCCGACCGAGCATGAAGAGGATCATCGGGAGGGCCGCCGTCGGCGCGCGCTCGCGAGCCTGTCGCAGCGCGCGGTCGAGCAGCTGGCGTCCGACCTGTGCTTCCCGCAGGAACAGGCCGGCGATGCCGGTGCACAAGATCAACAGCGGGTCGACGCTGTCGGACGGGACCTTCGCGAACAGCGGAACGCTTTCGTGCAGTCGTCGGGGGCCGTCGGCGCCACGCCCCGCCAGGATGGCCAGCGCGCCGTAGGAGACGCACGCGAATACCGACAGCTCGGGCGGATCGCCTTTCTTCAGCAGGTGCAGCGCTTTGCTCGCGCCCGCGAGCATCTCGTCGGGCTGGCCGGCCCAGAACGACCCCAAGGCCGCGTCGGCGAGGATGCGAATCGCCTTGAGCCTGTCCGCGGGCTCGATCGCGGCCGCAGCCGACGCTTGCTTCGCGTAGCCCTCGGCCACCGCTCCCCGCCGCATGGCGATGTGGCCGTCCAGACTGTCGATGTCAGCGAGCGCCTCCGTGGACCTCACCAACTTGCGGGCCGCGCCCAGCAGCTCTATCGAGCGGCCGGCGTCGCCCGCAAGCCATGAGCTCTCGGCCGCCCTGAACAACCTCTCGCCGCGAAGCGTGACGTCCTCGGTCAGGCGGGCCGATTCGCTGAGAGCGGACGCAGCCTCCCGGTAGCCCGTGCTCTCTCGTGCGCGCCGCGCCGCTTCGGCCAGCGCATCCGCCGCCTCCGCATCCCAGCCGGTCGTCGCGGCCGCGAGGTGCCACGCGCGGCGATCGGCGTCGTCAGGGCCCGACATCACGCCGGCCAACGCTCCGTGGGCGGCGCGCCGCTGCGCGGGTGACGCCGCGTGATAGATCGCTGCTCGCGCGAGCGCGTGCACGAAATCGATGCGGTCGCCAACCAACTGCACGAGCGAGCCGGCGGCCTCCGCCTCTTCGATGGCCGCGCTCTGGACGCCGAGCGCCGAGGCGGCTCGGCGCACGAGCCCCAGGTCGGAGCCGCCCGATGCCGCGATGAGGACGAGGAACTGGCGCGCTCCATCCGACAGGCCGTCGGCGCGGCGCAGGTACGCGCGCTCGACGCTCGTCGCAACTGGCAGATCGAGGTGCGGCGACCCCGACGGCCGTGGATCGGTGCGGGCCAGCTCCACCAGAGCCAGCGGGTTGCCGCCGGTGGCGCGGAGCAGCCGGTCCAGCGAGTCGCCGGGGAGCGGATCGGTCGCCAGCTGCTCCAGGAGGTGCGACGCGGCGTCGTGGTCGAGGCCGCCGAGCTCGATCTCGGGCCAGCCAGCCGCCAGGAACGGCGACTCGTGACCCTCGCGCACAGCCACCAGGATCGCAACCGGGTCGGCGACCAGCCGCCGGGCGGCGAATGCGATCGCTTCGGCCGAGGCGCTGTCGAGCCAGTGCGCGTCGTCCAGCGTCACCAGGAGCGGCGCCTGCTCGGCGTACGACGAGACCAGCCCCAGCACGGCGGCGCCGACGATCAGGCGGTCGGCCTCGATGCGCTCGCCGAGGCCGAGGGACGAGCGCAGCGCCGCCGCGTGCACC
>DATEGB010000026.1:0-9856 GCA_035280365.1 Candidatus Dormiibacterota bacterium | reverse complement strand
GGCGTCTGCCGCGACTTCGCCCACCTCGCGATCACGTTCTGCCGCGCGCTCAACATCCCGGCGCGCTACGTCTTCGGCTACCTGCCCGACCTGTACGTCGAGCCTCCGGGCACGCCGATGGACTTCGCCGCCTGGATGGAGGTGTACCTCGGCGACCGCTGGTGGACGTTCGACCCCCGCAACAACCAGCGGCGCGTCGGCCGGGTGCTCATCGGCCGGGGGCGCGACGCCCTCGACGTCGCCATGGTGACCACTTTCGGCTCCGCAGCGTTCCAGTCGATGGTGGTCTGGGCGGACAAGGAGGCGGCGTGAGGGCGGAATTGAGCGCGGCCCGGCGCGCCTCATACCTGGTCCGGCAGACGTTTCGCTACGAATACCCGGAGCCGATCCGCGACCTGAGCCACCGGCTGGTCGTCATCCCGCCGGAGCGATTTGGCGACCAGCGCCGGCTCTGGCACGACGTGTCGGTCGGCCTCGACGGGGCGCGGCTCGAGAACCGCAGCGACCGCTTCGGGAACGTCATCGTGAACGTCTTCGCGCCCCGGGTGGCGGCCGCCATAGAGTTCACGGCCGAGGTTTCGGTCGAGCGCCGGGCCGACGAGCCTCACCGCCTCCCGGACGGCTGGCTCGCGGACGGGTACCTTCTGCAGCCGTCGCGGCTGACCGAGCCCGACGACGCGATCCTGCGCGCCGCGGACGACCTTGGCGCCGCGGCGGAGTGGGGCTTGCCGCTGGCCGACCGGATCAACGACTGGGTCTACCAGTCGATGACGTACCGCCATGGCTTCACGGGCGTGCAGACGACCGCGGCCGAGGCGCTCGCCCTGGGCGCGGGCGTGTGCCAGGACTACACCCACGTGATGCTCGCCGTGTGCCGGGCCTGCGGCCTGCCGTCGCGGTATGTGTCCGGCCACATGCTGGGCCAGGGCGGGACGCACGCCTGGGTCGAGGTCGTGCTGCCGACTCAAGACGGCACGGGCGACGCCATCGCGCACGCTTTCGACCCGACGCACGCAAGCCGGGGCGGTCTCGGCTACGTCACGGTGGCCGTCGGCGCCGACTACTCGGACGTGGCGCCGACGTCCGGCACGTTCTCGGGCACGCGCGGGAAGCTGACCGCGAGCAAGCGGGTCACGCTGACCGAGGTCGAGTAGCTCTTATCGATTTCATATCCGGCGGTCTATAACTCCACCGGATGGGCGGTTCCCGCATCCTCGTCGTCGAAGACGACATGGCGCTGGCGGCCACGCTCGAGCGCGTGCTGAAGACCGAGGGCTACGACGTCGAGGCCGCGTTCGACGGCAACGACGCCTTGCGCCGCGCCCAGAAGCGGCCCTTCGACCTAGTCGTCCTCGACATCCTGCTTCCCGGCCTCGACGGCATCGCCGTCTGCCGGCGCCTGCGCGCGAGCGGCACGACCCCGATCCTGTTGCTGACCGCCCTGGGCGGGACCGAGGAGCGCGTGCGAGGCCTCGACTCGGGCGCCGACGACTACCTTGTGAAGCCTTTCGCCTACGAAGAGCTGCTTGCGCGCGTCCGAGCCCTGCTGCGCCGGACCGCGCCGGCCGACCGTCTGCGGTTCGGCGACGTCCGCCTAGAGCCGGCGAGCCGCGAGGCGTGGCGCGCCGACCGGCCGCTCGACCTCACCGCGACCGAGTTCGAGCTGCTACAGCATTTCCTGCGCCACCCGCGCCAGGTCCTGTCACGCGAGCAGCTCATCGACGCGGTGTGGAAAGGTGAGGCCGAGACGGACAACGTGGTCGCCGTCTACGTCGGCTACCTGCGCCAGAAGCTCGGCGAGCCGCGCCTCCTGCACACGGTCCGCGGCGCGGGCTACGCGCTGCACGAGTAGTTGTCACTCCGCCTGCGGCTGGCGCTGTTCGGCGTCGGTCTCGTCGCGCTGGCGCTGCTGATCTTCGGCGTACTTCTCTATGCCCTCCTCGCGCGCGGAGTCAACTCCAATCAAGACGACGCGCTTCGCGCGCGCGCGCAGCAGGTGGTCGCGTCGCTGAACGCGGCCCCGGTGTTGACGCCCGGCGGGGCGCTCGCGCCAGAAGACCTCCGCACGAGCACGGAAGTCTTCGTCGAGGTATTCGTAGGTGGATCGGCGATCTATTCGACAGCGGAGCCTCTGGTCACTCCCGACCTCGCCCACGCGGGATTCACGACCCAGGACGGCTTTCGCCTGTTCGTCGCTCCGTTCAACCGCGGATTCGTGGTCACCGGCCAGTCGGTAAAGGTGCCGCAGTCAAATCTCTCGGGAGTCGTCGTCTTTCTCGTCATCTCCGGGATCGCCGGGCTGATCGCGGGCTTGATCGCAAGCTGGGTCGTGGCCGGGCGCGCGCTGGCCCCCCTCAAGAAGGTGGCCGCGACTGCCGACGAGATCGGCCGCACGCGCGACTTTGCGCGCCGCCTGCCCACCCACCGAAGCCGAGACGAGGTCGCGGTCCTCGCCGCCAGCTTCAACGGCATGCTGATGCGCCTGCAGGACGCTTTCGAGGCCCAGCGGCGCTTCGTCTCCGACGCGTCGCACGAGCTGCGCACACCGCTGACCACGATCCAGGGCAACGCCGGACTGCTCGCCTCGCGCGACCTGACGGAGGAGACGCGCCGGGCAGCGGTTGCGGACGTGATCCAGGAAAGCGGGCGCATGGCCCGCCTCGTCGACCGCATGCTGACGCTCGCTCGCGCCGATGCCGGGCTGGAGCTGGCGCGCGTGCCGCGAGACCTCAAGCCGATCGTCGACGAGGTGTGCCGGCAGGCCTCCGCCTTGCACGAGCGGACGAAGCTCGAGCTCGACACCGGCGCGTCGCGGGTGCGGGGCGACGAGGACGCACTGCGCCAGCTGGTCTGGATCCTGCTCGACAACGCGTTTCGGTACGCGCGCACGCAGGTCGTGGTCCGCCTCACAGCCGAGTCGGGCTGGGCGCGCCTGACCGTTGCCGATGACGGTCCGGGGGTCCCGGCCGAGGCCAGGGAGAAGATCTTCGAGCGCTTCTACCGGGTCGAGGGGTCGCGCACCGGCCCGCACTCCGGACTCGGGCTCTCCATCGCGCGCTGGATCGTCGCCCAGCACGAGGGCCGCATCCTCGCCGTCGAGGCGGCCCTCGGCGGCGCCGCCTTCCTCGTCGACATTCCGCTCTTACGCGCTTCTTAAGTCCGAACGCCACGCTCGTGGCATGTTCGACATCGCACCGGACCACACGATCGGCATCTACGCCGCGCTCCTTGTCCTGCCTCTCGCGCTCCTAGCACTGAGGCTAAGGCGCCACGCCGGCGCCGTCGCCGGCACGGTCCGCGGCGCGTCTGTTTTGATGGCCATGGCGGGCGCCATCCACCTGGGCCTCGCCTGGACGCACCTCGACGAGACCGTCACCGCGGCGTTGTTTGTCGCCAACGGCGGCGCCTACCTCGCGCTTTCGCAGGCGTACACATGGCGGTGGTGGCGTCCCGCCTCGGCGGCGCTGATCGCCTTGACGCTGCTGGGCTATCTCGTCTACATCGTCCTGGGGTTCGATGCGCCCGACCAGGTCGCCGTCGCGACCAAGCTGCTGGAGCTGGTCACACTCGGCCTTGTCCTCGTGCCAGTGCGCGGCCAGAAGCCGTGGCGCAAGACGCGCTGGACCCTGATGGGCGCGGCGATCCCGGTGCTCACGGTGATGACCGTGGGCACGGTCTGGATCGATTCGCTCGCGCGCCCTGACGCCCAGCACGTGCACGCAGGCGCGGTGCTGCAGGCGACCGACCAGGTGGCCAGGCCCGGGCAGGTCGCCGCGGCGAGGCAGCTCTACGCCGAGACCGCGGCCGCCATCGCGCCTTACAAGGACTGGCGCAACGCTTGGGCGGCCGGGTATCGGCCGGGCGGCTCGCAGGCGATGCCTTCGACGCACTGGATGAACCAGGGCTACGTCGAGGCCGGCTACGTGCTCGACCCCCGGCACCCGCAGGGCCTCGTCTACGCCAACACGAAGCATGGTCCCGAGCTGCTCGGTGCGATGTTCCAGATGAAGCGCATCGGCCAGTTCGGCCCCGACCCCGGTGGTCGGCTGACCGCGTGGCACCAGCACGAGAACGTGTGCTTCTCGCCGTTCGGTCTCGAGTTCAGCCTCATGACGCCGACCGCGACCTGCCCGCTCGGCTCGATCGACATCAGCGCGCCGCCGATGCTGCACGTGTGGATCGTCGACAACCCCGACGGCCCGTTTGCCGTCGACATCGACGAGAAGGTGGTGAGGAGAATTGACCAGGCCTGATCAGTCGTCGCGGCCGGAGGCTGTGTTCGTGCTCCTGCTCCTCCAGAGCCTCTTCTGGCTCATCGCCGGCATCTCGGCTGTGCCGTTCGTCTTCGGCGGCGAGGTGCACATGGCCGCGCTCGCGGTGGCGACGATGCTGCTTGCGCTCGGCACGCTGCTCATCGCGATCGGCGTGCTCTGGCGTCGCCGCCGGGCGCGCGGCTGGGCGATCGGGCTCGAGGTCGTCTGCCTGGTCGGCACCGCCTTGCTCTTCGCGTTGCCGCTCGGCGCCAACCGAGGCCTCGTCTCGCTGCTCGTGAATGTTGCGCTGCCGGTGGCGGTCATCACGCTGCTGAGCAACAAAGAACGCGAAGCGTTCTCGTAGACCGTGCTTCGTGTCGCGACTTCGGGATGGGTTACGCGATCGGGGCGCGGTGACCCTGGCCGAGCCGTCGGCCTGCTAGCGGCCTGACGCCGACGCGCGTGCCCGCATCGGACGCCGCCTGAGCGCGGCGTCGGCGTCGTCCGTGGTCACGTAGCGCCGGCGGAAGTTGCGGAGCGCGAAGCGGTCGCACGCGGTTTCCGCCGCCGAGCCTTTGCCCAGGATCTCGTGCAGGTACCAGTGCATCCACTCATGGCAGTAGAGGAACCGCAGGACGTCGCGCCGGCCACGGAAGTAGACCGTCTCCGAAGCCCACGCGAACCGCATGCCCGCACCGCGCTTGCGCCGCGCCGCGTAGATGACTGGCTCCTTGAAGGCATGGAACGGGATCGGGACCTGGAGCACGATCCGCCGGTCTTCGAACTCGCAGCGAGCCGCGAGATGGGGCTCGAAGCGGTACCGCAGCGGCATGACCACGACGTCGTAGTCGCAGCGCGGGAGACCCTCCATGGCGCGCCGGGCCTGGGCGGTGCTGTAGCCGGCGAGCTCGGAGCGGATGGCCATGGGAGGAAACAGGATAGGGGCTGCCGGTGAGCGCTACCGATGTAAACGCCAGATACCGTGGCCGGCCATTTTTGGACCCGTGCAGGGACCGGCGAGGCCCTTCGAAAACTCAAGGATGTGGGCCTTGGGACCAGGTGAGGGCCCTGTTCGGGACGATCGACAAGATCGACACAAGAAAAAGGAGGTATGCGCGGCCATCGACCCTTTAACCAGTTGGGGGAGCTTGGCCAGCAATGGCCGAGCCCTCCGTTCTTTTTGGCTAGATCCGCGCCGGCGTCTTCAAAAAGGGCGGCGACGGCCGAGCCGCCCGCGACGCCATGATCGCGCCCGCCGTGACGTCGCTCGGAAAGTGGTGGCCGAGGTGGACGCGCGACAGCGCGACGCAGGTGGCGAGGGCGAAGACGAGTGGCGCGACGGAAAGGACGCGATGGCTGGAGTAACGTCGTCGGCGTGAAGCGCCGCCTGCACGGGATCATCCAGCGGGCGCAGGGCACCATGCCCGCGCATGTCCTGATCGCCTACGGCCGGAGTCGGGCGAGCAACTACGCGCTCGCCCTCGCCTTCGCGGGGTTCATGTCGATGTTCCCGATGATGCTGGGCGCTCTCGCCATCATCGGCTTCGCGATCCGGGACCCCGCGACCGACGCGCATTTCGCGTCGCTCGTGCTCCAGGTGTTCCCGGCGAGCGCGCAGCCCGAGCTCGAGAAAGCGATGAACGGCGTCAAGCAGTCGGCGGGTTGGTTGGGCCTCGTCTCCCTCGGCGGCCTCCTGTGGAGCGCCAGCAGCATCTTCGCCACCATGGAGTTCGCGCTAACCCAGATCTTCGGCACAAGGCAGCGCGACATGCTGCGACAACGGCTGATGGGCCTCGTGATGATGCTGGTTCTGGTCGCGGCCATCGTCGTCATCGTCGGCATCAACGCCGTGGCGGCCTTCTTGCCGCTCGCGTCGTGGATCACCTGGAGCATCGGTTTCGTCGCGGGCGCGGCGGTCATGATCGCGCTGCTGTGCGCGCTGTACCGGTTCGTGCCGAACAGGAAGTTTCGCCTCCGCGACGTGCTGCCGGGCGCGGTGCTGGCCGGCGTGTTGATCGAGCTGCTGGCGCTGGTCTTCCCCCTGTACGCGAAGTTCGCGGGCAGCTTCAACACTTACGGCGCGCAGTTCGCCCTGTTCTTCCTGCTTGCCACCTGGTTCTACTTTGTGAGCCAGCTCGTCCTGCTCGGGGCGGTCTACAACCGCTTCCGCCTGGGCGAGCCTGCGAAGCTCGGCACCGCGGCGAGCCCGATGCGCGAGTCACTGGACACGGGCAGGCCGGTGGAGGCGATCAAGGCGATGCAAGCCGAGCGGACCGCCCCCGATCCGGCGCGCCGCTCCATCTTCCAGCGGGCCGGCCTCGGCGTCGTCGTGGCGGCGGCCTTCGCGGCCGGCATAGTGAGGCGAAAACGCCGCCGCGCCGCGAACTGAGCCCCAGTTCAGCGCAAGGTAGTCGAGACAACGGTAGGGTGACGGCGACCGCGTCGAGGCGGATAGTGGGCGCCCCCTGATTGGAGGTCCGCGCCAGGCCTGCATTAACTTGTAGGCCTGGTGCGAGGCCTGCTTCTGTGGTGCGCGAGCAACTCCTGGCTTGCAGCGCACGTGCCCCGTTGGGGATTCGCGCGGCGGGCGGTGCGGCGGTTTCTTCCCGGCGAGGGCTTCGAGGCGGCGCTCAGGGCCGCCGGCGAGCTCAACCCAAAAGGCGTCGGCGCCCTGTTCACGCTCCTCGGCGAGAACATCAAGAACCTCGAGGAGGCGAACCAGGTGGTCGAGCACTACGAGGAGGTGCTGGCGGCTTCGGCCGGCATCGCGGCCGAGGTCTCGGTCAAGCCCACGCAGCTCGGCCTCGACATCGAGGAGGAGGCGACGTACGCCAACCTGCGCCGCCTCGCCCGAGCCGCCGCCAACGCAAGGAGCTTCCTCTGGGTCGACATGGAGGGGAGCGCGTACACCGACCGGACCCTTGACCTCTACCGCAGCATTCGCGCCGAGCACGCCAACGTCGGCGTCGCCCTGCAGGCGTACCTGCACCGGACCGTCGCGGACGTGGCCGCCCTGCTGCCCCTCAAGCCCGCGATACGCCTGGTCAAGGGCGCCTACGCCGAGCCGGCGGCGATCGCCTTCGCGGCCAAGCGCGATGTCGACGCGAACTACCTGGCGCTGACCGCGTTCATGCTGCCCGAGGTAAAGCGGCGCAACCTGCGCCTGGTGTTGGGCACGCACGACACGGCGCTGGTGGCGAAGGCCTGGCCCATCGCGCAGGCGGTGGGCATCGAGAAGTCGCATTTCGAGGTCGCCATGCTCTATGGCATCCGGACCGACGAGCAGCTACGGCTGGCGCAGGACGGCTACTCGGTCCGGGTCCTGATCGCTTACGGCGACGCCTGGTACGCGTGGTACCTGCGCCGCCTGGCGGAGCGCCCCGCCAACGTGCTTTTCGTGGCGAGGCAGCTCCTACCGTAAGCGGGGCGGCTCAAAGTGAGCGTGTTGCGGCCGCAACCCGGCCGCCAAAGCCACGCCCGTTACGGAACCGTCGGCACTTGCCCCGCGTTCTCCTGGGCCTCGCGCGCCACTGACTCGGTCGCCTCGTGGGCCGGGTCTTCGTTCGGCACGAACTTGCCCGACGAGGTGCTGCTCGACGGGCTCGGGGACGGCGATGCCGCCGACGCGGCGATCGTGGTCGCGTACAGCGCCGCGCCCCCGACCGCTCCCAAGAGCATCGAGCCGGCGACTGCGCCGGCGACGACCAACTTACGAACTCCGTTGACCATTGGCTGGCCTCCTTCAATCTGGATCGCCCATCGGCGGGCGTCGCGACCTAGACTGGCGGCGGCCGCTCAGTAGGCCTTGGGAAGGGGCTGTGAATTGGCCGAGTCGCATTGATCCACCGCTAGCGCTTTCACGTAGGGGTTGACATGAGCTTCAGCATCGAGAGGTACAAGGAAGAGTCCAGGAAGGTCGACGTCACGGGCGTCGCGTGGGACCAGGTCGAGGCGCACACGCTGTCGAAGGGGGACCTGTTTTGCCTCCACTACATGATGGACATCGAAAACCACGTCCCCCTTTACCTGTCGCACCTCCTCGTCACGCGCGCCTGCATGGACCCGATCCTGACCGGGTTTCTCGCGTGCTGGAACTACGAAGAGCTGTGGCACGGCGAGAACATCGGCCGCCTGCTGAACCTCTACGGCATCGAGTTCGACACCCAGGAGAGGATCGCCAACGTGCGCGCGAACCTCGGCTTGCAGAACAGCTTGAGCATCCTGTCGACCATGACCGGGTCGTGGCTGCTGAAGGACTTCTCGGCGGTGTATCTCTCCATCGGCGCCATCAACGAGCTCTCGACGCTGACCGGCTACGGAGCGCTCATCCGCAAGTCCGGCCACCCGGTGCTGAAGGACCTGCTCGGCCGCATCATCAAGGACGAGAGGCGTCACTTCGCCTTCTACTACAACTCGGCCAAGGAGTGGCTGAGCGGCAACCCCAGGGCGCAGAAGATCAACCGCTGGATGCTCGACCGCGTCTGGGTTCCCGTCGGCCAGGGCGTGAAGAAGCAGGAGGAGGTCGACGCGCTCGCCGTCTACCTCTTCGACGACGAGCAGGGCGAGGAGGAGCTGCTGCAGCTCGATGAGAAGATCGGCAAGCTGCCAGGGCTGTCGGGCATCAAGCTGATGTCGAAGGCCCTGTACGCCGCCCGGGAGCGGGTCAGGCGCAACCCGCGATGGGCCTGGCGCCTGATCGACGAGGAGGAGTGGGCGATCAAGCCTCCGAAGAAGTCTCCTGTCGGCGAGCTGACGACGCGGCGCTCGCCGCTGGGCGAGGCCGAGCCGGTGGAGGCGGGCACTTCGTAGCCGAAGCTGGCGACCGCGAGCTGGCCGCGGGGCTCGCGGCAGGCCAAGAGGAGGCGCTCGCCGAGCTCTATGACCGCTATGCACCGCTCGCATACGGCGTGGCGATCCGCGTCCTGGGCGATCCCGGCCGCGCCGAGGACGCGCTCCAGGAGGCGTTCATGAACGTCTGGAGCAAGGCGTCGACCTTCGACCCGGAGCGCGGCTCGCTCCGGGCGTGGCTGCTGACCGCCGTGCGCAACCGGTGCATCGACCACCTTCGCGGGCGCGCCGGCCGCGAGCGCCAAGAGAGTGAGTTGGACAAGGTGCTCGACCCGGACGCGGCCTACGCGCTGTCGCCGTCGGACCCATGGCACGAGGTCGCGCTGTCGCTCGAGCGCGCGGCCGTGCGCGACGCCATGGCGAGCCTGCCCGCCGAGCAGCGTCAGGTCATCGACCTTGCCTACTTCGGCGGCTACACGCACCACGAAATCTCCGAGATGACGCGCGCGCCGTTGGGCACCGTCAAGGGCCGCATGCGGCTGGGCCTGGAGAAGATGGGGTCTTACCTCCGCGGCCGGGGGCTGGTCGATGTCTGACCACGAAGAGCTCGAGAGCTCAGTCGCGGCCTGGGTGTTGGGCGCGCTCGACGCCAGCGAGGCGGAGACGATGCGCGCGCACGTGGAGGGATGCGCCACCTGCCGCGAGGTGGCCGACCGGCTGCGCCGCGTTGTCGGCGCGCTGCCGCTGGCGGCGGACGAGGTGGCGCCGCCCGCGCGGCTGCGTTCGCGAATCCTCGCGGCGGCGTCGGCGACACG
>DATEGB010000025.1:0-32269 GCA_035280365.1 Candidatus Dormiibacterota bacterium | reverse complement strand
TTCGACCAGATGAAGAAGGAGCTGGGCGACGAGCTGGCGACCAAGCTGCGAGATGCAAGCCTCGAGCTCTACAAGTACGCGTCCGACTTCGCCGGGCGGCGCGGCCTGATCCTCGCCGACACGAAGTTCGAGTTCGGCACGGTCGGCGACGAGGTGATCCTCATCGACGAGGCGCTCACGCCGGACAGCTCGCGCTACTGGGACGCCCAGACCTACGTTGCCGGCGCCTCGCCGGAGTCGTACGACAAGCAGTTCGTGCGCGACTGGTTGACGAAGTCCGGCTGGGACAAGGAGTCCGACCCGCCGGCGCTGCCGCCCGACGTGGTCGCGCAGACGCGGCTCCGCTACCTGACCGCGTACCAAAGGCTGGTGGGAAAACCGTTGTTTCCACCGAAACCGAGGAACGAAAGATGATCGCGCGCATCATCGTCATGCCGAAGCCGGTCGTCAACGACCCCCAGGGCCTGACCGTCAAGCAGGGCCTGGCGTCGCTCGGCTTCCGCAAGGTCACGGACGTGCGCATGGGCAAGTACATCGAGCTCACTCTCGAGGACATGAGCGAGCATGAGGCGAGGCAGCGCGTCGAGGAGATGTGCCGGCAGCTGCTCGCCAACCACGTGATCGAGGACTTTCACTTCGAGATCGAGCGGGAGCGCTCACGGAGATGAAGTTCGGCGTCGTCGTCATCGCACCGCACGAAATCTGCGATTTCGCGGGGACCCCGCGAAGCTTTTGTGGGCCGGGAACGCGATGAAGTTCGGTGTTGTCGTCATCGCACCCCACGAAATCTGCGATTTCGCGGGGACCCCGCGAAGCTTTTGTGGGCCGGGAACGCGATGAAGTTCGGTGTTGTCGTCTTCCCGGGCACGTGGTCGGACCGTGACTGCGGCTGGGTCGTGGACCAGGTCCTCGGCGAGGAGCTCGTCTACCTGTGGCACAAGGACGACGACCTCAAGGGCTGCGACTGCGTGATCCTGCCCGGCGGCTTCGCCTACGGCGACTACCTTCGTGCCGGTGCCATCGCACGCTTCGCGCCGATCATGGAGAAGGTCGGCGAGTTCGCCGACCGCGGCGGTCTCGTGTGGGGGATCTGCAACGGTTTCCAGGTCCTGTGCGAGGCGGGTCTCCTGCCCGGCGCGCTGATCCGCAACGTGTCCCTCGAGTTCCGTTGCGAGTGGACAAACCTGGTCGTGGAGCGCACCGACCTCGCGTTCACGTCGAGGTGCACGGAGCGCGAGGTGCTGCGCATCCCGATCGCGCACGGCGAAGGCAGCTACTTCGCCGACCCGGCGACGCTGTCCCGACTCGAGCAGCGTGGGCAGGTAATCTTTCGCTACGCGGACGCGCTTGGCCGCGTCGTTCCCGGCGCCAACCCGAACGGGTCGCTGCACAACATCGCCGGCATCGTCAACACGCGCGGCAACGTGCTCGGCATGATGCCGCACCCTGAGCGATGCTCGGAGGCCGAGCTCGGCGGGACCGACGGCCTCAAACTGTTCCGTTCGGTGGCGGAAGGCGCAATGAAGGTGCTGGTGTCTTGAGCATCAAGTCTGTGGACGAGAGACGACTTCGCGAAGTCGCCCTCACCCCAGATGAGTACAGGGTCATCGTCGAGGAGTTGAAGCGAGCCCCGAACGAGGTCGAGCTGGGCATGCTTGGCGTGCTCTGGTCGGAGCACTGCTCCTACAAGAGCTCGAAGGCGCTCCTGCGCCGCCTGCCGTCCACCGGCCCGGGCGTCGTCCAGGGCCCGGGCGAGAACGCGGGCGCGGTGGAGATCGGCGAAGGCTGGTCGGTCGTGTTCAAGATCGAGTCGCACAATCACCCCTCCGCGATCGAGCCGTACCAGGGCGCCGCGACCGGCGTGGGCGGAATCATCCGCGACGTCATCGCCATGGGGGCCCGCCCGATCGCGCTCCTCGACTCGCTGCGCTTCGGGCCGCTGCCCGAGTCGGCCCGCCACTTCGAGGGCGTCGTCGCGGGGATCGCCGGTTACGGCAACTGCATCGGCATCCCGACCGTGGGCGGCGAGGTCTACTTCGAGGACTGCTACGCCAACAACCCTCTGGTCAACGCGATGTGCGTCGGCCTCGTGCGCACCGACCAGCTGATGCGCGCGCGGGCGGAGGGCGCGGGCAACAGCGTCATGCTCGTCGGCGCGGACACCGGTCGGGACGGCATCCACGGCGCCTCGTTCGCATCGCTGGAGCTGGACGAGAACAGCGCGGAGCGCAGGCCGGCCGTGCAGGTCGGCAACCCGTTCCTGGAGAAGTGCCTGCTCGAGGCTTGCATGGACCTGGTCCACACCGACGCCGTGGTTGCGGTCCAGGACCTTGGCGCCGCCGGCCTCACGTCCGCGGTCGCGGAGTGCGCGGGTCGAGCGGACGGCGCCGGCGCGAAGATCGACGTCTCGCTGGTGCCGAGGCGGGAACGCGGCATGACGCCTTACGAGGTGATGCTTTCCGAGTCGCAGGAGCGGATGCTCGTGGTCGTCCGCCGCGGCCGCGAGCGCGAGGTGGAGAGCATCTTCCACGCGTGGGACCTGACCTCGGTGGTGATCGGCGAGGTGACAGACGACGGGCAGCTGAGCGTCTTCGACGGACGCGACCTCGTCGCGCGGGTGCCGGTCCGGCTCCTGACCGACGGCGCGCCGATGCGCCGCCTTATCGGCTACCCGCCCGAACCCCCTTACGGCCTCGACGTCGATGCGCTCCCTCTCCTCGCCGACCCGGGCGCCACGCTGCTGAACATGCTCGCGAGCCCCAACCTCGCGAGCCGGCGCGGCATCTTCCGCCGCTACGACCACATGGTCGGCGACGCGACGATCGTCGCTCCCGGGGGCGACGCGGCGATGCTGCGGGTCAAGGGCACGCGGCTGGGCATCGCGGTGACGACGGACTGCAACGCACGGTACGTCCACCTCGAGCCGCACCTCGGCGCGCAGCTCGCGGTGGCCGAGGCGGCGCGCAACATCGTCGCCACCGGCGCGAAGCCGCTCGCGGTGACCGATTGCCTGAATTTCGCCAACCCGGACCGGCCCGACGTGTACTGGGAGCTGGAGGAGGCGATCGCCGGCCTGGCCTCGGCGTGCCGGGCGCTGGAGATCCCCGTGGTGAGCGGCAACGTCTCGCTGTACAACGACTCGAACGGCACGTCCGCCATCTATCCGACGCCGGTGGTGGGGATGGTCGGCGTCATCGACGACTACGGCAAGCGCCTGGGCGCCGGCCTGAAGGCCGAAGGCGACTTCGTCCTCCTCATCGGCTCGAGCCACAACGACCTCGGCGGCAGCGAGTACCTGAAGGTTGAGCACGGACACGTCGCGGGCCGGCCGCCGGCGCTCGACCTGTTGCGCGAGAAGGCCGTCAACCGCCTCATCCTCAGCGCCGCGCAGAGCGGCCATCTGCACTCGGCGCACGACTGCGCCGAAGGCGGAATGCTCGTCGCGCTGGCGGAGTCCTGCCTCCTGGGCGGCATCGGCGTCCGCTGTCCAGGCATCCGGCCCGAGCCGCCGCTGCGCCTCGACGCGGCGTTCTTCGGCGAGTCGCCGAGCCGCTACATCGTGAGCGTCCCGTCACGCGCGATGCCGGAGATGCAGTCGCTCGCGCGCCGGAACAACGTCGAGCTTTCGCTGCTCGGCCTGGCGGGCGGCGAGCACATGGAGTTCGAAGGCCAGCTCAAGCTCTCCCTGGCCGAGCTGCGGATGGCGTGGGATTCGATGGTGACCGCCTGATGTGTGGCGTGTTCGGAATCTGCGCGAAGCATGGGGTCGACGTGGCCAACCTCACCTACTTCGGCCTCTTCGCCCTCCAGCACCGCGGCCAGGAGTCCGCGGGGATCGCGGTCTCTGACGGCGGCGCCGTGCGTGTCCATCGCGACATGGGCCTGGTGGCGCAGGTCTTCACGCCGGCCACGATCAAGGATCTCGGCGAGGGCTCGACGATCGCCCTCGGCCACACGCGCTACTCGACCACCGGCTCGAGCCGCGCCGAGAACGCCCACCCGGTGCCGTTTCACCACCCGACGCTCGGCCCCGGCGCGATCGCCCACAACGGCAACCTGCTGAACGCCGACTCGCTCCGGGCGCAGCTGGCCGAGCAGGGCGTGACGTTCGAGACCGCGCTCGACACAGAGGTCATGGCGCGGCTCATCGAGAGCACGCACGGCAAGTCCTGGGAGGACGTCATCCGGCGCACGTTCGCGCGCATCATCGGCGCGTACTCCTGCGGCATCATCACGCCGAACCAGCTCATCGCGTTGCGCGACCCTTACGGGTTCCGGCCGCTGTGCATCGGCTACATCCCCCTGCCGGGCAACCCCGCCCACGTCGTCGCCTCCGAGACGTGCGCGCTGGACACGGTGCGCGCAACCTTCGTGCGCGAGGTCCAGCCGGGCGAGATGGTGGTGATGGACGAGCGTGGCGTGCACAGCGTCGGCTTCCAGTCGTCGAGCAAGCACGCGATGTGCATCTTCGAGTTCATCTACTTCGCGCGGCCCGACTCCATTCTCAAGAACTGCGAGCTCGAGGACGCGCGGATCCGGATGGGCCACGAGCTGGCGAAAGAAGCGCCCGTGGAGGCCGACATGGTGGTCGCGTTCCCGGACTCCGGCACCCCGGCGGCGATCGGCTACGCCGAGGCTTCGGGCATCCCGTACCGCGAGGCCCTGATGAAGAGCCGCTACATCAACCGCACGTTCATCCAGCCAGACCAGTCGCTGCGCGAAGCCGGTGTGATGCTCAAGCTCAACCCGTTGCCGCGCTCGATCAAAGGCAAGCGCGTGATCGCCGTCGACGACTCGATCGTGCGCGGCACGACCACCCGGCGCACCATCGAGCGCCTGCGCGCCGCGGGCGCCCGGGAGATTCACATGCGGATTTCGAGCCCGCCCATGCGCTATCCGTGCTTCATGGGCGTCGACATCGGGTCGACCAAAGAGCTGATCGCCTCCGGCCGCTCCGTCGACGAGGTGCGGGAGAAGATCGGCGCCGACTCGCTGCACTACCTGTCCATCCCGGGCCTGATTCGCGCCATCGGTCGCGGCACCTCGCAGGAGTTCTGCCGGGCCTGCTTCGACGGCTCGTACCCGGTGCCGGTTCCCCAGCAGCTCGAAATGGACAAAATGCAGTTCGAATCGCCGGCGCCGCAGCTGGCGAAGGTGTGAGCTCGGAAGGCATTTCGTACGCCGCGGCGGGGGTTGACATCGAGGCCTACGAGCGCGTGCTGGAGCGCGTCAAGCCGCTGATCGCCGCCACCCACGGCCAAGAGGTGGTCGTGGGCGTCGGCCCGTTTGCCGGTCTGTACGCGCTGCCGGGCGGCGGCCACCTGGCGGCGAGCGCGGACGGGGTGGGCACCAAGATCAAGGTTGCGATCGCCGCCGGCATGCATCGCGGGATCGGCGTCGACATCGTCAACCACTGCGTCAACGACATCGCCTGCGCCGGGGCGCGCCCGCTTTTCTTTCTCGACTACTTCGCCACTGGCAAGCTCGACCCCGACGTGTTCGCCCAGCTGGTCGAAGGCATGACCGAGGCGTGCCGGAAGGCGGGCTGCGCCCTACTCGGCGGCGAGACGGCGGAGATGCCGGGCATGTACGCGCTCGGCGACTACGACCTCGCCGGGTTCATCGTCGGCCTGGTCGAGCCCGGCGAGCGGCGCGACCCGGTCAAGGCGGGCGATGCTCTCGTCGGTTTGCCGAGCAACGGCCTCCACACCAACGGCTACTCCCTGGCGCGCAAGGTCTTCGAGGGCGTCCCGCTCAGCGGCACGCTGGCCCGCGAGCTGCTCGCGCCGCACCCGTCCTACCTGGACGACCTGCGCCGGATCAGGTGGAAGGGCGCCGCGCACATCACCGGCGGCGGCATCCCTGGCAACCTGCCGCGCTGCCTGCGGGGGGGACTCGGCGCCAGGCTCGACCCGAGCGCCTGGCAGGTGCCGGCGATCTTCGAGAAGATCCGCGCGCGGGGCCGCGTGAGCGACGACGAGATGTGGGGAACGTTCAACATGGGCCTCGGCATGATCCTGGTGGTCGATCCGAAAGACGTGCCGAAGGGGGCGAACGTGGTGGGCGAGGTCGTGCGCGGCGCCGGCCCGGACCGGGTGACGTTCCGCTGACCAGACTCGGGGTCTGCGCTTCAGGCCAGGGGACGAACCTCCGCAACCTCGTGGAGCGCGGCTTCGAGGTCGTCGCGGTGGCCACGAACCGCCCATCCTGCGGAGCGGCGGCGTTTGCGCGCGAGCGCGGCATCCCACTCGCCGAGCTCTCGCAGAAATCGTTCGACTCCGTCGAGCGGCGTGACGAGGCGATGCGGGATTTCTTCCGGGGTCTGGGCGTCGAGCTGGTGGTCGATGCGGGCTACGACCGCATCCACACGAGGCCTTTCCTCGACGCGTTCGACGGGCGGATCGTCAACGTGCACCCCTCGCTGCTGCCGATGTTCGCCGGCGGGATGGACGCGATCGAACAGGCACTGGACAGCGGGCTCAAGTTCACCGGGGCGACGGTCCACATCGTCACCGCCGACCTCGACGCGGGACCGATCCTGCTCCAGGAGGCGGCGCCGATCCTCGAAGGCGATACGGTGGAGACTCTGCGCCGGCGGGTGCACGAGGTGGAGTACCGCATCCTGCCGGCGGGGATCCGCCTGATGGAGGCGCGGATTGGTGAGGGGTCCCCACGAACTCACGGTCAAGCCTCAGAGTTCGTGGGGTAAATTGCCGGCAGCCCTGCTGTCCGTCAGCGACAAGACCGGGCTCGCGGCCTTCGCCCGCGGCCTGCGGAGGCTCGGCTACGAGCTGTTTGCCACCGGCAGCACGATGCGGGCGATCCAGGACGCGGCGGTCGACGCGCGGCCGGTCAGCGACCTGACCGGTTTCCCCGAGATGATGGACGGCCGGGTCAAAACGCTCCACCCCGGCGTGCACGCGGGCATCCTCGCCCGGCGCAACCGCGCCGAACACATGCAGGCGCTCGCCGAGCGGGGCCTGCGCGAGATCGACCTCGTGTGCGTGAACCTGTACCCGTTCGTCGACACCGTGTTGCGACCCGACATCACCTTCGAGGAGGCGCTGGAGCAGATCGACATCGGCGGTCCGGCGATGATCCGCGCCGCGGCCAAGAACCACGAGTCGGTGGTGGTCGTCGTCCGGCCGCAGCGCTACCGCGAGGTCCTTGCCGCGTTGAGCGAAGGAGTGGTCGACGAACCCACGAGGCGGCGCCTGGCGGCGGAGGCTTTCGCCCACACGTCCGCCTACGACGCCTGGATCGCCGCCTACCTGCGCCGCGAGGGCGGCAACGGTTTTCCGTCCGAGATCACGGTCCCAGGCCTTCTCGCCCAGCCGCTGAAGTACGGCGAGAACGAGCACCAGAATGCGGCCTTCTACCGCCTCGGCCCCGACGCCGGCGGCCTCGCTGGAGGGAAGCAGGTGCAGGGCGGGCCTCCTGGCTTCAACAACATCCAGGACGCGTCCGCGGCCCTGCAGCTGGTCATGGACTACGACCAGCCCGCGGTCGCGATCGTGAAGCACATGAACCCGTGCGGGCTCGCGGTCGCGGACGAGCTCGCCGTCGCCTACCGCAAGGCCTACGAGTGCGACAAGGTCTCCGCCTTCGGCGGCGTCGTGGCGGCCAACCGCCCGCTGGACCGGGCGACGGCGGAGCTGATCGTCCAGATCGTCACGCACGTCGTGGTCGCGCCCGACGTCCTCGATGAGACCCGGGACGTGCTGGCGCGGCGCAAGAACATGGTCGTGCTGGCCGCTCCGCCCGCGCGCGCAGGGTTGTTCGACTACGACGTGCGCTCGGTGCCGGGCGGCATGCTCGTCCAGGAATGGGACCGCGCCCGCTTCGACCGCGCCGAGTGCAAGACGGTTACGCGGCGCCCGCCGAACGATGAGGAGTGGGTGCAGCTCGGCCTCGCGTGGACGGCGGTCAAGCACGTCAAGTCGAACGCGATCGTGCTGTTCAAGGACGGCGCCGCCGTCGGCGTCGGGGCCGGGCAGATGTCGCGTGTCGAGGCGGTGCAGCTCGCGCTCCAGCGCGCGGGCCCTCGGTCCCGCGGCGCGGTGATGGCGTCGGACGCGTTCTTTCCGTTTCAGGACGGGCTGGACCTCGGCGCCGAAGCAGGCGTGACCGCGGTGATCCAGCCGGGTGGCTCGCTCAAAGACGCCGACGTGATCGCGGCCGCCGACGCGGCGGGCGTCGCCATGGTGACGACCGGCCGCCGCCACTTCAAGCACTGATGTCCCGCCGGTTTGGCGAAGAAGGACGCGAGCTCTCCTACGGCTCGTACCTGAGGGTGCCGGAGCTGCTGTCCCTGCAGCAGGGGCTCAGCCAGGAGCACGACGAGCTCCTGTTCATCGTCGCCCACCAGGTGTACGAGCTGTGGTTCAAGGTCGTCCTGTTCGAGCTGGAGGCCGCTCGCGACCTCATCGCCGCCGATGATGTCTTCTTCGCCCGTCATCACCTGCGCCGCGTGCACGTGATCGAGAGGCTGCTCGTCGAGCAGATCGACGTCCTGGAGACGATGTCGCCGCAGGACTTCCTCGCCTTTCGGTCCAAGCTCGCGCCGGCCAGCGGGTTCCAGTCAGTCCAGTTCCGCGAGATCGAATTCCTCTCCGGCCTGAAGGAGGCCAAGTACGTCGCCCGCCTCGAGGCGTCGCCGGAGGAGATGAGCCGGCTGCGGAGGCGGCTCGAGGAGCCGTCGGTGGACGACGCGTTTCGCGAGCTGATCGGGCGCCGAGGCGCACCTTCGCTGCTCGAGATCTTCCGCGACCGCGAGCGCTACGGCGACCTGTTCGACCTCTGCGAGGCGCTGCTCGACCACGACGAGGCGTTCGCCCACTGGCGCTCGCGCCACGTGCTGATGGTCGAGCGCCAGATCGGCGCCAAGAAAGGCACCGGAGGCAGCACTGGCGCGCAGTACCTGCGCACCACGCTCGACAAGCGCTTTTACCCCGAGCTGTGGGAGGTGCGCTCGCAGCTGTGACCGCACGTGAGTTTCCCGGGGAGCGGCCCGAGCACCACATGAAGAAGGCGCGCGCGGCGCAACCGAAGGTCACGTGCGGGGCGTGCCGCAAGTTCGACGGCACGGCCTGGTGCCGGCACTGGAACTTCCACACCACCGCCGAGTCGCCGCCGTGCCGCTTCTACACGCCGGTTAGATGACGCCTGAGGAAGCACGCGCCCAGTTCCCGGTCCTCGAGCACATCGCGTACATGAACGCGGGCTCGGTCGGGCCGCTGTCGCGGCGCACCTTCGAGACCATGCAAGCGGTCGAGGAGGAAGGCATCCGGCGCGGCCGCGGTGCCGTGAGCTCGTGGGAGGGCGCGATGGCGATGGGCCTGCGCCTGCGGGGCTGCATCGCATCGCTCATCCGCGTCCCGACCGAGAAGGTGATCCTGACCACCTCGACGACCGAGGGCTGCAACATCGTCGTCACGGGTTTGCGTCTGGGGCCCGAGGACGAGGTGGTCACCACCGACGCCGAGCACCCCGGGCTTCTCATGCCGCTGCTTGCGTCAGGGGCGCGGATCAAGCAGGCGCATGTGATGGCGCGGCCGGCGGGGGAAGCGCTGCAGGCCGTCCTCGACGAGGTCACGCCCCGCACCAGGCTCGTCGCCCTCTCGCACGTGCTCTGGCTGAACGGCCACGTCATGCCGCTGGCCGGCATCAAGCGCGAGACCGGCCTCCCGCTGCTGGTCGACGGGGCGCAATCGGTGGGCGCCATCCCGGTCGACGCCACCGTGGCCGACTGGTACACGGTCTCGGGGCAGAAGTGGCTTTGCGGGCCCGAAACGACGGGTGCTCTGTACGTCGCCGACCATGAGCGACTTCGGCCCCGGATGCAGGGCTACGCCGCCTCCATGGTCCAGGACACGAGCCGCCTGATGGTGACCCACTTTGCGCCGGCCATGGTCGCCGGCCTGCTCGCCGCCGTCGAGGACTTTCCCGACTGGGGATTCGAGCGTGCGAGCCGCCTGGTCGCGCTGTGCCGTGAGTCGCTGCTGCGGGCGGGCGTCGAGGTCCGGACGGAGGACGCGCAGGGCACGTTGATCTCGTTCCGGGCCCCCGGCGACCCGGCCGAGCTCGTCAGGCGTGCCGAGGCCGCCGGCGTCGTCATCCGCAACCTGCCCGACGGCTGGCTGCGGGCCTCGGTGGGCTGGTGGAACGTGGAGTCGGACGTGGAGCGGCTGGTCCGGTTCCTAGCTACCTGAGCACCGCCGGCAGGCCGAATGCGACCAGGACGAAGACGATCACGCCCAGGTAGACGTAGACGCCAGGGCGCCGGAACAGGCTTGCGCCCGGGTCAGCCGGCGGGTGCACGCCCGAACCTGGCTCGGGAGCCGTCAGCGACGAGAGCTTGGGCAGGTTGACAAGGTTGACGAGCGCGGTCAGCGGGGCGATGAAGAAGGAGAAGACGCCAAGCCAGCCGCGAAGCAGCGTCTGATCCGTCATCCGCCGCCACACGTAGAGGCCGCAATTGCGGCAGAACGGACCCTTGACGTTCTTGAACGTCATCATCACGACGTACCCGTTGTGCTCGTAGACCGTCAGGGGGACCGCGGGCGTCGAGCCGCAGAAGCGGCAGCGAACCACGCCGGTGGCCGCCATCGCGCCGGCCGCCCTGCGCGCCGCGTCCGCGGCCTCGGTCGGACTCTTCCCCACGGCGAGCGTCTGCAGGGCCGCGTCCAGCGCCGTGCGCTGCCGAACCGGATCGCCGCCCACCTGAGTCGCGACCCAGGCGGCCCACAGGCGGCGGTTGTCCTCAGGCACCGCCTCTGAGCTTAAGCCGTGTCAGGCGGCCTCCGACTCCGCCACCTCGGCGCGCACCGGCTGCGGCCGCGTCCGCGCCCGGCTCGGGCGCAGGACACCCACGACGATGCCCAGCCCGGCGGCGACGCTGGCCGCCGCGAGCAGGAAGTCCAGGGAGTACGAGGTCGAGACGCTGCCGATCACGGCGAGGCCGAGAGCCCCGCCGACCTGCTGCACCTGGTTGCTGAAGCCGGAGGCGACGCCGGCGTCCGCCACCGGAGCTTCGCTCATGGCGATGGTCAAGAGGGGCAGGAAGGTCATCCCGCCTCCCAGGCCGAGCAGCCCGTAGCCGGCCAGCAACTGCGGGAAGTAAGAGGTCTGGTCGCTCGCCAGGGCGAACAGTGAGAACGCGCCGATGATCGTCGTCATGCCCACGAGCAGGAGGTTGCGGGGACCTACCCGGGCCATGAGCCGCGCGGTGATGCCGGCGGAAAGGACACCCAGCGTTACCGTCGTCGGCAGGAACGCGAGCCCGGTGCCGAATGCGGTGAAGCCGCGCACGTGCTGGAGGTAGAGCACGCCGATGAAAAAGCTTGTCGAGATGCCAGTGAACACAAGCGCGCGGACGGCGCTGGCGCCTGTCAGGGAACGGATGGCGAGCACGCGTGGCGGCATGATCGGGTTGGCGATGCGCCGCTGGATGGCTGCAAACACGGCCAGGAGTACGAGCGCCGCGCCGCCGAAGCCGAGCGTGTGCCATGAGCTCCAGCCGAAGTCCGCGGCAGTGACGATGGCGTAGACGCCGACCATCAACGCGGCAGTGACCAGCGCCGCGCCCGCGACGTCGACGCCCTGGCTGAGACCGAGCCCTTCGTTCTCCTCGATCAGCCACGCGCCGAGGACCATCGTGGCGATGCCGACCGGCAGGTTGATGAAGAAGATCCAGTGCCAGTTGACGAACTGGGTCAGCAGGCCGCCCGCGAGCAGGCCGAGGGAGCCGCCACCGGCAATGACCAGGGTGAACATGCTCATCGCCTGGGCGCGCTCGGCCGGCTTCTGGAACTCGGTGATGATGATGGCCAAGATCACGCCCGCCGAGAGCGAGGCGCCGACGCCCTGGAGGAAGCGGGCCGTGATCAGGTTGCCGGCGCCGGGGGCCAGCCCCGCGCCGACCGAGGCGACCGTGAACAGGAAGACCCCGGCAAGGAAAACCTTCCGCCGGCCGACCAGGTCGCCGATCCGGCCGGCCAGCAAGAGCAGGCTGCCGAAGGCGATCAGGTAGGCGTTGACGATCCAGGTCAGGTTGGCCTGGCTGAAGTGGAGGTCACGCTGGATGTAGGGCAGCGCGACGTTCACGATCGTCGTGTCGAGCATGATCATCAGCTGGCCGAGGCACACGACAACCAGGGCGGCCCACCTTCGAAAATCCGATCTCATAACTGCCTCCGCAGAACCGAACCGACGCTAGGACGATCACTATAACAGGATCATCATGATCTTTATTGCATGGATTATCCGGAAGGCGGGAACATTAATAGTCGGTGATAGAATCGATGAACGTGAAAGAGGCGGCGTTTCGTAGGGACGGCAGCTTCGTCTCGCTGCTGACTCAGATCCACAAGGCCCTCAACCGGCGCACGGGCGAGGACATCCTGGGGATGCGCTTCAAGCCCTACATGGTCCTCACCTACGTCCGCGACCACCCCGGCATCAGCCAGCAGGAGCTCGAAAGTGCGCTGTTCATGGACGCCAACAGCGTCGTCCTGATCCTGAACGAGCTCGAGGCGGCCCAGTTCTCGGTCCGCCGCCGGGATCCGAACGACCGCAGGCGGCACATCGTCGAGGTCACGGCCGCCGGCCGGCGGGCGCTGGAGAAGGCGGACAGGGCGCGGGAGAGCCTCGAGGATGAGCTGCTCGGTCCGCTGTCGGCGGAAGAGCGTCGGACCCTGCGAGGACTCCTCGAGCGGGTGCTCGAAGGCCTTTTCTCCGAAACCAGGGCGTGACGGAGGCGGCGAATGGGGTCGGACCGCGGTCGCTACGACTCGGCGATGTTCTGGCTGGCCTTCGGCACCGCCGCCGCGGTCATCGGGCTCGCCCTGATGACCATCGGGGTGACGCGGTCGCCGTCGGGCGCCAACCTGCTGACGAGCCGCTGGTTCGATTTCGGGCTCGGCCTCCTCGCGGTGGGAGCGTTGCTCCTGCTGTGGGCGCTCGGGCTCTACGTGGCGCGCAGGCGAGCCGGCAGCTCGCAGACGGCCTCACAAGACAGAGATGCGGAGGCCGTCCGCGGGTATTTCGCCGAACGCCGCAAGCTCTTCGACATGTGGGAGAGGCGGGAGAGGGAGCGCGAACGCAAAAAGTGATCCGGTACGGGGGTCAGAACGTCGCCAGGCGTGCCTAGACTCGTGAGGCATGGGCGCCTTTTCGCCGACCTACGAGGGTGTGATCGAAGTCGCGGCGGTGCCCGACGACTTCAGCGACCGCATGGCCCGTCGCGTGCAGACCGGCCTGCTCAGCCCGGGGTCGCGCCGGCGCGCTGACTACGTCGTCCGCAGCCAGTCGCGCGATGCGATCTCGTTCGCGGCTCGAGGCTTCTGGACCGCCTATGCCATCGGCCTGAACGAGGTCGAGCTTCGCCGCGAGAGCCTGCAGCGCATCGCGTATCACGGCTCGTTTCGCCGGTGGGCGACGTACGCCGCGATCCACGGGCTCCTACTTTCGGTTTTCGTCCTCGCCGCCGTCGTGGTCTGGTCCGACGGCCGGCGGGAGCTGGCCCAGACGACCTACGGGTGGCCGCTGTTCCTCGGCCTGCTGGCGTTCTTCGGCCTCGTCTGGCCGTGGCTCCTGGTCGCGATGCATCGCAGGATCGTGCCGCGAAGCCTAGAGCGGATCGTGCGCGAGGTAGTCGCCGGCTAGTTCAACCGCTCCACGATCATCGCCATCCCCTGGCCGCCGCCGACGCACATCGTCTCCAGCCCGTAGGTCTTGTCCTGGTCGTCGAGCTCGTTCAGCAGGGTGCAGAGGATGCGCGCGCCGGTCATGCCGAAGGGGTGGCCGAGGGCGATCGCGCCGCCGTGGGGGTTGAGCTTGTCGCTGAACGGGTCGACGCCGATGCCCCGGGCCGACGGGATGACCTGGGCGGCGAAGGCCTCGTTGATCTCGACGATGTCGATGTCCTCGATCGTCATGCCGGCCCGCTTCAGCGCCTGCTTGGAGGCATCGATGGGCCCGAGGCCCATGAACTCGGGCTCGAGCGCGGAAAGCCCCGTCGACACGACGCGGGCGATGGGCTTGATCCCGAGCTCCTCGGCCTTCCGGTCGGACATGACCACCACCGCCGCCGCCCCGTCGTTGAGCGGGCACGCATTGCCGGCGGTCACGGTTCCGTTCTCACGAAAGGCGGGCTGCAGGGTCGCCAGGACCTCCATCGTGGTCCCGGGCCGAGGGCCGTCGTCCTTGGTGAAGGTGTTCCCGTTGGGCAGCGGGACGGGGATGATCTCGCGGTCGAAGAACCCGCCGTCGCGCGCCTTGACCGCGGCCGCCTGGCTCTTGACCGCGTAGCGGTCCTGCTCTTCGCGGGTGATCTTCTCCCGCGCCGCGACGTTCTCCGCCGTCTGGCCCATGGCGATGTAGACGTCGGGGTACTCCTCGGTGTTGCCGGCCACGAGCTTGGGGTTGTAGGTGTCGGGCACGTCGGGGTAGCCGCTGCCGTAGCGCGACACGCACTCGACGCCCACGGACAGGAACACGTCGCCTTCGCCCGCCTCGATGGCGTGCGCCGCCATGCGCGTCGTCATCAGCGATGAGGAGCAGTAGCGGTTGACCGTGACCCCCGGCACGTCGAGCCGGGCCAGGATGGACACCACCCGGCCGATGTTGTGTCCCTGCTCACCGCCGGGCAGGCCACAGCCGCAGATCAGGTCTTCGATTTGAGAGGGGTCGAGCTGCGGGACCCTGTCCAGGACCTTCGTGACCACATGCGCGGCGAGGTCGTCGGGCCGGACGTCGACGAGGGATCCTTTGCGCGCGCGCCCGATCGGCGAGCGGCCGTACGCCACGATCACTGCTTCGGTCATGGCACGGTTATACGCGCTTCTAGCGCAGCTTCGCCTTGAGCGCGAACGCGAACACGCCGGCCAGCGAGAGGCCCGCGACGGCGAACGCGAGCGCCATGCTGAACGAGCCCACGACGACGACGGTCAGGATCAGCGCGGGCAGGTACAGGAACCCGAAGATCTCGAGGTGGCGCAGCTCGAGCCAGCGGTAGCGCCTGCCCTCCAGGATCAGCTCGCGTGGCAGCCGCTCGTCGACGTCAAGCGGGTGGAAGATCGAATACATGCTTCTCCGCTCGAGGCTCCGAAGGTCTCTGAGCTCCAGGCGCCGGCGCAACTCGCTCCTTCTACCAAACAGTTTAGGAGCGCACGAGCAGCGCCTCACGCGTAAAGAGGCGAAGCGCGACGTAGAAGGAGAGCGCCGCGGTGGCGACCAGGCTTGCCGAGGTGACGAGGAACGAGCTCCAGGAGAGCGTGTCGTGGACGATCGCGTCGCGCAGCACGAGCACCGCGTTGAGGATCGGGATCAGATAGTAGGCGGCGCTGGGGTTGAAGTCCGGGATGAAGAGCACGATCGAGGCGGGGAAGACGGTGATGAAGTAGAGCGGCGTGACGTAGGCCTGGCCCTGGCGAAAGTTGCGCGCCAGCGTGCCGAGGGTGATGGTCAGGGACGCGAACGACGTGGCGAGCAATACCGCGAGCCAGACCATAACGGCGGCCGCGAGCGGCGTCAGGGTCACCTGCGCCACCCGGCCCTCGCCACCGAACGAGATCCGGCTGAGAGTGATCAGGATGGAGATGATCGCGACCATGGCGGCGGCCAGGCTCGTCGCCGTCACGGCCAGGATCTTGCCCACAAGCACCTGGCTGCGCGGCGCCGGGGTGAGCAACAGGCTCTCGAGCGTCTTGCGCTCGCGTTCGCCCGCGGACGTGTCGAGGGCGGCCGAAAGGCCGCCGGTGAGGGTCATCGTGATCAGGATGTAGGGCAGGAAGAAGCTCAGGAACGCGTTCTGAGCGGCCTGCGCCGGTGAGCTCAGCGGGTGCACGGTGAGCGGCAGCGGGTTGAGGACCGACGGGTCGACTCCCTTCTGCTGCAGGGTCGCCGCGATCTTCGCCGCGTCGTACTTGCTGAGCACCGTCTGGATGCGGATGTCGGCGACCTGCGCGCTCTGGCGCGTCGGGTCGTAGTACTCCTCCACCCCGCCCGCGGTGAACGCCAGCCCGATGTCCACCTGCCGCTTGGCGGCCGCCGCCGGGTCGGAGACCTGTTCGAGCTTCAAACCGGTGGACGTAAACAGGATGTCGAGGCCGGCCGGCATGTCGCCGCTGTAGCCGACCGTGTAGGTCTGCGTGGCGGTTCGTGTCGAGACCTGGGAGATGACGTAGAGGACCACCGGCGTGGCGAGCGCCGCGAGGCCGATGGCCATGAGCGTGCGCCGGTCGCGGAGGATCTCGGTGATCTCCTTGCGGAAGACGATCAGGATCGAGCTCACGGCGCCGCCTCGACGAGAGAAAGAAAGGCGTCCTCGAGGTCCTGGAAGCGGCCCTTGACGTCGGCGGTGGGCCCGCCGGCGACCACGCGGCCCTCGTGGATGATCGTCACCCGGTCGCAGAGTCGCTCGGCGTCATGGAGCACGTGCGTCGAGAAGATCACGCACTTGTCGCGACCCTTCGACTCGACCATGAACTCCCGGATTTCCCGGGAGGCGAGCACGTCGAGGTTGGAGGTCGGCTCGTCGAACATCAGCACCGGCGGGTCGTGCACGATCGCGCGGGCGATGGCGACCTTCTGCTTCTGGCCGCTGGACAGACTCTCCGCCCGCTGTGTGGCGAAATCGCGCATGTCGAGGCGCTCGATCACGGCGTCGACCTTGCGACCGAGCTCACCGTCCGCGACTCCGCTCAGCTCGGCGAAGTAAGCGATGTTCTCGCGCGCCGTGAGGCGGGGGTAGACGCCGATCTCGGCGGTGACGACGCCGACGCGGCGGCGCACCTCCTGGGGCGCCGTCCGGGTGTCGAAGCCGAGGACCTCGACCGAGCCGCCGTCGGGGGCGAGCAGCGTGCAGATGACGCGCAGGGTCGTGGTCTTGCCCGCTCCGTTGGGGCCGAGGAGGCCGAAGATCTCGCCCGCGCGGGCTTCCATGGAGATGCCGCGCAGGACCTTCTTGGGCCCGAACGCCTTTTCCAGGCGATCGATCTTGACCGCTGTGTCGGTCACCGGCTCCTGGTTGATTTCCTCGTCGCAGTCGAGCGCGGCTTCGGCGGGGTCCTGGGTTTCGCGGCCGGCTTCTTGGCAGCCGGCTTCTTGGCCGGGGCGCGCTTCGGTTTTGGCCTGGGAGCCGCTTGACCCACCGGCTCGGGCGCGGGGGGAGCGGGAGCAGGCTCGGGTTCAGCCGTCGCCACACCCATCGAGCTCGAAAGCGTGCGATGGCACGTCTCGCAGCTCACGATCGTGCGCACGAGGCCGCCGAGGTGGTGCTCCTCGCGGCGCAGGTTGCGCGTGCGATTGCAGAAGTTGCAGTAACCGACCTCGGTTACGACCTCGACGTGTCCCGGTCGTCTGGCCATGTCGACCAGCTAAGTTACGGTAAACTCCCTCCAGCTCGCCTTTAAGTCCTGGCCAGAGAGCCAGGGAAGGAGATTTTTTCATGGCCGTCACGTCGCGGCTGCGGCACGTAATCGAAAGCCAGCAGTTCTCGCGCAGCCTCCTCGAAGACCTGCTCGCGCGCGCCGAGGAGATCAAGCGCGAGCCTCATCGCTTCATCGGCCGGCTAGCCGGCCAGGTGATGGCGGCGCTGTTCTACGAGCCCTCGACGCGCACACGCCTCTCCTTCGAGGCGGCGATGCTGCGCCTCGGCGGCGCGACGATGGGCACGGACAACGCGCGCGAGTTCTCGTCCGCGGCCAAGGGCGAGACGCTGGAGGACACCATCCGCATCGTCAGCGGCTACGCCGATGTGATCGTCCTTCGCCACAACGAGGAGGGCGCTGCGCGGCGAGCGGCCGCGGTCAGCAGCGTGCCGATCATCAACGCCGGGGATGGGCCGGGCCAGCACCCGACGCAGGCCCTGCTCGACCTCTACACGATCCGGGACGAACTCGGTCGCATCGACGGCGTGCACGTCGCGATGGTGGGCGACCTGGCCAACGGGCGCACGGTCCGGTCGCTCACCTACCTGTTGAGCAAGTTCAAGGACGTCAAGGTCTGGTTCGTCGCGCCGCCGCAGGTCGCCATGCGCGACGACCTGAAGTCGCACCTCGACGAGCACCACGTGCCGTGGGTGGAGACGGAGGACATCGACTCCGTGCTGCCCAACGTCGACGTCGTCTACATGACGCGGATCCAGAAGGAGCGATTCGCCGACCCGGACGCCTACAACGCGGTGAAGGGCATCTACCGAATCGACCAGGCCGCGATGGCGCAGATGCGCAAGTACGCGATCCTCATGCACCCGCTGCCGCGAGTCGACGAGATCGCGCCCGAGGTCGATGCAGACGACCGCTCCGCGTACTTTCGCCAGGCCCGCAACGGGCTGCACATCCGGATGGCGCTTCTGGACCGGTTGCTGTCATGAGCGTCACCCTCAAGGCCACGGTCATGGACGCGGACCAGATCCGCCGCTCCCTGATGCGCATCGCGCACGAGATCGTGGAGCGCAACCGCGGCGTCCGCGACGTCGTCCTCGCGGGCATCGTCAGCAAAGGCGACGTGCTCGCGCAGCGGCTGGCCCTGACCCTGCGGCAGCTCGAGGAGACGAGCGTGCCCTACGGCCGGCTCGACGTGACGAAACACCGCGACGATCTCCACCTGCGGAAGCCGGACGGACATCGCGCGCCGAGCGAGCTTCCCGACATCGACGGCAAGGTGGTGGTCCTGGTCGATGACGTGATCCACCACGGCCGCACCGCGCGCGCCGCGATGGACGCCCTGATGGACTTCGGCCGCCCGCGCGCCATCCAGCTCGCGGTCCTGGTCGACCGCGGCCACCGCGAGCTCCCGATCCGGCCCGACTACGTGGGCAAGAACGTGCCGACTTCCGACACCGAGCGCATCGAGGTGCTCGTGGCCGAGGTGGACGGCCTCGACCAGGCGGTGATCGTTGGCGAGTAAAAACCACGCGGCGCTGGTGCTCGAGGACGGGCGGGCATTCGTGGGCGCGCCGCTGGGCGCGGACATCGTGGGTGAGGGCGAGGTCGTCTTCAACACCGCAATGACCGGTTACGAGGAGGTTCTGACCGACCCCTCCTACGCCGGCCAGATGGTGTGCATGACCTACCCGCTCCAGGGCAATTACGGCGTGCGCGACGCGGACGCCGAGTCGGCGCGACCGTGGGCGCGCGCTCTCGTCGTGCGCTGGGCGTGCCCGGCGCCGAGCCACCACTCGAGCGAAGCCTCGCTGGACGGGTACTTGAAGCGCTGGAACGTGCCCGCGATCGCCGAGGTCGACACCCGCGCCCTGACCCGCCACATCCGTATGCACGGAGCGCTGCGCGCCTTGCTCGTCCACGAACCGTCGGCGCCGTCGATAGCGCGGCTGGAGGAGCTCGCGGAGGCGGCCCGCCGCGTCACGCCGCTTGCCGAGCAGGACCTCGTCTCCCAGACGTCGAGGACGGAGAGGGAGGAATGGTTCGAGCCCTTGCCGCCGGAACTCAGCACGCGAAGGCGCACTGATGGCGAAGGCCTGGTCGTCGCGGTTGTGGACTACGGCGTCAAGTCGAACATCCTGCGCTCGCTGCGCGAGCGAGGCTGCCGCGTCGTCGTCCTGCCGCACACGGCGACGTGGGCAGACGTGCACGCCACAGGCGCCGACGGCCTGGTCCTGTCCAACGGCCCCGGCGACCCCGCGGTGCTGGACGGACCGGTGGAGCTGGCGCGGCAGGCGCTGGGCGGCGTCCCGCTCTTCGGCATCTGCCTCGGCCACCAGATCCTCGGCCGCGCCGCCGGGGCGACGACGTCGCGCCTCCCTTACGGCCACCACGGCGCCAACCATCCGGTCAAGGACTTCGACTCCGGCCGCGTCCACATCACGAGCCAGAACCACGAGTTCCAGGTCGACGCGGCGTCGATTCCGCGCGGCGACTTCTACGTCTCCCAGCGCAACCTGAACGACGGTTCGGTCGAGGGTCTCGGCCACCGGACGCTGCCCGCATTCAGCGTCCAGTACCACCCCGAGGGCTGCCCGGGGCCGCAGGACAACCAGCACCTGTACGACCGCTTCCTCGACATGGCCCGCAACCGGGCGCCGCTGATGCGCGCCGTTTCGGGCATGAAAGAAGAGCCCCGGCCGCGCAAGGTCCTGATCCTCGGCTCCGGGCCGATCGTGATCGGCCAGGCGGCGGAGTTCGACTACGCGGGCACGCAGGCGTGCAAGGCGCTGCGCGAGGAAGGGATCGAGACCGTGCTCGTCAACTCGAATCCGGCCACGATCATGACCGACGAGGACGTCGCCGACCGCGTGTACCTCGAGCCGCTGACGGTGGAGGCGGTGGAGAAGGTCATCCAGCGCGAGAACCCCGACGCGCTCCTGCCCACGCTCGGAGGCCAGACGGGCCTGAACCTGGCGACCGACCTGGCCAACGCGGGCGTGCTCGAGCGGCATCGGGTGCGGCTCCTGGGCGCCGGCATCGAGACCATCCGCAAGGCGGAGGACCGCCAGGCCTTCAAGCAGATGTTGGAGGAGATCGGCGAGCCGGTGCCCGAGTCGCGCGTGTGCCAGTCGATCGAGGACGTCCGCGACTTCGCGGCCGCCAACGGCCTTCCGCTCGTCATCCGGCCCGCGTACACGCTCGGTGGCACGGGCGGTGGTTTCGTCACCACCGAGCTGGACCTCGAGCGGGTGGCCACACGCGGCCTGGCCGCCTCGCCGATACACCAGGTCCTCGTGGAGCGGTCGCTGTGGGGCTGGAAGGAGATCGAGTACGAGGTCATGCGCGACGGCGCGGACACGTGCATCACGGTCTGCAACATGGAGAACCTCGACCCGATGGGCGTGCACACGGGCGATTCGATCGTCGTCGCGCCGGCGCAGACGCTCTCCGACCGCGACCACCAGATGCTGCGCTCGTCGGCGATCCGCATCATCCGCGCCCTCGGGCTCGAAGGCGGCTGCAACGTGCAGTTCGCGCTGGACCCCAGGAGCTCGCAGTACTACGTGATCGAGGTGAACCCCCGCGTCAGCCGCTCGTCCGCGCTGGCGTCGAAGGCCACGGGTTATCCCATCGCGCGCGTGGCGGCGAAAGTCGCGGTAGGCCGCCGCCTGGAGGAGATCCGCAACGAGATCACCGGCCGCACGTTTGCCGCCTTCGAGCCGGCCCTGGACTACTGCGTCGTCAAGATCCCGCGCTGGCCATTCGACAAGTTCCCCGCGGGCGAGCGCCGGCTCGGCACGCAGATGGCCTCGACCGGCGAGGTGATGGCGCTGGAGCGCACCTTCGAGGCGGCGCTGACCAAGGCGATGCGCTCGCTCGAGCAGACGCCGCCCCCGGCGTGGGAGCTCGGCCCGGAGACGATCGACCAGCCCAACGACCGGCGCCTCTTCTCGCTGCTCAACGCGCTCCGCAACGGGGCGGACCCCGACTCGCTCGCCCAGCGCAGCGGCATCGACCGCTGGTTCATCGACCGGCTGGCGAACATCGTCCGCCTGGAGACCGACGGCAGCGTGCGCGAGCTGCGCCGGGCGGGTTTCTCCGACGCGATGATCGAGGCCCTGCGGGGCGAGACGGTCGAGCCCGCGGCGCCGACGTACAAGCTCGTCGACACCTGCGCCGGCGAGTTCGAAGCCGCGACGCCCTACTACTACTCGTGCTGGGAGGACGAGACCGAGAGCCATCCCGTCGACGCCCAGACCGTCGAGGTGGTCGGCTCCGGACCGATCCGCATCGGCCAGGGCATCGAGTTCGACTACTGCTCCGTCCACGCCGCGTGGGCCCTCCGTGAGGCCGGCGTGCGCGCGGTCCTGGTCAATTCGAACCCCGAGACGGTCTCGACCGACTTCGACACCTCGGACCGGCTCTACTTCGAGCCGCTCGACCTCGACGGCTCGCTGCACGTCGCTCGCACCGAGCGCGCGGGCGGCGCCCTGGTGCAGTTCGGCGGCCAGACGGCGATCAACCTGGCCGAGCCGCTCGACCGGAACAGCGTCGCCATCCTCGGCTCGAGCGTCGACGCGATCGACCTGGCGGAGGACCGGCGTGCGTTCGCCGCCTCGCTCGACGCGATCGGAGTCCCGCAGCCGATGGGCGAGACGACCACGACCGTCGAGGAGGCCGAGGCGATCGCCGAGCGGAGCGGCTACCCGGTGCTGGTGCGTCCGTCCTACGTCCTCGGCGGCCGGGCGATGGAGATCGTGCGCAACCGCGAGGAGTTGCGGCGGTACATGGTCTGGGCGATCGGCGCCATGCCCCGCGGCCAGGTGCTCGTCGACAAGTACCTGCAGGGTGTCGAGGTCGAGGTCGACGCGATCGCCGACGGCGAGACGGTCGTCATCCCCGGCGTGATGCAGCACGTCGAGCGCGCGGGCGTCCACTCCGGCGACTCCTACGCGGTCTATCCCGCGCCCGGGCTCGAGCGAGGGGAGATCGACCAGATCGTCGATTACACGGTGCGCATCGCGCGGCACCTCCGCCTGCGCGGCCTCGTCAACGTGCAGTACGTCGTGCACCGCGGGCGCGTGTACGTGCTCGAGGTCAACCCGCGCGCCTCGCGCACGGTGCCGTTCCTCTCCAAAGTGACCGGAGTGCCCATGGTCCGGCTCGCCACGAACGTGATGCTCGGCCGTACGCTGGCGGAGCTCGGCTGGAAGACGGGCCTGGTCCCGCGCCGCGACCTGGTTGCCGTGAAGGCCCCGGTGTTCTCCATGAACAAGCTGGCCAAGGTCGACTCGTACCTCGGCCCGGAGATGAAGTCCACCGGCGAGGCGATCGGCATCGCGCGCACCCTGAACGAGGCGATGCGCAAGGCGTTCGCCGCCTCGGGCGTGCACGTAGAGCGCGGAAGCGCGGCTCTGCTCACGATCGCGGACGCCGACAAGCCGGAGCTGTTTCCCATCGTCTCCCGCCTGGTCCAGCTCGGCTGCAAGCTCGTCGCGACCGAGGGCACGGCTCGCGCCCTGCGGGCCGCCGGGTTCTCGCCTCGGGTCGTAGCCAAGATAGGCGATGAGGGCCCGACCGTGGTCGACATCATCGACCGCGGCGAGGTCCAGCTCGTCATCAACACGATGTCGAACGTCTACGAGGACCCCGGCGACGGCAACCCAGTCTTCAAGGACGGCTTCGAGATCCGCCGGGCCGCGGTCGAGCGGCGCATCCCATGCCTGACGTCCCTTGACACGGCAAGCGCGCTGCTGGAGTCGGCGGTCAACGCGCGCGAGCAGATGGAGGTGCGGACGATCGGGGAGTGGCGGGAAAGTGTTTCCGCCCCGAATGTTTCTGTTTGACGCCGCGCTGACCGGCAAGCGCCAGGTCGCGCGCGGCATGTTCGTCCTGGGCTTTCGGGCGCCGGAGATCGCGCACGCTGTGCGCGCCGGGCAGTTCGTCAACCTCGGCTGGTCGCCCGGGCCTGTGCTGCGCCGGCCCTTCTCGGTGTACCGAGCGGACGGCGAGACCATCGAGGTGGTGCTCAAGGCGGTCGGCGCGGGCACGGCGCAGCTGCTCGGGATGAAGCCTGGCGATCGCGTCAGCTGCCTCGGGCCGCTCGGTCGCGGATTCGAGATCTCCGGGTCCCGCGCGCTCGCCGGGCGCGCGCAGGGCGCAGTCATTCTGCTTAGCGGCGGCCTGGGCGTCGCGCCCATGCCATTGGCGGCTCGCGACGCGAGATCCGCCGCGGCGCACGTGACCTGGGTCCATGGGGCGCGCACGGCGGTGGAGCTGTGCTCCGAGGCGGACGGAGACAAGATCATCTGGGCGACCGACGACGGCTCGCGGGGCTTCCACGGCACGGCCGTGGCCGCGGCGCCCGACGCGGACCTGGTGCTCGCCTGCGGGCCCAATCGCATGCTCGCCGCAGTCGCCGAGCGCTGGCCCGACGCCCAGGTCGCGGTCGAGACCTACATGGGCTGCGGCACCGGCATCTGCCTCGGCTGCGCCGTGCCCCTGAAACGCGGGGGGTACGACCGCGCCTGCACGGAGGGACCGGTCTACCGCGCCGCCGACGTCGACTGGGCCGCGTTGCCGGCGCACCTTCCGTACGCCGTCGGCGAATGACGCCCGACATGTCGGTCGAGGTCGGCGGGCTGCGCCTTCGCAGCCCGGTCCTGGCCGCCTCCGGCACATTCGGTTACGGCACCGAGGTGCCGCTGCTAGAGCGCCGCGCGCTCGGCGGCATGGTGTCGAAGGGCATCTTCCTGCAGCCTCGCCAAGGCACGCCGCCGCCGCGCATCGTCGAAACGCCGGGCGGGATGCTGAACGCGATCGGCCTGCAGGGCCCGGGCGCCGACGCCCTGGTGCGCGACTACGCGCCCCGGTGGGCGGAGTGGGACTTTCCGGTGCTGGTGAACATCAACGGCGAATCGGCCGCCGAGTACGCCGAGCTGGCGGTCCGCCTCGATCGCGTTCCGGGCATCGCCGGCTTCGAGATCAACATCTCCTGCCCGAACGTCGAGCAGGGCGGGCTCTACTTCGGTAACGACCCGCGGGCGGCGGCGGCCGTGACCGAGGCGGTGCGCAAGCGGACGAAGCTCCCGGTGTGGGTGAAGCTCACGCCTATGGTGAGCGACATCGGCGTGATCGCCCGCGCGGTCGAGTCGGCAGGCGCCGACGCGCTGTGCGCGATCAATACGTTCGTGGGCATGTCGATCGATCTCAACTCGTACCGGCCGCGGCTCAGCTTCCGCACTGGCGGCCTGTCGGGACCGGCGATCCGGCCGCTCGCCGTCCACCTGGCCCACCAGGCGGCGCGCGCGGTGCGCATCCCGGTGGTCGGCCTCGGCGGCATCGCATGCGCAGAAGACGCGCTCGAGTTTCTGGTCGCCGGCTGCACCGCGGTCCAGGTCGGGACCGCGACGTTCGTCAATCCGCGGGCCATCGCGGAGGTGCACGACGGCATCGCCGCGCACCTCGAGGCGAAGGGGTTCAACTCGCTGGCCGACCTGCCCAGGTATCTCCCACGGGACTGAGTGATTGGACAGCGGGCGGAGCTCCGGCTCGACCGATCTGGCCCGGTGGTGGGCCGTCGAGCCCGGATAGGCGCGACTGACCGGGGAGTCGACGCGCGAAAAACTCGGAGAGTCGCGACTATCTGGGGTTTCCGCGCCGATGGCGAAGCTCGCGACCCGGCTGGCGCCGAGGTCGGAAGCGCAAAGATAGTGCGATGTCGACTGAGATGCCACCGCAACGCCGCGACTCCGAGATCATCCAGATCCTGGCCACCGAGCACTGGAGCCTGCTCGCGACGCGCGCCCTGACGTACCAGGAGTCGCTCGGCCGCGTGAACATGTTCCTAGCCATCCTCTCCGGCGCCGTCATCGCCCTGGCCCTGGTCGCACAGGCAGATCATTTCGGGCCGGCCTTCGTCTCGATCGCGATCTTCATGCTCGCGGTGGTGTTCGTCGTCGGCTTCTTCACCGTCGCCCGGCTGCTGGCGCTCAACCGCGACGACTTCCAGTGGGTGCTCGCGATGAACCGCATCCGCCACGCATACCTGGAGTTGCACCCGGAGCTCGAGGCGAACTTCACCACCAGTGGGCACGACGACCTCGCCGGCGCCCTGCAAACGCTGCGCATCGAGCCGTCCGGGGCGTCTGCGCTGGGTTCGATGGTGCACAACCTGCAGACCCTGCCAGGCGTGGTGTCGGTGATGGTGGCCGCCGTCGGGGGGGCCATCGGCGGACTTGTGGCGGCGGGGTTCGGCGCGCCGGCCGTCGTGGTCCTGCTGGCCGGGATCGCGACGTTCGTGGCCGCGGCGGTATTGATGTGGATCTGGTCACGCCGCGCGATAGGCGGCTACGGCCCGGACATCGGGGCCAGATTCCCTAAACCGCCAACTTCGACGAAGTAGCCCGTCACAATCGACAGCCGTGCTCGAAGTCGAAGGCCTCGCCAAGCGCTACGGCGACGTGGTCGCCCTCCGCGACCTGACCGTCCGCGTCCAGGAGGGCGATTGCCTGGTCCTGCTCGGCCGCAACGGCGCCGGCAAGACGACCGCGCTCCGCTGCATGGCCGGCGTTCTGCTGCCGACGGCCGGCACGGTGCGCGTCGACGGCGTGGACGCGGCCGACGACCCCGCGGGCGTGCGCGCGCTCGTCGGCATGATGCCCGAGGTGCCGGGGCTGTACGAGCGCATGTCGGCGCGCGGGTACCTCGACCACTTCGGGGCGATCTACGACGTCGAGCCGGCCTTGCGCCGGCGCCGGATCGAGGAGCTTTTGGAGATGTTCGAGCTCGCCGACGCGGGCGACCGCTGGCTGGGCACGTTCTCGAAGGGAATGCGCCAGAAGGTAGCCCTGATCCGCGCCACGCTCCACCGGCCGCGGCTGGTGCTGGCCGACGAGCCGACGTCCGCCCTCGACCCGGACAGCGCGCGCCGCGCGTGGAGCTACCTCAAGGACCTCCAGCGCGACGGGTGCGCGCTGGTGATCTGCACGCACAGCATGGACGAGGCCGAGCACCTTGCCGGCGACATCGGCATCATGTCCGCCGGCCGCGCGCTCGCCGTCGGCAACATGGTCGAGCTGCGCCGCCAGTCCGGGTTGAAGGTGCGCCAGGAGGTGCGCGAGCTCCCGACGCTGCAGGACATCTACCTCGCGATCGTGGGCAATCACCTGGAGGAGCGCCGTGAGCTGGCCGCAGCTGGAACGGCGTAAGGCCGCCATCGTCGCGAGGCGCGACCTGCGCGACGCGACGAGCGAGCTGCGCCTCATCGCGGCCATGGTCGCCCTGACGCTCGCCATCCCCATCGCCTCGGCCTCGGGCGTGCGCGCGCTCGCCATCTTCGGCGGCGGCACCGCGGTCGTGGACCGGCTGTCGCTGGTCGGCGCCTTCTTCGTGGTCTTCATCCCGGCCAGCTTCTCGCTGGTCCTTGCCCTCGAGTCGTTCGTGGGCGAGCGGGAGCGCACGACCCTTGAGGTCTTGCTCTCGACGCCGCTGCGCGAGGCCGAGATCTACGCGGGCAAGGTCGCGGCGGTGCTGGCCGTGTCCCTGACCCTCTGCTACGGGGGTCTGCTGATCTACTGCCTCGTCGCGTTCCCAGGCCTTGGCTACTTCCCGCTGGCCATCCTGCTCGCGCTCGCCCTGTCGACGATCTGCCAGGTCGCGGCCATGGTCGCGGGGGCGGTGATCATCAGTCTCAACGCGCGGACGATGCGCGCGGCCAACGTGATGGCGTCCTTCATCATCCTGCCGATGTCGGTCGTCCTCCAGGTCGAGGCGGCGCTCATCCTGGTCGGCCGCGCGGAGTTCCTCTGGGGCTTCGCGCTGCTGATGGCCCTCGTCGCGGTCGTCTTCCTGCGCATGGGCTTCAACGGCTTCTCGCGCGAGGCGCTCCTGGCGCGCGACGTCGGCCTGCGCAACCCCTGGCGGCGCGCAACGAACGCGATCAACGCCAGCTACCGAGGCCGGCCGGCGCTCCTGCGCCTCATCTGGATGCGGCGCACGCCGATCCTGATCGCCGCCGCGGGGTTTCCGGCGGGCGCTTTCGCGGGTTACCTCGCGGGCATGACGAGCGCTATACCGGCGAACGTGGTGAGGCCCGTGCTCACGAGCCTGGTCCGCTCGACCGGCGGTGGCGGCGCTGTCGGGGAGGCGCTGGCCATCTTCAGCCACAACGTGCTCGCGTTCCTGCTGGTCGCCGGGCTCGCTGTTGTGACGGCGGGCCTGAGCGGCTTTCTCCTGACCTTCGCGCCGGGTTTCATCCTCGGCTTCGCCGCCGCCCTGACGTCGTGGTCGTTCGCCCTGAGCGGCATCGTGCCCAACGGCTTCGTCGAGATCCCGGCCGCGATCATCGCCGGCGGGCTGGCGATCCAGATCGGCGCCGCGGCGATCCACATGGACCCCGCCGGCGGCTGGACGTCGCGGGTGCTGGCGGCGTTCGCCGACTACGTGCGCGCGCTGCGCTGGCTCGTGCCGGCGCTCGCGCTCGCCTCGGTGCTCGAAGTCTTCCTGGGCTGACCGCCGAAAACGTCGGGCCGCACCAACCGCACCACGAGCGCGACGGCGCCCGCGGCGGACGCGCCGATGGCCAGCGCCCACGGTGCGCCGAACAGCGTGGCCAGCGCTCCGGCCTGCGTCGCGCCCAACGGCCCGACTCCGATCAGCGCCTCGGCGTAGAGCGCCATCACCCGGCCGCGCAGGTGGTCGGGGGTCAGGGTCTGGATGCGGCTGTTGGCAGCGGCGACGAACGAGATCTGGCAGTAGCCGGCGACGAAAAGCGCGGCGAGAGAGAGCACGAAAGTGCGCGAGACCGAAAACTCGAGCAGCGCCGCGACCCAGATGGCGGCCATCCACAGCTGGCGCCGCGCGTCGGCGCCGAGGTAAGGAAAGAAGGCCAGCGTGAGCGCGCCCGACAACGAGCCCAGCCCCATCGACGCGAGCAGGAACCCGAAGCCGTGCGCGCCGACGTGCAGCACCTGGTCGGCGAACAGCGGCATCAGGGTCGTGCGGTTCATGGCGAACAGGGAGAACGTCGCCACGACGATGAGCAGCAGCCCCACCACCGGCTCTCGCCGCGCGTATGCCGTGCCCTGGGCGAGCCGGACCGCGAGCGGCTCCTCCTCCGTGCGGCGCGCGACGGCGGGCAGGTCGCGCATCAGCAGCAGGGCGGCAATGGCCGCCAGGTAGCTGAGGGAGTTGATCAGGAAGCAGATGGGGACGCCGACCAGCGCGATGAGCACCCCCGCGATCGACGGCCCGATCACGGCGGACGCGTTGAAGACCGACGAGTTGAGGGCGATGGCGTTGAGCAGGTCCTGCTTGCCGACCATCTCGACCTGGAAGGCCTGCCGGCACGGGACGTCGAGGGCGTTGATGATCCCGGTCGCGACCGCCGCGACGATGACCATCCAGTAGCGCGCGTGGCCCGTGGCCGTGACGATGAAAAGGCCCAGCGGCGGGACGACGAACGACGACTGGGTCAGCAGCAGGACCGTGCGCTTGCGGTAGCGGTCGGCGATCTCGCCCGCGAACGGGCTGAGCAGGAGCACAGGCAGGAACTGGCCGGCGAGCGCGAGGCCGACCAGGAAGCCATTGTGGGTCAGCTCGAGCGCGAGCCAAGGCAGGGCGACCGTCTGCATCCACGTGCCGATCGTGGAGACGATCTGGCCGACAAGGAAAAGCCGGTAGTTGCGGTGGCGGAGCGCCCCGAGCATCCGGCTGGGCGCGGCGTCACTCATGCGGATGCCATGATCGATTCATGGCGACGATCCACGAAGCGGTCGACATCGATGCGCCGCCCGAGCGCGTCTGGGCGGTCGTCGCCGAGGACGTCAAAAACGCGCCCAAGTGGACGACCAACCTCGACAAGGTCGACAGGCTCGACGCCGGCTCGCCCGGCAAGGGCACGCGCTACCGCTATCACCTCGACATCGGCGGTCAGAAGTTCCTGCTCGAAGTCGAGCAGGACGTGTGGGTGCCGGCGAAGAAGTGCTCCGGCCGGTTCACGAGGGGGCCGCTCAACGGCACGTGGTCGTACACCTACTCGAAACGCAAGGACGGGTCGACGCGGCTGGTCTACGAGATGGACTACCAGCTCGGCGGCCTCCTCCGCTTCGCGACCGGCGTCCTCGGGCCGCAGTACGCGGCCGGCATCCGGAAGAACATGCAGAACCTGAAGCGGTACGTCGAATCGGGAAAGGGACCCAAGCCGGCTAAGTAGTGATCGCCTCGGCTTCGATCTCGACCTTCCAGCGTTCGTCGAGCAGCGCCTTGACTACCACCATCGTCGCAGCCGGCCGGGCCGCGGACATGACCTCGCCGTGCGCCCTTCCGACGGCCTCGCCGTAGGCGGCGTCGGTCACGAACATCCGCGTCCGCACGACCTGGTCGACCGACGCGCCCGCCTCGTTCAAGGCCGCCTCGATGATCTCGAAGCAGCGCCGCGCCTGGACGTACGCGTCAGGGTCGACGGAGCCGTCGGGCCACACCGGCGCCGTGCCCGACACCAGCACGCGGTCGCCGGCCCGCACGGCGCGGCAGAAGCCGATCGTCTTCTCGAACGGCGACCCGGAGCTGACCCGCCGGCGTTCGGTCAGGGCTTTCGGAATGGAAGCAGCTCCAGCTGCTCGAACCGGTCCTGGACCGCGGTGCGGAGCTCCTCCACCAGCGCCTGCAGCCGTTCGTGCGAAGCGCTGTCGGTCACGTTGACGACCCGGATCCGTCGCAGCGTGGTCTGGAGGGCGTAGAGCCCCGCCGGCTCATTGCCGGTCATCCGGGCTAACGCGTTGCGGATCTCGCGCGCCGCGTCTTCGTGGCCGTGGGCGCGCAACCAGGCCGCGAGCCGCGCCGCCGCAACGAGCACGCGCTGCGTCCTGGGGTTGACCGCCTGCGGCGTCTCGCGCGGTCGCCGCGGCTCGAACACCGGCGGGACGCCTGTTGGCATGGCGAGCGAGCGCACGCGCCGGACCACGTTTCGTGGGCCGACGATCACGAGGACGCCGGCGATGACGAGCACGAACACGATGAACGTGACGATCGCGGCCAGCACTCTGGGCCCTAGGTTACGCTTGGCGGGCGCGGGATTTGCAAGCGTTTGCACGGGGGGATCGAGCGTGAGTGGTGTCGCCGTCGTCACGGGTGCCTCGTCGGGCATCGGGGCCGCGACCGCGATCGCGCTCGGCCGTCATGGATACCGGGTCGTCGTCGGTGCGCGCAGGGTCGAGCGGCTGCAGCGCGTCGCCGGCGAAGACGGCGTGGCAATGCGCCTGGACGTCACCGACGAGGACAGCGTGCGCGACTTCGTCAACGAGGTGGGCAAGAAGTTCGGCCGCATCGATGTGCTCGTCAACAATGCCGGCGGCGCCCTCGGGTTGAACCCGGTCGCCGAGGCGCGCGACGACGAATGGATCGGGATGTGGCAGACGAACGTGCTTGGTTTGATGTGGATGACACGCGAGTGCCTTCCTCTGCTCCGCAAGGCCAGGCACGCCCACATCGTCAACATCGGCTCGATCGCGGGCTTCGAGACCTACAAGGGCGGCGCCGGCTACACGGCGGCCAAGCACGCGGTGCGCGCGATCACCAGGACGCTGCGGCTGGAGCTCAACGGTGAGCCGATCCGGATCACCGAGATCGCGCCGGGCCTCGTCGAAACCGAGTTCAGCCTCGTGCGATTCCACGGCGACCGAAAGGCGGCCAGGGCGCCCTACGAAGGCATCAAGCCTTTGACCGCCGAGGACATCGCCGACTGCGTGGTCTTCGCGGTCACCCGCCCGCCGCACGTGGACATCGACGAGATCGTCGTCCGCCCGGTCGCGCAGGCCAACGTCGTTACCGTGGCGAGAAAACCGAAGAAGACCTAGGGCAAAAGGAGAATCTTGCCGGTCGTCTTCCGCGCCTGCAGGTCGAAGTGCGCCTGCCTCGCCTCGCGCAGCGGATGACGCGCGCCGATTCTCACATTCAATCTCCCGGCCGCGACCAGCTCGAAGACCCTGGTCGCGCGCGCGCGCAGCATCCCGGTCGTGCGCGTGTAGGTTTGCAGCGTCGGGCGCTGCACGTAGAGGGAGCCGAAGCCCGCGAGGCGCTGGAGGGCGAACGGCTCGGGCTGGCCGCTGGCGGCGCCGTAAAGGATCATCCGTCCGAGCGGCCGGATGGCGTGCAGGCCTTCCTCGAAGGTCGTCCGGCCCACGCCGTCGTACACGGCGGCGACGCCTTCGCCTGCCGTGATCTCCCGGACGCGCTGGGCGAAGCCCTCGTAACCGATGACCTCATCCGCTCCTGCCTCGCGGGCCAGGCGCGACTTCTCGTCGCTCGACGTGGTGGCGATGACCTTACCGCCGGCCAGCTTCGCGACCTGCGTCAGCAGCCGGCCGACGCCGCCGGCCGCGGCGTGGATCAGGACCCAGTCGCCCTGCTGGATCGGGTACGAGTCGTGGGCGAGGTAGTACGCGGTGACCCCTTGCAGCATGGCCGCCGCGGCGAGCTCGGTCGAGACGCCTTCGGGAACCGGGACGAGCCGGTCGCGAGGCGCGGCGACGCGCTCCGCGTAACTGTGCGGCACGTCGAGCCAGGCGACCCGCTGGTCTGTGCCGGCGACGACGCCGGCGCCCTCGGCGCCGATGACGGCCGGCGGTTTGGCGCCGTAGCCGTGGCCCTCGCGCTCGTAGACATCCCGGAAGTTGACGCCCACGGCCTCGACGTCGACCACGACCTGGCCGTCACAGGCGGACGGCTCAGGTACGTCGGTGTATTCGAGAACCTCGGGTCCGCCATTGCGAGCGAAAACGACTGCCTTCATCGAGTGTCACTTGATCAAACCGGCCGCACGGGCCTCAGCGCGGGGGAGGCAGGCCTCCCCCGCGGACCCCCTCCGTTCCACAGTCCAC
>DATEGB010000024.1:0-6394 GCA_035280365.1 Candidatus Dormiibacterota bacterium | reverse complement strand
GAACGCTTTCGCGCTCCTGGGCACGGTGGCGACGCTGATCATCGTCGGCATCTACATCCTCACCAACGTGGCCAACCTCGTCTTCTACGTGCGCGAGCAACGCGCCGAGCTGAACGTGTTGTGGAACGTGATCGTGCCGGTCGTCGGCGTTCTCATCTTCATCCCGGTGCTCGTCGCGTCGTTCGGCCAGGACTTCGCCGGCCTCGGCATCGCAGGCCTCACGGCGCCCGCGAGCTACGCTCCCGCGGTCGTGATGGTGTGGATGGTGATCGGGGTGATCGTCTACTTCTACCTGCAGTCGCGCTCGCCGGCGGCGATCAAGGAAACAGCGACCACTTTCGTCGAGGCGTAGCGATCTGGCGGAAGACTCTCGGCGGCCGCTAGGTTTAAGGCCTGGTGAGCCGCCGGGGTCTTCTTCTGTTCGCCGCCATGTGCGTGATCTGGGGCATCCCGTATCTCCTGATCCGCGTCGCGGTGGCCGAGATCTCGCCCGCCGTCCTCGTCTTCATCCGCACGGGCGTGGCGACGCTGATCCTCCTGCCGTTCGTCGTGAATCGCGGAGGTCTAAGGCCGATCGGGCGCCGGTGGCCTTATCTCCTCGCCTTCGCCGGCGTGGAGGTGGCCGCGCCGTGGTTCCTGCTCTCCAGCGCGGAGCAGCAGATCACGAGCGCGCTCGCCGGCCTGCTCGTGGCGGCGGTTCCGCTGGCGGGCGTCATCATCGCCGCAGGCTTCGGCAACCGGGAGTACTTCGGCGTCGGGACGATGGCGGGTTTGCTGCTCGGCCTCGTCGGCGTCGCCCTGATCGTCGGGTTCGACCTGCGCGCCTCGAGCCCGCTCGCCCTCGCGGAGATGGCCGGCGTGGTCGTCGGCTACGCGCTCGGCCCCGCGATCCTCGCCCGCTATCTGACCGGAATTCCGTCGGTGACGGTCACCGGTGTCGCGCTCGCGATCTGCTTTGTGGCCTACGCGCCGTTCGCCATCGCCCAGTGGCCGCACGCGGCGCCGAGCCTGGCCGCGATGGGCTCCGTCAGCGTGCTCGCCGTGGTGTGCACAGCGGTCGCGTTCCTCCTCTTCTTCGCGCTGATCGCGGAGATCGGGCCCGTCCGCTCCACCGTCATCACGTATGTCAACCCGGCGGTGGCCGCGGTCCTCGGCGTGTCCGTACTGCACGAGAGCTTCACCGTCGGCATGGGGGCCGGATTTGCCCTCGTGTTGATCGGTTCGATCCTCTCTACCCGCCGGGGAACCGCCGCCCAGGGCCACCGGGCGGCCCAGGAGCCGCAGCCGGGCGAGGCCGTGTGATTCGAGTGCCCTGCCGCCGGGGCCTTGGGGAGTCCCCGGGTGATGACCTTCCTGGTCGTGAAGGAGATAGCTCCAGGGTGCCGCGGTTCGTCCCGCTCTTCGCCGGCCGCTTCAGGCGCGAGCGCCTTCGCGAGCTAGTGGCCTCCGGCGAGCCTCCCCAAAGCTAGCCCCCACCAGCGCCGTTAAGTCATTGTCAATCGCTCCGTGGAGCGATAGACTCCGCCGCGCCCCCGCCACTTTTTGCGCTCGCGAAGGAAGGTTCGGCATGACCTGGCGCACCCTTTTCCGGCTCACGGTCCTCGCGTGCTCGCTCACCCTGCTCAGCCCCGCGACCGTGGAGGCGGCAGGCCCGCCCAAGGTCCGGCAGGTCAGCTCCGACCCGTTCACCAACCCGTCGAGTCAGCACCAGACGGAGGTGGAGTCCCAAACGGTGGCGGCGGGCAGCACGGTCGTCGCGATTTTCCAGGCCGGGCGGTTCTTCGCCGGCGGCGGCTCGTCGGGCATCGGCTTCACAACGTCGCATGACGCCGGTGCTTCGTGGACTAAGGGATTTCTCCCCGGCCTGACGATCTACTCGCCATCGCCGGGAGCGTTCGTCCGGGTGACCGACGCGGCCGTGGCTTTCGACGCGCGGCACGCGGTCTGGCTCGCCTCGTCACTCGACTGCACGGCGCCTGACTGCGCCAGCGCGGCCAGCTCGATCCTGGTCAACCGCTCGACCGACGGCGGCCTCACTTGGACGGCGCCACTGAACGTGTTCGCGGGCGGCATCCTCGACCACCCCTGGATCGCGTGTGACAGCACCCCCTCCAGCCCCTTCTATGGCCGCTGCTACGTCTCGATCGTCAACCTGACGACTGGCCACGACGTGACCGTGCACTCGGACGACGGCGGGCTCACCTGGAGCGCCCCGGTGACGTCGGCCGCGCTTGGCGGGATCCAGACGATCGTGCAGCCCAACGGCACGCTCGTGATCGTCGGCTTCGGTATCACGACCACCCGCTCGACGGACGGCGGCATGACGTTCAGCGCCCCGGTCATCATCTCGCTCTCGCAGCTCCACGGAGTGGTCGGCATGCGGGCGACGCCTGCTCCCGCGCTGACTGTCGACGCCGCGGGGTTGCTGTACGCCTACTGGCACGACTGCCGCTTCCGAGCGGGCTGCAGCTCCAACGACATCGTCTACAGCACCTCATCCGACGCGCTCACGTGGTCGAGCGTGGTCCGGATCCCGATCGACAAGGTGACCAGCGGCGTCGACCACTTCATCCCTGGGCTCGGCGTCGACCCGGCGACGAGCGGGACGACCGCCCACCTGGCGCTGACCTTCTACTTCTACCCGAATGCGGCCTGCACGTTCCCGACGCCGGACACCTGCCGCCTCGAGGTCGGATTCACCTCGTCGAGCGACGGCGGCAAGACGTGGAGCAACTCTCACAAGCTGAACCACCGGGCGATGGACCTGGCGTGGCTGCCGAACACCACGCTCGGCCACATGGTCGGGGATTACCTCTCGACGGCTTTTGCGGGCGGCCACACCGTGTCCGTGTTCGCGATCGCCTTGGCGCCGGCGAAGTCGGGGGCCCTTCAGGAGGCGATGTACGCAGCGGTAGGCTAGGCGCGAGCCGCGTTTCGGCCGTGTGAAAGCGCTAAGGGAATCAGGCGACGGTCAGGATGACGTTGCCGACCTTCTGCTCCGTGTCCACGTAGCGCGCCGCCTCGACGACGTCCTCGAAAGGGTAGGTGCGGTCGATTACCGGGCGAAACTCGCCGGCCTCGACGAGATCCCTGAGGAAGGAGACGTCCCCTGGGCGCACGTTCAGAGGAAAGAGCACCCTCTTGCCGTCTCGCGGGCGCGGCCTCATCGCCAGGACCATGTTCTCGACCTTGTCCGTGGGCAGATAGCAGCCGCCGTTCTTCAGCGAGCCCTCGCAGCGCCGGAACGAATGCTTGCCCACCGCGTCGAAGATGACGTCGTAGATCACGCCGTTCCTGGTGAAGTCCTCGCGCTTGTAGTCGATCACCTGGTCGGCGCCGAGAGACTTCACGAGTTCCAGGTTCTTCGTGTTGCAGACAGCGGTGACTTCGGCGCCGAAGTGCTTTGCGAGCTGCACCCCCGCGGTGCCGATGGCTCCGGACGCGCCGTAGACCAGGACCTTCTGGCCTTTCTCGATGTGGGCGGCTCGCAGCGGAGTGAGCGCGTAGATTCCGCCGTCCGTCACCGCGGCCGCCTCGACGTGGGTCGAGCCCCTCGGCTTGAGCGCGATGTGAGCGGTCTCTTTCGCCGCCACGTACTCGGCGAAGGCACGGAACCTGAACCCGTTCGAACCGAAGACCTCGTCGCCCACCTTGAACCTCGTCACCGCCGAGCCGACCTCCACGACCTCGCCTGAGTAGTCCTTGCCGAGGATGGGTTGTCGCGGGGCGCGGACCCCGGAGATGAGCCGGCTGATCACGGAGATGGCGCGGCCGCTCCTGCGGTTCGCGCTGCGCGTCTCGCAGTCGGCGCGCGTGACGGCGACGGCGTGGACCTTGACCAGCACCTCGTCGGGCTTGGGCGTGGGACGGGGAACGTCGTCGATGTGCAGCACCTCGGGCGGGCCATATCGGTGGTAAACGACGGCTCGCATCAGGGCTGGAAGGCGGACTTGATGGCGTCCTCGCCGGCGGTCACCATCGCCTGCATCATCTGCCGGAGACCGGCCGCGATCTCTGGGTCGCCCGGCTCCTCCCAGAGGAACGACCGGGTGAAGAGTGTGCACCCGTCGCCCGCGTCGCTCAGCCGGGTCGTGATGTGCATGGGCGTAGGCTGGTCCGCGAGCAGCGTGAGCTCGCGGTCGGGTTCCAGCGACACGACCCGCATGTTCACGAGGCTGCCGCCGTGGTGGCAGTGGAAGTCGGCGCCGAGGTCCTCGCCCCGGGCCCCGGGGACCTTCTCGACGTCGCCGGCGAAGAGGTAACGCTCCATCACGTCGGGGCGGAGGATCTTCTTGTAGACGTCCGGTCTGGGCGCCTCGACCACAACCTCGGAGTTGACCATCGCCTCCTCCGGTCGGACGCGTTTGCGTTCGACCGCCTCGGCCGCCCGCCATATGTAACCGATCTCTTCGTAGCCGCCGGTGATCGGGCCCAGGTCAAACTCCTCGGAATGCGCCGTGAAGCGCGCGCGGGTCTCGTCGGGCAGGCGATCGAGCACGGCGTCGGTGACGAGGAGGTATTCCTTGGATGGGACGTGGTTCTTGAGGAGGCGGTGGGCGACGATGACGTCGGTCCCGTGCAGCTGCTCGACGTTGCCGAGGCGCTGGCGGGAGAAGCGGCCGTGGTGGACCACGACCTTCAGCTTCAGGATGCCGATGTTGGCGCAGGCGTTGCAGGGGCAGGTGGTGACGGCCTGCATGTCGCGCAGCCGGCGGTGAAAGGCGACGAAGGTGCCCTCGATGGCGGCGATGACGTCGGGCGTCGTCATCCCGGTGATGAACAGGATCGCGTCGCCCTCGACCTGGGAGACGTCCATCCGGCCCTGGACGCTGCGGACCACCGTGTCGAGGAGCTCGTGGAGGATCGACCAGCTGTGGTCCACCTCGGTCTGGGCGACGAAGGACGAGTAGCCGGAGATGTCGGCGAGGACGAGGGCGCCTTCCTGCAGGCCTGAGAATGAGGCCGCGTTGTCGACCCGGCTGGCCATGGCCGGATTATCCAGATTTGAGTGGCCCGAGGAGGCGACATGATCATCGACTGCGCGGTCTATCGGGACGGGCGGCGCCTGGACGTGGGGCCCGGCGTCGCCGAAGCGAAGCGGGCGATCGACGACGACGACGATGCGTTCGCCTGGGTCGGGCTGTTCGAGCCGAAAGAAGCGGAGTTCGCCGACGTGCGCGCCGCCTTCGGACTCCACGAGCTCGCCGTCGAGGACGCGATCAAGGCACAGCAGCGACCCAAGCTCGAGGTCTACGGCGACTCGCTCTTTGTCGTCCTACGGCCAACCACGTATCTGCGGCAGCAGCACGACGTGCGCGTGGGCGAGATCCTGCTGTTCGTCGGCCCGAACTTCGTCGTCTCGGTCCGGCATGGCGAGGCAGGGGAGCTGGCCGGCGTGCGCCGCAGGATCGAGGCGCGGCCGGACCTCCTGCGGCTCGGTTCCGGCGCCGTCGTCTACGCCATCCTCGACCACGTCGTCGACGGCTACCGTCATGTCGCGGAGGACATGGAGGACCAGATACAGGACGAGATCGAGGCCGAGGTCCTGCTGCCGGGTGGGGAGTGCGGTGCGGAGGAGATCTACACCATGAAGCGGGAGGTGCTCGAGTTCCACTCCGCGGTGGCGCCGCTCCTCGAACCAGTCGAGCGGCTCGCCCACAGGCGGGTCGGGCACGTCGAGGACACCATCTCCCAGTACCTGGTCGACGTGCAGGACCACCTGATCAAGGTGATAGCCGACGTGCACCGGTTCCGCGAGATCCTGAACAACGCGATGGACCTGTACCTGTCGTCGACCTCGACGCAGCAGAACAGGACGCTCGGCCAGCTGACCGTGATCGCCAGCCTGTTCTTGCCCCTGACGTTCCTGTCCGGGTTCTTCGGCATGAACTTCGGCTGGCTGGTGAACAACATCGGCTCGTTCGCGACCTTCGCCGTGGTCGTCGCAGTGATGGCGGCGTCGGTCCTGGTGCAGCTCGTGGTCTTCAGGAGGCGCGGCCTGTTCGGCTGACAGAGATCGCATCGACCGCTGACGTACAAATATGGGATGACCGAGTTCATCACCCCGACAGAGTTCGATGCTTCCGATGTCGGCGACTGGCGCCTTGTGGGCGACGGCGTGTGCGCTTACTTCCGCACGGGGACACTCGCGGCCGGCGCGCGGCTTGTCCAGTCGATCGCGCAGCTTCCAGACGTCGAAGACCACCCGCCCGATGTGGTGAGACAGCGGTCCGCTTCTACCTGAGACATGACAATGGTGGACCCGAGGGTGTGTGATTTCAGGACATAGTGGAATCCGTTGCCGGCCATTTCTGATCTGAGCTCGTCGTACCAGCTCGGGGACCGTTCGGGTCTTGTGCACGTCGTGGAGTTCGTTGCGAACCCGGACCTCAGC
>DATEGB010000023.1:0-8330 GCA_035280365.1 Candidatus Dormiibacterota bacterium | reverse complement strand
GCTGCCGCGCCAGCAGCTCCTCGGCCTCCTCGCCAATCAGCAGATCGGTCGACCCGGTTTCCGCGGCCGCGATCACCGTCGCCTGGGTGTATTGCGCCGTGAACGCGTGATGCGACTGCGTCGCCATCTGGCTCGGGAACTGGACCCATGGCGAGTCAGGCGTCTGCCGGATCGCGGTCACCTCGTAGATGCTGAACGTCTCCGCCGACTTGCCCTTGAGCTGCACGCCGGGCACGAGGTCGACGGCGATGTAGTCGCGACACATCTCATAGGTCATCTGCCCGATCAGGGCCTGGAACGCCGGCGCATGCGCGCAGAAGCGCGCCGCGGTGTTCACCGTGTCGCCGAGCGCCGTGTACTGCAGGCGGCTTCGTGAGCCCATGTTGCCGACGACGGCGGGGCCGGTGTTGATGCCGATGCCCCAGCGGATCGGGGGGAGGCCTTTCGCCAGCAGCTTCTGCTGCAGCTCCGGCGCGTGGTTGATGCAGTCGTAGGCGCAGCGCACGGCCAGCAGCGCGTGGTTCCCCTGGTTGCGCGGCGCGTTCCAGAAGGCCATGATCTCGTCGCCGACGTACTTGTCGACCGTCCCGTCCCAGGTGAAGATGATCCCGCTCAGGTGGTCGAGGTACATCTGGACCACCTCGGTCACGTCACTCGCGGCCATCGACTCGGACATCGACGTGAAGCCGCGAATGTCGACGAACATCAGCGTGATGTCGCGGCGCTCGCCGCCACGGAGGATGTCGTCTGCGCCGCCGCGGGTCTTGGCCAGCTCGGCCACGATCTCGGGCTTCAGGTAGTGACCGAAGAGGTTCGTGACCTTGCGTTTCTCGCGGTCCTCGTACAGGAACCGGTACGCGGTCACGCCTGAATAGGTGAGGGCGATGGCGAGCCAGGGATGGAACAGGTCCGGCACCCAGTTCTGGAACGTCGACAGGGCCGACATCCCGAACGTGAAGAGGACCAGCGCGACGACCGTCCCGAGCAGGCCCCACAGCACTGTCACCCGGGCCACCCCGACCGCGGTCGCGAGGCCGAGGACGAGGAGGATCACGAGCAGCACCCAGGGCGGCTCGGCGACAAGGAAGCGCGACGAGTTCGGCGGCAGCGCCACCGCGTTGAGCAGCATCTGGACGACGTTGGCGTGGATCTCGACGCCGTTCATCGCCTGCGTCCTCTGCAGGCTGAAGCTCGTGGGCACGAGCTGCGCGTCGTTGACGCCGGTCAGGTTGTAGGCGCCGATAAGGACGATCTTGTCCTTGAGGAAATCCGGCGACACGGTTCCGTCGATGAGCTTGCTGAAGCTTACGTAGTGGCTGTACTGCTCGAAGTTGCCGGGCGGGCCGGAGAAGTTGATCAGGATCGAGCCCGAGCCGTCGACCGGGGTGCTCCACGCCGTCCCGAAGCTGGCGCGTCCGCCGTCGACGGCGACGTCGGGTGCGGTCTGGAACGAGGCCCCGAACTGGCCGAGCCGGTAGGCGGCCGCACCAATGGTGTCGATCACCGGCGTGCTGCAGGTGTGGCGGGCGTAGCAGACAGGCTGCACGGCCAGCGGGATGCGGCGAAGGACGCCGTCCTGGTCCAGGCTCAGATCGGTGGAGGCCAGGACGACGTTGGGCAGCGCCTGCTGGCAAGGCCCGTCGACGGGATCGGCGGTGTCGACGCAACGAAAGGCCTTGATCGGGATCTCGTCGATCCCCCCCTGCACCATCTTGCCGGCGCCCACCTCCAGCCCGCCCGCGCCGTAAGCCATCACCACCGGGAGCTTTGTCGCCACGAGGGCGTCGTGGAAGGCCGCGTCGCCGTCGCCTTTGTCCGGGAACCCGATGTCGAACGCCACCGCCGAGGCGCCGTCCTTCTCCAGGACATGCAGGGCCGTCGCGTATTTGTCGCGCGAAATCGGGTAGTGGTGGAGAGTCTTGAGGCTCTCGTCGTCGATGCCGACGATCACGACCGAGTCCTGGGGCTTGCCGGGGTCGTACTGCGGCGCGAAACGGTCCTCGGGGTGGACCGAGAGGTTGACGAGGCAGCCTTCCTGGCGAGCGTCGCACGTGAGCTGCTGTGTGTAGAGCCAGAACATCGCGCCCGTCAGGACGAGCGCCATCAGGACCGCGACCGCGGTGCGGTAGGTGTACCAGTAGCGGACGTAGCGGCCCAACTTGCGCGGCGATCATATGCGAGGTGCGAGCCAGAGTTGCCGGCCAGATCTTCGGCGCCCATGCAGCCCATCCGCGTCGTTGCCTCCTGCGCTGCTCGCTCGCGCACGTCAAGTGCGCTCGCTCCGGTGCTCGTCGGCGCCTAGCATCTGGGCCGCCTGGATCGCCGAGTCTCGCGGCCGGCTCTCTGTCCGCACCTCGCCGATGAGCGTGCTTTGCGGCATCGCCGGCTGGGTCGACAAGTCCTTGATCGACTCGAAGCTGTTCTACCCGCGGTCGGTCAAGACGTCGGGCGACCGCCTGCGTTTCTACGCCACCCAGTTTCCGCTGGTCGAGGTGGACTCGACCTACTACGGCATCCCGAAGCCCGAGAGCGTGGAGGCCTGGGCGGCGCAGACGCCGGCCGGTTTCGTTTTCGACGTCAAGTCGTTCTCCCTGTTCACCAACCACCCGACGCGGCCGCTCAACCTCCCGCCCGACCTCCGGGCGGAGCTGCCGGCCGAGCTTCGGGAGAAGAGGACACTCTATGTGGAGCAGCTGCCCGAGGAGCTGGTCGACGAGGCCTGGGAGCGCTTCCGGGACGGGCTCGAGCCGCTCCGAGCGACGCGCAAGCTGGCCGCTATCTTCTTCCAGTTCCCACCCTGGTTCCTGCCGTCGTCACGCTCTCTGGCCTACGTCGAGCAGGTGCAAGAGAGGATGTTTGGGTTCCAGGTCGCGGTCGAGTTCCGCAAGCCGGAGTGGCTCGACGGCCGGCACCGGGACGGCACGTTCGCGTTCCTGCGCACCCGGGACATCCCGTACGTGGCGGTCGATGTCCCGCCCGGGCACGCGACGAGCATGCCGGCGGTGCACGAGGTGACGTCGTCGAAACTCGCGGTCGTGCGGTTCCACGGCCGCAACCACGAGACGTGGGACCTGCGCGGCGTGGCGCCGAACGTACGGTTCCGGTGGGACTACAAGGACGAGGAACTCGGTGAGTGGGTGCCGCGAATCAAGGAGATGGAGCGGTCCGCCGGCCGGGTCCACGCCCTGATGAACAACAACTACTCGAACTACTCGGTGAAGAACGCGCAGCAGCTGGAGCGGCTGCTGGACGCCTGGCAGAAGTAGGGCGCTACTACTGCAGGTTCTTGCGTCGGGCTTCGCCGATGGCGTGGTCCATCAGCCCGCCGAAGACCGGCTCCGCCAGGTGGACGAGCCGCATCGGGAAGACGATGGCGTCGCGCCGCGGAAACCGCGCCGTGCGCACGATCAGGTTGGCCACCCACTCCACCGAGTAGCGCGGTCCCGGCGACGGCTTGTGGTCGGCAAAGAACTCGGTCTCGGCCACCACCCCGGGGTAGATCACGCAGACCTTGACCCCCGTGCCTGACAGCTCGCCTCGCAACGCGTGCGAGAAGCCGACCACCGCGTGCTTGGTGGCGCCGTACACGGCCGAGTAGGGAGAGGGCCGGAACCCCGCCACCGACGCGACGTTGACGATCACGCCGCGCCGCCGTTCGATCATCCACGGCAGCGCGGCCTGCGTCATGTGGACGACGCCCTTGAAGTTCGTGGCCACGAGCTCGTCGAGCTTTTCCTCCGGCATCTCGTGGGTGCGGCCGAACCAGCCCACGCCCGCGTTGTTGACCAGCACATCGAGCCGCCCGTGGTCGCGGATCGCGGCGGCGACAAAGGCCTTCGCCGACGCGCGCTGGCCAACGTCCAGCTGGTGGACGGTCACCTCGGGCGAGCCCGCCTTGTGGCATTTCTGGGCGACGGCGTTCAGCTTCTCGAGGCGTCGGGCGCCCAGCTCCAGGCGAGCCCCCGCGCGTGCGAACGCGACGGCCGTCGCCTCGCCGATGCCGCTCGACGCGCCGGTGACGAGGACGACCGCTCCCTTGAGCCGCACGGGGCTAATGTAGGGGCACATGAGCCTCGCCCTTCTCGACCTCTACCGGCACAAGACCTGGGCGACGCTGCAGCTGATCCAGTTCTGCGAGGGCCTCGACGACGAGGTCCTCGACGCGACGACGCCAGGCACATACGGCTCGATCCGGGAGACCCTGCGCCACATAGTCCGCGCCGAGGAAGGCTATTTCGCCAGGCTTACCGGGAAGCGGTTCATGGACCCTCTGCCGCAGTCCGGAGCGGTGCCGCTCGCCGACCTTGCGGAGCGGATCCGCCGGCTCGGCCCGGAGTGGGAGAAGCTCGCCGCCGACACCCGCGTGCAGGAGCGCGAAGTCACGACCGACGACGGATGGCGGCAGAAGGGCGCGGTCATCATGGCCCAGGCCGTGCACCACGCCGACGACCACCGCACGCATGTCCTGTCGGTGATCAGCTCCTGCGGCATCGAGGGACCGGACATCGATGTGTGGAGCTATGCGGACGCGACCGGGCTGGTCGAGCACGCGTGAAAGCGCTCACGTACCAGGGCGAGGGCGACGTCAAGGTCATGGACGTGCCCAAGCCCGCGATCAAAGACTCGGGTGACGTCCTGGTCAAGGTCACACTCGGCGCGGTCTGCGGGTCCGACCTGCACATCCTCCACGGCCATACACCGATGAACCAGGGCGCCGTCCTCGGTCACGAGTTCGTCGGCCTCGTAGAGGACGTGGGCAAGGAAGTCAACCGCTTCAAGCCCGGCGACCGGGTCGTCTCGAGCTTCTTCACCTCGTGCGGCCACTGCGCCTTGTGCCGGAAGGGCTGGTTCAACCAGTGCGTGGAGAAGGGCACCTTCGGTCACGGTGAGTATTTCGGCGGCCTCGGCGGAGGCCAGGCGGAGTACGTAGTCGTGCCGAACGCCGACAGCACGATGGAGTCCATCCCCGACGGAATGGACGACGAGGAGGCGATCTTCGTCGGGGACATTCTGTCCACCGGGTACTTTGGGGCGGAGAGGGCGGAGATCAAGCCGGGCGACGTGGTCGCGGTCGTCGGCGCCGGCCCCGTCGGGCTCCTGGCCACGATGTGCGCGCAGCTCTTCGGGCCCGCGCGCACGTTCGTCATCGACATGGTCGACTCGCGCCTCGAGGTCGCGCAGGAGCTCGGTGGGATTCCGATCAACGCCAAGCAAAGGCACCCGGTGCAGGCGATCGAAAGCGCGACCGGAGGGATTGGCGCCGACTCGAGCATCGAGTGCGTCGGCCTGCTCTCCGCCGTCGACACGGCCATTCACGTCGTCCGAGGCGGCGGCACGATCTCGATGGTCGGCGTGCCCAGCGCCGTGCAGGGCGACTTTCCCTACGTGCGCATGTGGCTGAAGTCGCTCACGTTCCGCGCCGGCTGGTGCAACGTACAGAAGTACATGCGGCCGTTGCTCGACCTGATCGCGGCGGGCCGCTTGCACCCGGAGAAGATCATCAGCCACCGGATGAAGCTCGACCAGGCGGAGGAGGCGTACCGGATCTTCGACGCCCGAGAGGCGACGAAGATAGTCCTTACGCCGTAGACGATCGCGGGGGAGCCGGGCCTCCCCCGCGAGCCACTCCGTTGCAATCGACGTCTGGCAGCGTGTCGAAGTACACGCCTGTTGACGGCCGGAATGAATCGGGCCTAACGCTCCACTTCGTCTAGGCCATCGAGTCGAGCCCCAGCAGGTAGCCCTTCGCCCGTTCGGTGAGCGGGTAGCGGTTCTCGAGGGCGTGGAACTCTGGGCCGTGGTCGCTGTGCACCAGGTGCGCAAGCTCGTGCACCAGCAGGTAGTCGAGCACCCAGTCCGGCAGCGACGCGGCGCGACGCGCGATCCGGATCGCGCCGGCGGTGTAGGTGCAACTGCCCCACTGGTGCTCCATGTCGCTGAAGCCGACCGAGGTCCAGGCGAGCGCGCCGTCGAAGTGCCTCCTGTTCAAGACCGCGGCCCGTGCGGCCAACCGCTCGTCCGAGGGCCTGGCGCGCTCGGCGCGACGCTGGACGCGACGGCTCATGACCCCTGCCCAGTGTTGCCGCTCGGCGTTCGACATCGTCGCGGGAACGAGCAGCTCGAGCACGCCAGACCGCAGCCGGGCGGCGACTGTGCGGCGGCGTTTGCGGGACAGGATGATGCGAATCGGAAGCTGGTTCAGGGTCGGCCGAATTGTAGGATTGCCGCGCAAATCACGTGCCCAGAAGCCTCGTCCTCGCGAACGGCAACGTCCTCGTCGGCTTCGACGCCAACTATTCGCTGCGCGACATCTACTTTCCCCGCGTCGGCGACGCCAACCAGACGATGGGCAACCTCTGCCGGACAGGCTTTTACATCGACGGCAGGTTTGCCTGGCTTTACGATGGCGGCTGGTCGCGCAGCTTCGGCTACGCGGAGGACTCACTTGTCAGCGACGTCACGCTCGCCCATTCCGGGCTGGGCATCACGGTCCACTTCGAGGACTTCATCGACCTCGCACGCAACTGGCTCATCCGCAACGTCGCGGTCACGTCGGCCGCCGGCTTCGATGCCGGGTCCGTGTTCTTCCACTACGACTGGTTCATCGAGGGCTCGGACATCGGCAACACGGTGCTCTACGACCCGCGTCACCGCGGCGTCATCGCCTACAAGGCCAACCGCTACTTCCTGATCGGCGGCCAGTCGGGGGACGAGTACGGCATCTCGAGCTGGGCCAACGGCAAGAAAGGCAACGGCGCCGCCGGCACCTGGGTCGACGCCCAGGACGGAGTCCTGGGCCGCAACCCGATCGAGCAGGGCGCGGTCGACTGCACGGTGGCGTTCGACCTCGGTCGCGTCGAGGCCGGCAAGACCTGCGGCATCACCCACTGGCTGTGCATGGGCGCCCGGCTGAGCGATGTCACCGCTTACGGCCAGGACCTGATCGTGAACCGCGGTCCGGACACTTACCGAGACCGCACCCTCACCTACTGGCAGGTCTGGTCGGAGAAGGACCACCGCCACATCGACCAGGAGCTGGGCGCCGACGCGTCGAAGCTCTACCGGCGCAGTGTGCTGACCGCGCGGACGCACTGCGACAACCGTGGCGCGGTGATCGCTTCCACTGACTTCGACATCACCAAGTTCGCACGCGACACCTACGCCTATCACTGGCCGCGCGATGGGGCGCTCGTGGCCAACGCACTCGACCGCGCCGGCCACGAGGACGTGACGCGGCAGTTCTTCCTCTTCTGCCAGCAGACGCTTGTCGAAGAGGGGTTCTTCCTGCACAAGTACACGCCGTACGGGCAGCCGGGCAGCTCGTGGCTGCCGTGGGTCGACTCGCACGGCATGCGCACCCTGCCGGTGCAGGAGGACGAGACCGGGCTGGTGCTGTGGTCGCTGTGGCAGCACTATCGGATCCACGGCAACCTCGACTTCGTCGTCGGTCTCTACTCGACGCTGATCGTTCCGGCCGCGGACTGGATGTGCAGCTACGTCGACGAGCGCAACGGGCTGCCGATGCCGTCGTGGGACCTGTGGGAGGAGCGCTGGGGCGTGCACGCTTTCACGGTGGGCGCCGTGTGGGCGGGCCTGGACGCGGCGCGGAACTTCGCCGACCTTTTCGGTGACGTCAAGGCGTACCTGCGTTACCGCGACGCGGCGGAGAAAATGCGCGAGGCCGCGGACACCAACCTCTATTCGGCCGAGCTGGGCCGGTTCCCTCGCCGCATCACCGTCGAGGACGACGAGACCGTGACCGCCGACACGGTGCTGGACAGCGCGATCTACGGTCTGTGGCGCTTCGGCATGTACCCGGCGGACGACGCGCGAGTGGCCGAGACGATGGAAGCGATCGCCGACCAGCTCTCCAACAAGGCCGAGGTGGGAGGCGTCGCCCGCTACACCGACGACTACTACTTCAGGGTCGAGCCGAACACGGCGCTCGTCCCGGGCAACCCGTGGTTCATGTGCACGCAGTGGCTGGCACAGTGGTACATCGCCACAGCTCGAACGCCGTCGGACCTCCAACCGGCGAAGCAGATGATCGACTGGGCGGTGAAGCACCAGCTGCCCGGCGGGCTGCTCTCGGAGCAGCTGGACCCGCACACCGGCGCGCCGCTGTCGGTCTCGCCGCTGACGTGGTCGCACGCGGAGTTCATCGTCTCGGTGGACGACTACTGCCGGAAGGCGGACTCGCTGAAGCGGAGCGCCGACGGCCCGATCTAGAGCGGGATGTTGCCGTGCTTGCGCGGCGGCCGCTCGACTGTCTTCCGCAGGCACAGCTCGAGCGCTCTCACCAGCTCCCGGCGCGTGTCCCGCGGCTCGAT
>DATEGB010000022.1:0-13613 GCA_035280365.1 Candidatus Dormiibacterota bacterium | reverse complement strand
CGGTGGTCGTATGGCGACGATCAGCTTCCACTCCCTGGAAGACCGCTTGGTCAAGTCATTCTTCAACGTCGAGTCCAAAGACTGCATCTGCCCACCCCAGCAGCCAGTCTGCACCTGCGGCCACCGGGCCTCCCTCCGCATAGTCACCCGACATCCCGTGCGGCCCTCCGACCAGGAAGTGGCCGCCAACCCCCGCGCCCGGTCCGCCCGCCTCCGGGTCGCGGAAAAGTTGCCCGCCGTCTGAGTTCAGAAGTCCTTGTGGCCGGTCTAACCCCTCCGGCCACAAGGCGCCATTTCCAGCAAAGGACGCAGCACAAGCCTTGACTTCGACACGCATATTGGCCCGAAGGCGCCTGGGCGCGACCGGCGCGACGCCGCACGTCACCGCACCCCCACGGCGGCGTCGGCGCACGCGCGGTTTCGTCCAGGTCGCGAGCGCGGTCGCGGCCGAGAGGCTGCGCCTGAACCTGTTTGGCCACGCCTACGTTGCGGTCGGCGCTGGCGTGATCGTCCTGCTCTTCTACCTCGCCATCGCCGCCCAGATCACGCAGGCGTCGTACGACATCTCGCGTCTGCAGGACCAGCAGCGCCAGCTCATCGCCGAGCAGGACCAGCTGCGCTATCAGGAGGTGACGCTGCACGCGCCGGCGCAAGTCCAGCAGCAGGCTGCCCAGAGTGGCATGCAGCGCGTCGTGCCTTCGAGCTACGTCCAGAGCACCGCGCTCGCGATCGACCTCAGCGCACCGGTGGGCGCGCCGCCGTCGGATACGACGCCGCTCTGGCTTAGGGCCGTGGCGCTCGTGGTCAACACGGTCGGCGGGACGCGCGACGTTCAGGCGGCGACCAAGCACTAGATGAGCACGGGCCCCACGAACTCAGAGACAATGCCGTGAGTTCGTGGGGACCCCGGGTAGGAGCCGTCTCCGCGAGGCGCCCGGGAACCGTGGAGCGTGTCGGTTCGGCCCGCCTCCGCGTGGTGGCGATGCTCCTGGTCGCGCTCGTCCTGGCCGGCATGGTGTGGTCGCGCCTCGCCTACTGGCAGGTCCTCGAGCACGGCCGCCTGACGATGCAGGCGCAGGCGCAGTACCGCGAGCTCGTCGAGCTGCCCGCGGTGCGCGGCGCCATCTTCGACCGCAACCTGACACAGCTGGTCGTCAACACCACGGTCTATTCGGCGTTCGTGTCGCCGGACCAGGTCGCTGCCGAGGACCGCGATCGGGTCGCCACCGGCGTGGCATCGGTGCTTGGTGTGGACAGGGCGAAGGTGATGACGACGCTCGCCTCGAACGCGAAGTTCGCCTACATCTCGCGCCGCTTCGCCAAGGCCAAAGCCGACCAGCTTCGCGCCCTGAAGCTCCCGGGAGTGGGTCTCCAGGACGAGACCCAGCGGTCGTATCTGCCCGGCGCCGAATCCGGAACGACGCTGGCGTCCAACCTTCTCGGCTTTGTCGACTGGAACGGCAACGGCAACTACGGCCTCGAGCAGCATTACCAGAAAGCGCTGGCGGGCACGCCAGGCTACATCTCGAGCTACCGCGACCTGGCCAACCGCGAGATCGTCCTCGGCACGCACACGCACCAGAACCCGGTCAACGGGTCCGACATAGTGCTGTCGCTCGACGCAAACGTCCAGTACGCGGCCGAGCAGGCGCTCGCCGAGGGAGTCAAGCGCGACCGCGCCGAGAGCGGCAGCGTGCTGGTCATGGACCCCGCCACCGGCGGCATCGTCGCCTGGGCCGATTACCCGAGCTACAACGCCAACGACTTCAACCACACCGACCCGGCGCTGTTCAAGGACAACGTCCTGAGCTACGTCTACGAGCCCGGCTCGGTGATGAAGGTCGTCACGCTGTCCGGAGCGATCGACGCCGGCGCGATCACGCCGTCGACCGTTATCAACGATCCCGGGTACGTGAAGGTCGGCGGCTACTGGATCTACGACTGGGACCGCCGCAACCACGGCAACATCGACTACACGTACGTGCTCGAGCACTCGCTGAACGTCGGCGCCATGAAGGCGATGCTCGCGGAGGGCCACGCGTCCTTCTACAAATACCTCCAGGGATTCGGCCTCACGCAGCCGAGCGGCGTTGACGTCGCGGGTGAGAACTTCATCCCGCCCCCCTCGGTCTCGAAGATGCAGGACTCGCAGTTCGCCACCGCGGCCTTCGGTCAGGGCATCGACATGAACATGGTCCAGATGCTGGCCGCGATCAACGTCATCGCCAACGGAGGCAAGTACGCGCCTCCGCACCTCGTCGAGCGCGTCGGGACTCAGCTCAACCCGCTGCTCATCCAGCCGCAGCGCCAGGTGGTGAGCCCGGCGACGGCGGCCGAGATGACGCAGATGATGCAGATGGTCGTGCAGAAGGGGTCCGGCTGGAGCTCACGCATTCGCGGCTTCGAGCTCGACCAGGCCGGCAAGACGGGCACGTCGCAGATCCCGGTCAACGGCAAGTACACGCTGGACGTCTGGGCCTCGTTCGTCGGCTTCCTGCCCGCGCTGCACCCGCGCTTCACGATGATCGTCGTCGTGCGCAAGCCGCACTACCCGGGCAGCGACCGGGATTGGACTTTGAACGACGGCTACATGACGGCCGAGCCGATCTGGAAGCAGATCGCCCAGGCCATCGTCTTGAACTGGCACATAACACCGGATCACCGCTAAACGGCGCGTGGGAGATCTGCGGATCTCCCCCGCGGACCCCTCTGGGCTTCCACCAGGCACGCGTGGTGGCTGGCGAGGAACGGTCGGGGACGCCCCGAATGAATCCGGGCTTCATCTCCACTTAGTGTGGTACCCATCGCCATGGTCAAGCCGTTCTGGACTTCGGGTAAATGAGACTCAGTCTCCTCGAGATCCTCGAGGCGACCGGTGGCGGCGAGGTCGGCGGCACCCAGGTCGGCGAGACGTTCTCCACCTTCCACACCGACTCGCGCGAGGTCCATCGGGGTGGCCTCTTCTTCGCTCTGCGTGGCGCGGAGAAGGACGGGCACGAGTTCGTGGCCGATGCGATCGCGCGCGGGGCGGCCGCCGTCGTCGTGGACCGCAAGATGGAGGTCCCCGCCGGTATCGTCGAGGTCGTCGTCGCCGACACATGGAACGCGCTGTACGCGCTCGCGGCGCTGGCGCTGCGCCGCGTGCAGCCCCTGGTCGTCGGCGTGACGGGCAGCAACGGCAAGACCTCGACCAAGGAGATGGTGGCGGCGGTGCTCGGGGCGCACTTCAACGTCCTGCGCACGCACGGCAACCTGAACACCGAGACAGGGGTACCCCTGACCATTCTCAGCCTCGAGCCGCACCACTCGGCGCTCGTGCTCGAGATGGGGCTCCAGCACGCGGGCGACATCGCGCGCCTCGCCGCGCTCGCCAAACCCGTGATCGGGATCGTGACCAACGTCGGGGTCGTCCACATGGAGTTCTTCCCCTCGCGCGAGGAGCTGGCGAGGGCCAAGGGCGAGCTCGTCGCGGCGTTGCCCGCCGAGGGGCTGGCGGTGCTCAACGCCGACAACGAGTTCTTCTCCCTGCTCGCGGAGATGACGCCGGCGCGCGTCGCGACGTTCGGCGAGCACGCGGCCGACTTCAAGTTGGAGGGCTACGAGCCTCTCCTCGACGGCGGCTCGAGGTTCTTGGTCCGCGGCGTCGAAGTGCGCGTCGGGCTCGAGGGCCGTCACCAGGCGCTGAACGCCGCGGCAGCGCTGGCCGCGGGCGACTTCGCAGGCGTCCCACTCGAGATCGGGGCGCCGGCGCTGGCCGAAGTCGACGTGGAGCACCGCCTGCAGGAGATCCCGACGGAGGCTGGATACACGCTCGTGGATGACGCCTACAACGCGAGCCCCGAGTCGATGCTCGCGGCGTTCGAGGTCGTCGCCGCCAGGCCGCGGACCGGCCGCCTGCTCGCGGTCCTGGGCGAGATGCGCGAGCTGGGGCCGCTTGCCGAGCAGTCGCACCGCATCGTCGGCCAGCGCGCCCGGGAGGTGTTCGACGGCGTCGTCGTGATCGACGTCGGGCACGGTCGCACGCTCGCGGAGGCCGCGAGCGCCGAGCTGGTCGCCGACGGCGCGGCCGGCGCCGAATGGGTGCGCCGGCACGCCGGACCGAGAGACAGGGTCCTGGTCAAGGGTTCGCACGGCGTGCGCCTCGACGAGCTCGTCAAGGAGCTGACCTCGGCTTGAGATTCGACGCCGGCACGTTCGTCATCGCCGCCGCGCTAGCGGCGGTCCTCTACCCGGCCTTCATTCGCCGCCTGCGCGAGCTGCGCGCCGGCCAGGTCATCCAGGAGGAGCTGCCTGAATCGCACCAGCGCAAGGCGGGGACGCCGACGGGCGGCGGCATTCTCTTCGTCGCCCTGGGCTTGCTAGGCGGGGTGCTGGCCACGCTGGCGGGACATCCCGGCGCCTGGCCCGCTGTGGTCGCGCTCCTCGCCGGCGGCGTGATCGGCCTGGCCGACGACTTCAGCAAGCTGCGTCGTGGTGCCATCGGCGTCCCGGCGCGGGTGAAATTTCCGGTCCAGGTCGTCGTCGCGATTCCAGTGGCGTGGCTTGCCCTCGACGGGCAGTCCCTGTGGTGGCTGCCGCTCGCCGTGCTGGCCGTCGTCGGTTCCGCGAACGCGGTCAACATCACCGACGGGATGGATGGCCTGGCCGCCGGCGTTTCGACCATCGCCGTCGGCGCGACCGTGCTCCTCCTGCCCAATGCACCCGTGGGCGAGAAGGCGGTCGGCATGACGCTTTGTGGCGCGCTCGCGGGGTTCCTCCTCTACAACCGGCACCCGGCGCGCGTGTTCATGGGCGACACAGGCGCGCTCGCGATCGGCTTCGCGCTCGCCGCCATGGCCATCCAGCAGAGAGCAATCCTCCTGCTTCCCATCGTCGGTCTCGTGTTCGTGCTCGAGACCCTGTCTGTCATCATTCAGGTGGCCTACTTCAAGGCCACCGGCGGCCGGCGCGTCTTTCCTATGACCCCGATCCACTACACGTTCCACCACGAGGGTTGGTCCGAGAACCGCATCGCGCTGTCCTTCTGGGCGGCGGGGATCGTCTCCGCGCTCATCGCGGTCGCCCTCGTAAAGCTGTTCATGTGACCGCGCTGGTCGTCGGCGCGGCACGCAGCGGGGTCGCGCTGGCGCAGCACCTCAAGGCGCACGGCGAGTCGGTGCGCGTGGTCGATCTCAAGCCGCGCGAGCAGCTCCCGGAGATGCCCGCGGGCGTGGAGCTGCATGCCGGCGGCTACGATGCGAGCGCGCTCGACGGGATCGATGTCGTCTACGCGAGCCCCGGTGTTCCGTGGGACTCGGAGTTGCTGAACCAGGCACGCGCGCGAGGCGTCCCGGTGTCGAGCGAGATCGACCTCTTCCTGCGCCTGTGCAAGGGCACCGTGGTGGGCATCACCGGCACCAACGGGAAGACGACCACGACCGCACTGACCGGCGAGGTCCTGGCCGCGGGCGACCGCCCGGTGATCGTCGGCGGCAACATCGGCGACACGGTGCTCGACCGCGTCGACGAGATCACGCCGAAGCACTGGGTGGTGCTCGAGCTGTCGAGCTTCCAGCTCGAGTCAGTCGAGCGACCGCAGCTCTACGTCGGCGTGATCCTGAACATCACGCCGGATCATCTCGACCGCCACGGGACGATGGAGCGCTACGTCGACCTGAAGGCGCGGGCGATCGAAGATGCGGACTTCGCGGTCCTGAACGGCCGCGACCCCGCTGTGAGGGAGCTCGCCCCGCGTGCCCACGGAAAGGTCGTGTGGTTCGACCGCCATGAGCCGGCGCCGCCGATGCCGCTTCCGGGACGGCACAACATGGAGAACGCGCTTGCGGCGGCCGCGGTCGGGCGGATCGCCGGGCTGACCAACGAGGCCATCGACGAGGCGATCCGCAACTTCAAAGGCGTCGCCCACCGGCTGGAGCTGGTCGGCGAGTGGGATGGCGTGCGCTGGTACAACGATTCCAAAGCGACCAACCCCGACGCCGGCCGCGTCGCGCTGAGCGCGTTTCCGGGACGGCCTGTGGTACTCATCGCGGGCGGGTACGGCAGCGGTTTCGACCTGCGCGAGTGGGTCGCCGACGTGCTCGCCAATACCTCGGCCGTGATCCTCATCGGCGCTTCGGCCGGTGAGCTTGCGCGGGAGCTGCGCGCGCATCCGAAGGTGGTGCGCGCCCGGAGGTTGGAGGAGGCGGTCTCGATGGCCGCCGACCTCGCGCGGACGGGCGGCGTCGTCCTGCTGAGCCCCGCCTACAAGAGTTTCGACATGTTCAAGGACTTTGAGGACCGGGGCAACCAGTTCAAGCGGCTGGTCCGCGAGCGGTTTGCGGCGTGAATTCAGGGGGCGCGGGACGCGCGTCCTTGCCGGGCTTTGCCCGCAGCTCCAATGCCGACAGAAAGCAGCCGGACCGGCTGCTGCTTTTCACCACCGTCGCCCTGTGCGCCGGCGGCCTCGTCATGGTCACGAGCGCGAGCGTCGCCTTCGCCTACACGCAGCACGAGTCGGCCTTCTACTACGCCGAGCGTCAGGCGGCCTGGATGCTGATCGGCTTCGCCGCCCTCTTCGTCCTCGGTCGCATGGACTACCGCCGCATCCGGCCGCTGGCCCCCGCCGGAGCGGTGGCGGCTGCGCTGCTGATGATGCTCGTCCTCGTCCCGCACCTGGGCGTGCAGGTCAACGGCGCCCGACGATGGTTCGATGCCGGTCCGCTCGGCACGTTTCAGCCGTCGGAGTTGGGCAAGCTCGCCTTCGCCGTCTTCATCGCGCACTGGGTCGACCGCAACTCGAAGCGCATGGGCGACTTCCAGCACGTGTTCGTGCCCTTCGCGGCGATGCTCGCCGGCGTGCTCGTCCTCTTGATGCTGCAGCGCGACCTCGGCACGGCGATCGTCACGGTCGCGATCTTCGCCAGCGCCTACTGGGCCGCGGGCGGCCGCCTGCGCCACATCATCCTGCTCGCCGCCGCCCTCAGCCTGGGCTTCGTCGCGGTGACCCTGCTCGAGCCGTATCGAATGGGGCGCCTCGCGTCGTTCAAGAATCCGTGGGCGGATCCTCTGGGCGCCGGATTCCAGGCGACGCAGTCCCTGTACGGTCTGGCGTCGGGCGGGTTCTTCGGTGTGGGCATCGGCCACTCGATCGAGAAGTACGGCTGGCTGCCCGAGGCCCACACCGACTTCATCTTCGCCATCGTCGGCGAGGAGACCGGCCTGGTCGGGACCACGCTGGTCATGCTCGGTTTCCTGGTCTTCGGCGTGCGCGGATACCGCGCCACTCTGCGCGCCCCCGACCGCTTCGGCATGGCCCTGGCCGCCTCGATCACAACCTGGATCGCCTTCGAGGCGTTGCTCAACATGGCCACGGTCACCAACACGCTGCCGATCACCGGCGTGCCCCTGCCCTTCTTCAGCTACGGCGGGACGGCGCTGGCGACCACGCTGGCGGCCGTTGGCGTCCTGCTCAGCATCGCCCGTCACGGCTCGGGTTCGGCGTTGCGGAACAATCGGAGTAGTGATGCGACTTTTGATCGCTGGCGGCGGGACCGGCGGGCACCTGTACCCGGCGCTCGCGGTCGCGCGAGCGTTTCGCGATGAGGAAGCGGGAGGCGCGGTTCTGCTTGTCGGGCGCGCGGGCGGTACTGAGGAGCGGCTGGTCCCCGCGGCGGGATTCGAGCTGGAGACCGTCCGTATCCGGGGCCTTGACCGCGACGCCCCGTGGAAGAACATCGCCCTGCCTTACCTGGTGCCGGTCGCTTTGCGTGCGGCGCTGCGCATCGTCGACCGCTTCCGGCCGGACGTCGTGCTGGGGATGGGCGGCTACGTGATGGCGCCCGCCGTCGCGGCGGCACGCATACGGCGCATCCCGTACGTGCTCCACGAGAAAGACGTGCGCCCGGGCCTGGCCACCCGCTTCTTCGCCGCCCGCGCGGCGGCCGTGTGCACGACGCTTCCCGGCACGGAGAGGTCCCTGCCGGGTTCGGTCCGCACGGGCGTGCCGTTGCGCCAAGGCTTCGAGGCGCGCACCCCGGCGGTGCCGCCGAAGCGCCTGCTCATCACCGGAGGGAGCCAGGGCGCGCGGCATCTGAACGAGGCAGCCTGGTCAGCCCTCAGTTCCCTGCTGGAGAGATTCGAGGAGGTGATCCATGTCGCCGGGCGGCAGGGCGCGGACGGCGTCGCCCGGCACGCGCGCGACCGGTACACCGGCCTGGCTTACGTCGACGACATGGCGGCCCTGATGGCGCGCGCCGACCTGGTCGTCAGCCGGGCGGGCGTGAGCACGATCGCCGAGGCCGCGGCGGTGGGCCTGCCCATGGTCCTGGTCCCGGGCACCTTCGGCGGCGGCCACCAGGAGGAGAACGCGCGGGCCATGGTCGAGGCCGGCGCGGCGGTCCGGATCGCGGACGACGAGCTCACCGGCGAGAGCCTCGTGCAGGCCCTCGAGGGCCTCGACTCCGATCGCCTCAGCCACATGGCCCGCGCCTCGGCGGCGGCGGGCATTAGGGACTCCGCACGGCGCGTTGTAGCCGTGCTGCGCGAGGCCGTTAGGAACAAATGAAGGTCCACCTGATGGGCGTGGGCGGGGCGGGCGTGTCCGCGCTGGCCCGCGTGTTCCTCTCGCGTGGTGACGACGTCAGCGGCTGCGACCTGAAGGAGTCCGACACAACGGCCGAGCTCGAGGTGGCCGGAGTCAAGCTCGCCATCGGCCACGACCCCGAGCACGTCCTCGGGCAGGACCTCCTCGTCTACAGCGGCGCCATCAAGCGCTCTCCCGAGCTCGAGGCCGCGCGCGCCATGGGCGTCAGGGTGCTGAGCCGCGCTGAGATGCTCGCCCAGCTGATCAACGAGACCGACTCCATCGCCGTGGCAGGGACAGCGGGGAAGACCACGGTCACGCACATGCTCGGCCACATCCTGGTCACGGCCGGGTTCGACCCCACCGTGCTCGTCGGCGATGGCTCAAGCGCCCGCGCCGGCAGCTCGGAGTGGCTCGTCGCCGAGACCGACGAGTCCGACGGCACGCTGACCTTGCACCATCCGCAGCGGGCGATCGTCACCAACATCGAGCTCGACCATCCCGACCACTTCCGCGACGTCAGCGCGGTGCGCGACCTGTTCCAGTGGTTCATCGAGGGTTTGCCGAAGGACGGGCTCGCGGTGCTGTGCGCCGACGACGAGCTGGCGCGCGAGCTCAAGCCGAAGGCGCGCAAGGTCACGTACGGCTTCCGCCACGGCGCCGACTACCGGTGCGAGCCGGTGCGTCCGTTTCCGATCTACAGAGGGGCCGATCTGCTCGGGCACGTGAACCTGCGCCAGCCCGGCAAGCACAACATCCAGAACGCCACGGGCGCCGCGGCGATGGCGCTCGAGATGGGCATCGAGTTCGGCGACGTCGCGGCCGCCCTGCAGACGTTTCCCGGCGCCCACCGGCGGATGGAGTTCCTCGGCGTTTACCAGGGAGCCGCGGTGTACGACGACTACGCCCACCACCCGACGAAGGTGCGGGCCACAATCGAGGCGGCGCGTGAGCTGCGCCACCGCCGCCTGATCGTCGTCTTCCAGCCGCATCGCTACACGCGCCTGGCCGCGTTGATGCACGACTTCGCGCATTCGTTCGAGGGCGCCGACCGCGTGTTCGTGCTCGACGTGTACAGCGCGGGCGAGGAGAACGTGTCGGGCGTGCGCGCCGAGGATCTCGCGCACCAGGTCCCGCGCGCGATCTACGTCGGCAGCTTCGAGAAGGCACGGGAGGCGCTGTCCGAGATCGTCGGGCCGGACGACCTCGTGCTGCTCATGGGCGCGGGCGACATCAAGAAGCTGGGCGATGAGCTGGCGCACAAGGTCTAGTAAAGCGGGGGGATCAGGATCCCCCCGCTGGTCGCAAGGATGAGCTGGAAAACGAAGTCAAAGGCCGAGTGGTTGCGGTCCCTTCCCGGGGTCAGGATGAACGAGCCGCTCGCGTCGCGCACGTCGTTCGGCATCGGCGGCCCCGCCGAGTTCTTCCTCGAGCTGGCCCGACCGGAGGCCATCGAGAGGGCGATCGAGGGCTGCTGCGAGCGCGGTATTCCTTATCTGGTGCTGGGCGCGGGTACGAACCTGCTCATCGCGGACAGGGGCGTCGAGGGCCTGGTCGTGCGCGTCGTCAACCGCGATCACGAGATCGACGGCACCCGCGTGCGCGCCGGCGCCGGGTTGAAGATGATGCGGCTGGCGCGGATTGTCGCCGACGCGAACCTCCGCGGCTTCGAGTTCGCCATCGGCGTGCCCGGCACCGTCGGCGGCGCGGTCTACCAGGACGCCGGGTGCTGGGGCAAGGAGCTGCGTGAGGTCCTGGTCGAGGCCCAGGGCTACATGCCGGGCAAGGGCGCGCGACGCTGGACGCCGCCGGAGCTCGAGCTCGGCTACCGCACCTCGGCGCTGCGCGACGGCGACCTGAAAGGTGGTCTCGTCGTCTCGGCCACAGTGCAGCTGGAGCGCGGCGACGGGGAGGAGGCGAGGCAGCTGATGGCCAGGCTTACTCGCGAGCGCAACGAGACCCAGCCGATCAAGACCAAGAACTGCGGCAGCGTGTTCAAGAACCCGCCGGGCGACTCGGCCGGGCGTCTGGTCCAGGCCGCCGGACTGAAGGGCGCGCGCGAGGGCGCCGCGGTCGTGTCCACCCTGCACGGCAACTTCATCGTCAACGAGGGCGGGGCGAAAGCCGCCGACGTGCGCCGGTTGATCGAGCGCGTCATGACGGAGGTGAAGCGCCGTTTCGGCGCCCAGCTCGAGCCCGAGGTCGAGACGGTGGGCCGCTGGTGAAGATCGCCGTCCTGAGGGGAGGGAAGTCGGCCGAGCGCGAGGTTTCGCTGCGCTCGGGCGAGCAGGTGGCGAGGGCCCTGCGCGACAAGGGGCACCCGGTGACGCCGGTCGACCTCGACGGCAGCACCTGGGACGTGCTCCGCGACGGTGGCTTCGAGTGCGTGTTCAATGCGCTGCACGGCCGGCTCGGCGAGGACGGGACGGTGCAGGGGATGTTCGAGCTGCTCGGCCTGCCCTACACGGGGTCGGGAGTCCTCGCCTCGGCTCTCTGCATGGACAAATCGCGCGCAGGCCGCATCCTGTCGGTGATCGGGCTCCACGTGCCCGAGTTCGAGGAGCTCGAGGTGAATGAGGGCGTCGCCGCTGCAGTGGTGGAGCGCCTGGTGAAGAGGTTCGGACTGCCACTTGTCGTCAAGCCCGTGCGCGAGGGCTCGACCATCGGGCTGACGATCGCGAAAGACGAGGACGCGGTCGCAAGCGGACTCGTCCTGGCCGGGCGCTACGACCGGCGCGTGCTCGTCCAGCGCTTCGCCGCCGGGACCGAAATCACCGTCGGCATCCTTGCAACGCCGGACCTGCAGGTGCTTCCGACACTCGAGATCGTCAGCGAGAACCCGGTCTACGACTACGACGCGAAGTACACCGCCGGACGCTCGCACCACATCATCCCGGCGCGCATCCCGGAAGCGGCGCGCGAGGCCGCGACCGACGCCGCGGCGCGCGCCTTCACCGAGCTCGGTTGCTCGGGCATGGCCAGGGTCGACATCATCGTCGACGCGGCGGGCATGCCCTGGGTGCTGGAGGTCAACACTGTGCCGGGGTTGACGGAGCTGTCGCTGCTGCCTGACGCCGCACGAGCCGCCGGGATCGCCTTCGACGAGCTGTGCACGCGCCTGGTCGAGCACGCGATCGGGCGCCACCGGCGCCGTGTGGGGCCGACCGCGATATGAACGTCCGGCGCCGTCGCAGTTCGGTGCTTCCGAGGGCGCCGTGGCCCAACGGCCTCGAGCGCACCGAGCCGCTCAAGGGTCAGCTGTGGACGCGTTCCGAGAAGTCGACCAAACCTCCCGACGTGCACTGGGCGTGGCGCCTCTTCGCGGCGACCGCCGCCGGGTTGGAGATCGCGCTCCTCGTGTGGCTGTGGTTCGGGCCCGCCCTGGCCCTGCGGACGGTCGAGGTCTATGGGTCGCGGCATCTCACGGCGAAGCAGATCGCCGGAGCGGCCGGCATCTCCGGTGGATCGGTCGTGTCCATCGACGGCGCCTCAGCGCAGGGGCGCCTTCTCGACGAGGTGTGGATTCGCACCGCCACGGTGCAGCCAGAGCTGCCCGGAACGGTCGTGATCAGGGTGAGCGAGTGGGAGCCCGTGGCGGCGTACCACGCGGGGTCCTCGACGAAGCTGTTCCTGCTGTCCAGCCAGGCGATCGTGCTCGGCCCCGCCTCCGCGTCTGGCGGGCTCGTGGACATCCAGGGACCGGCGGGCAACGACCCGCACGTCGGCGACCGCGCGATCGACCCGCAGCTGCTGACCGTCCTCGTCAACATCCAGCGCTCGCTGCCCACGCTCCTCGGCCAGGACGTCGCCGGCTTCATCTTCGACTCGTGTGGCGACCTGACGATGATCGCCAGGAAGGGTTGGAGGGTCTACTTTGGCCGCGTGCTCACGCCCGAGGAGTTCGCGAGCCTGCGCGACAAGCTGTCCGCGCTCAAGGCGATCGCGGGCAAGAACATGGTCGACTACAGCTCCCCCGACTTGCTGTACGTCAACGTTATGAACCCTTCCGAGCCGGCGGTGGGGTACAGGTCGGGGCAGCCCGCGCCGGCGTCGCCGTCGCCGGGCGCAACTCCCGCTCCGAACCCGTGCAAGTAATCGTCGTAGCGGTCCTGTTCGCGATCCTCGGCGTGATCCTGGGGCTGCTGTCGCCGGTGACCATCCCGATCACGTACGCGCGGTATACGGCGGTGGCGCTGCTTGCGGCGCTCGACTCGATCTTTGGCGCGTTCAAGGCCTACCTCGCGGGCACGTTCGAGCCACGAGTGTTTTTCAGCGGCTTGCTTGTGAACGCGACGCTCGCGGCAGGCCTGACCTACCTCGGCGACAAGCTGGGGGTCGACCTCTCGATCGCGGCGATCGTGGCGTTCGGGGTGCGGATCTTCAACAACCTGGGCGCGATCCGGAGACACTACCTCTAGAGGCGGCCATCCGAAGGCGTTAAGTAGGTAGCAAATCAAGCCGCATCCGGCAGAATCCTCCGGCGATGGCCATGCCTCCCGGCTCGCCGCAGATATCACCCGACGGTCGCTACTGGTGGGACGGCAAGGCCTGGCAGCCGATGCCTCCCGCCACGTCGGCTCCGCCCCCGTCCCCGGCGGAAGCGCCACCGTCGTGGCTCGCCACCCCGGCGCCGGCGGCCCAGGCGCCTGCCCCCGAGCCGGTCGCCTACACGCCCCCGCCCGTCTACCCGCAGCAGCCGGCACCGGCGGCATGGATGACGCCCGGGCCGCCCCGGTCGCGAATGACGACCTACGTCACGGCATTGGTCCTCATCGCCGTCCTGGCCGCGGGCGGGTTCGTGGCCTGGCAGATGACCTCGCACACGGAGTACACGGCGTCGGTGCAGGCCTCGCCCTCGCCGACCATGTCCGACTACGAGCGCGCGGACCGGTTCCTCAACGTCGACCTCGGCCCGGCGCTGATCGAGACGAACGACGCCGTGCCCGGGGTGACGAAGAACTGCAACTCGAGCCTGCCGCCCGCGTGCAAGGACGCGCTGGTCACGCTCAACTCGGCGATGATCGACCTGGGCAACGCCATCCAGAACAACCAG
>DATEGB010000021.1:0-11240 GCA_035280365.1 Candidatus Dormiibacterota bacterium | reverse complement strand
GGTGCCTCTGCGAGGCGCCCGAAGAGCTCCTCGTCTTTGGGGTTCGAGCCCGGAAAGCCGCCCTCCACGTAATCGAACGCCAGGCCGTCGAGCATCCGCGCGATGCGCTCTTTGTCGGCGGCCGAGAAGGAGACGTCCGGGCCCTGCGTGCCGTCGCGCAGGGTCGTGTCGTACACGACGATCTTTCTCCTGGACATAAAAAAACCTCCCGACCTTTCTGGCCGGGAGGTCCGTCCGACGTCAGCGCGGCGCGCCTAGGTCGGGGGACCTCCCCGGTTAATCTCGATCGCAATCGCGCGCTGGTGGCGCATCGTCCAGGCAAGCCTAAGGCATGCCGGGCGGCCTTCGTATGTGCCCTGCCGCCGAATTCGCGGCCCTCTCCTTAATTGCCTGTTGACAAATCGGCCCGGCCGGAGTAGATTTGCGAAACGCATTCGACAATGTCGAATAGCGATCAGAATAACGAGGGGGTTTCTGGAGCGATGTTCTCGATTCGGCAGCGCGCTTTGGCGGAGGTTTTCGGCACCGCGGCCCTGGTCCTGGTCGGCCCGGGCTCAGTGATTGCGACGTTGGCCCTGGCCGGCAAGGCGGTGCCTGCCGTGACCGAAGCCGATCTGCTGGGCATCAGCTTCGCCTTCGGCTTCATCATCACCGCCCTCGTCTACGCCATCGGCAAGGTGTCGGGATGCCACATCAACCCGGCGGTCACCTTCGCCCTGGCGGCGACGAAGAGGTTTCCCTGGGGTGAGCTTCCCGTCTACTGGGCCGCGCAGTTCGCCGGCGCGGTCATCGGCGCCTTCGCGATCTGGGGCGTGTTCGGCCAGAACGCCGTCACGTTCGGCATGGGCCAGACGCACTTCGCGGCCGACGCCTCGACCACCTACTACCTGCAGGCCGCGCTGTCCGAGGCGATCGGCACTGGCCTCCTGCTGTTCGCCATCCTCGGCATCGTCGACGGCCGCTCGCCGCAGCAGCTTGCCGGGCTCGTCATCGGCGGCGCGGTAGTCGGCATCATCCTGATCTTCGGTCCGGTCACCGGCGCATCGCTGAACCCCGCCCGCGCTTTCGGCCCCGAGCTCGTCGAGGCCATCGCGGGCGGCACGACGTACTGGGCGCAGTACATCCCCGTCTACCTGATCCCGGGCCTGCTGGGCGCAGCCGGCGCTTCGTTCCTCTACGACTACTTCGCCAATCCGCGGCATGTCGAGCAGCCCATCGAAGAGGCCGTTTCGCACGAGGAGAAGGCCGCCGCGGCGGCCGGCTGAGGAGAGAAAAGAGAATGGCAGTCGAAACCAACCAGATGCGGAAGTTCCTCAACGAGCCCGGCCAGGTCGTCAAGGAGTCGCTCGTGGGCCTCGCAGCGGCGCACCCCGAGCTCGTCCGCTACGACGCCGGCGCCCAGATCCTCGTCCGCAAGGACGCACCGACGAAGGGCAAGGTGGCGCTGGTCTCGGGCGGCGGGTCGGGCCACGAGCCCCTGCACGGCGGCTACGTCGGCCTGGGCATGCTCGACGCTGCCTGCCCCGGCGAGGTCTTCACCTCACCCGTGCCGGCGCAGATGCTCGCCGCGGCCAAGGCGGTCGACGGCGGGGCGGGCGTTGTCCACATCGTCAAGAACTACACGGGCGACGTCCTGAACTTCAAGCTCGCCGCCGAGGACGCTGCCGACGAGGGCATCAAGGTCACGTCGGTCGTGATCGACGACGACGTCGCCGTCGAGGACTCGCTCTACACGGCCGGCCGGCGGGGCGTCGGCGCGACCGTGCTGGCGGAGAAGATCGCCGGCGCGGCGGCCGAAGCCGGCGCCGACCTGGCGAAGGTCACGGACACCGTCAAGCGCGTCAACGATCGCGCGCGCTCCTTCGGCGTCGCGCTGTCGTCCTGCGTTCCGCCCGCCGCGGGCAAGCCGATCTTCGAGCTGCCCGAGGGCCAGATCGAGCTCGGCATCGGCATCCATGGCGAGCCGGGTCGCAAACGGGCCAGCCTCGGCTCGGCGCGGGAGATTGTCGACGTGATGGTCGAGGCGGTCGTCACCGACCTCAAGGCGGCGAAAGGCGCCAGGGTGCTCGCGTTCGTCAACGGCATGGGGGGCACGCCCCTGCTCGAGCTCTACCTCCTGTACGGCGAGATCGACAAGGAGCTTCGGGTCGCAGGTCTTCTGCCCGTGCGCAACCTCGTCGGAAGCTACATCACGTCACTCGAGATGGCCGGTGCTTCGCTCACGCTGCTCGAGCTCGACGACGAGCTGGTCAAGTTGTGGGACGCGCCGGTGCACACCCCGGCGCTGCGCTGGGGGATCTAGCAGTACTTTGATCACCGCAAGGGCTATGGACGCGGCCACGATCACCACCTGGATGCGCGAGGTCGATGCCGCCGTGCGCGCCGACAGAGACCACCTGGTCCAGCTCGACGCCGCCATCGGCGACGGAGACCACGGCACCAACATGGTCCGGGGATTCGACGCCGTCGTCCAGGCCCTCGACGGTGAGGCCGGCGCGCCGCCTGGCAAGCTGCTGATCCTCGCCGGCCGGACCCTGGTTTCGACCGTCGGCGGGGCGAGCGGGCCGCTCTGGGGCTCGGCCATGCGCAGCGGCGGCCGCGTCCTCGGCGACCGGCCGACCTTCGAAGGTCCCGAGCTGGTCGAGGTCCTGGCGGCCGCGCTGGCGTCGGTGAAGGACCTCGGCACCGCGGCCGTCGGCGACAAGACGATGGTCGACGCCCTGGAGCCGGCGGTCGACAAGCTGCGCGAGAAGGTCGCAGCCGGCGCGGGCGTCGGTGACGCGGCGGACGCGGCGGCGGAAGCCGCCGAAGCCGGGATGCGTGCCACCATCCCGCTCCAGGCGCGCAAGGGGCGGGCGTCCTACCTCGGCGAGCGCTCCATCGGTCACCAGGACCCCGGCGCGACGTCGACCGCGCTCATCGTCCGCGCCCTGCAGAAGGCGGTCCAGCAGGGCTGACAGCATGGCGGAGCATGCCCTGCGGGGGGTGAACGCCGCTCCCGGCGTCGTCGCCGGGAGAGCGGTAGTGCTCGGCGACTTCATCGACGACCGGGTCGTCCACGAATCGGACCGTGCGGCCGAGCTGCAGCGCGCGCGAACCGCAGTCGCCCTGGGGATCGCATCGCTCGAGGACATCGCGCGTCGCCTGCGCGACATGGAAAGGCCGGATGACGCGGAGATCGTCGAGAGCGGCGTCCTGATGGCGAAGGATCCGGGGCTTATCGACCACCTCGAAAAGCTGGTCCTCGAGTCAGGCCACAGCGCGCCGGCCGCGATCGCTCGCGCCACCGACGCGGCGGCTTCGGTGCTGGCCGCCCTCGACGATCCGACACTGGCGGAGCGCGCCGCCGACGTCCGCAGCCTGGGCCGCCGCGCCGCCGCGAACGCAGCGGGCGCCGAGCTCCTGCCCGGTGGGATCCTCATCGCCACCGATCTCGGACCGGCCGACATCGCCGACCTCGGAGTCGGCGCGCTCGGCGCCGCGCTGGTTCACGGAGGCGTCACCGCGCACGCGGCGATCGTCGCCCGCTCGCTCGGCATCCCCATGGTCGTCGGCCTCGGTCCCGAGGTGCTCGAAGTCCAGAGCGGCGAGCTCGTCGTCCTCGACGGCGATCGAGGTGTCGTCGTCCGCAACCCTCGTCCTGCGCGCGTGAGGGCAGCAGAGGCACACCGCGTGCGGAGGCACGAGGCTCGTGAGGCCGCGCGACGCACCCGCGACGAGCCGGCCCGGACCAGGGACGGCCACCGCGTCACCGTGCTCGTCAACGTGGCCACGATGGCCGAGGCGATCGAGGGCTTCGAGCAAGGTGCCGAGGGCATTGGGCTCTTGCGCACCGAGCTGCCCTTCCTCGACGCGAAGGAGTGGCCTTCGGTGCGCCGGCAGGTCGAGTTTCTCGACCCGATCGTTGGGAGCCTTGGTGGCAAGCCGGCAACGATTCGGCTGTTCGACTTCGGGGCGGACAAAACGCCGCCATTCCTTCGCGGCACCGAGACGCGGGGCATCGATCTGCTGCTGGCATCGCCGGAGAGTCTGCGCCGCCAGCTCGCCGCCATCACAGAGGCTGCCGGAGAAGCCGACGTGCGCATTCTGGTTCCGATGGTCACTCGGCCCGAGCAGCTCCGCGCGATCCGCGAGGCGCTGCCCGGGCGCGCACCGCTCGGCGCGATGATCGAGACTCGTGAAGCCGCCGAGCGCGCCGGCGAGATCGCGCGCGAATCGGATTTCGTGAGTGTCGGGACCAACGATCTGACCCAGCTGGTGCTCGGTCTCGACCGCGAGCGTTCGCAGACCGCGCCGGTGCTGGATCCTCGCGTCCTGCGCCTCATCGACGCCACGGTCAGGGCCGCGCACGCAGCCGGCATCCTGGTCGACGTCTGCGGCGAGGCGGCGTCGGACCCGCAGGCGATGGCGGTCCTGATCGGCATGGGAGTCGACGAGCTCAGCGTTGCCGCGGCGCGAGTCGGCCAAGTCCGGCGGTGGATCCGCGAACTCGACTACGAGACCTGCCGCCGGAGGGCGGCCGAGCTACTCGACCAGACCGGCCACGCAGGTCGCAAGCGCGTCTAGCGCGTCCGCGGCGTCCTCACCCTCGGCGCTGAGGGCCAGCAGCGTGCCGCCCTGGGCGCCGAGCGCGAGAACGGCGAGGATGCTTTTCGCGTCTGCGACCTTGCCGTTAACGCCGACGGTGACTCGGGAGCGGAATCGCATCGCGGTCTTGACGAAGTTCGCCGCCGGGCGCGCGTGCAGCGCGACCGCCGCCGGCAGCACCACGCTCAGCTCAGAGCTTGTTAGCGCCACGTGCCTCCTCCGCCGCCCGGGCGACGTCATCGAGGTCCTGGCCGGCCGAGGACATCACGGCGGCGGCGATCGCGCCCTCGACGAAGGGCGCGTCCACCAGTCGGACGTGGCCGTTGCCCCGGCCTTCCTCGAGCAGATGGCGGACCGTCAGGATCGAGCTGCCGAGGTCGGCGAGGACGACGACCCCCTGGCCGCGGTCGGCGCGGACGATGGCGTTCCAGACGGCGTCGCCCGTGGTGCCCAACGCCCCGTCCGGGGCGCCGCCCGCGGGCTCGATCCGGACGTCTGAGCCGGCGACCTGCGACGCGAGCGTGGCTAGCCCGTGAGCGAGCTCGAAGCTGTGAGACACCAGTACAATCCCGACCAATCGCCTACGCTCCCAAGAAGATCCGGTTGACGGCGCTCAGTCTACACTATCGACAGCGATTCAGCAATGCCGAATGATGATTCTCCCAAGCGGCGTGCCTCGATTCAGTCGATCGATCGCGCCACCGCCATCCTGAAGGCGCTGGCCAGCGGCCCGCGCCGCCTCGGCGTGAGCGAGCTCGCCGACCGGCTGGGCCTTGCCCGGCCCACGGTCCACGGTCTGCTGCAGACCCTCCAGTCGCATGGGTTCGTCGAGCAGGACCCTTACTCCGACAAGTACCAGCTCGGTCCAGGCTTGCTGCAGTTGGGCTACTCCTACCTCGACCTCAATGAGCTTCGGTCGCGCTCCATCTCTCACGCCGAAGGCCTCGCCCGGCGGACACAGGCAGCGGTGAGAGTCGGCGTCATGCACGGGTCGAGCATCGTCGTCGTCCATCACGTGTTCAGGCCCGATGCCACCTTTGGCGTGCTCGAGGTCGGGCTCCAGCTTCCGCTGCACGCCAGCGCGCTCGGCAAGGCCGTGCTCGCGTTCTCGCCGCATCAGGTGATGGAGGACCTGCTGGCCGACCCGCTGCCCAGGTTGACCAAACAAACGCTGAACGAGGCGGGCCTGCGCCGCGAGCTCGGCCTCGTCCGCGATTCCGGGATCGCGACCGAGCGAGACGAGGCCGTGCTCGGCGAGTCGAGCGCCGCGGCGCCGATCTTCGACCACGGCGGCCAGGCGGTGGGGGGCATCGGCGTCGTCGACTCGACCGACCGCATATTTCCTCGCGGCCTGGCGCGAGGGCTGGCCGCGACGGTCGGAGAGGCGGCTCGCGGCATCTCGCGCGAGCTGGGTGCGCCGCGGTGGCCTTACGCCGCGGAGGCCTGATGGCGGGCGCGGCCGCCACCGCACTGCTCATCGAATGTCGCGATGAGCCGGGCGTCCTCCATGCGATCACGGACGCGATCCTCCGCCACGGGGCCAACATCACCTACGTCGCCGGGGGCGCCGCCCGGCGGGAGAACGTCGCCGAGCTGCAGCTCGAGGTCTCGGGGGCGCCGGACGAGGCGCGCCTGATCGCCGACCTCGAGGCTGTGCGCGGCGTGACGCAGGTGGCGGTCGTGCCCACGTTCCAGACGATCTACGGCAAGCGCGTGATCGTGATCGGCGGCGGCGCCCAGGTCGGCATGGTGGCCCAGGGCGCCATCTCGGAGGCCGACCGCCACAACATCCGCGGCGAGCGCATCTCCGTCGACACCATCCCGCTCGTCGGCGAGGAGCAGCTGGCGGACGCCGTCCGGGCGGTGGCCCGCCTCCACCGGGCCCGCGTCCTCGTCCTGGCGGGCGCGTTGATGGGCGGCGAGATCACCCAGGCAGTGCGGGAGATCCGCGAGGCGGGGATCCTGGTTCTCTGCACGAACATGGCGGGTTCGGTGCCGGACGCGGCGGACGTGGTGGTCAGCGACCCGGTGGAGGCGGGCGTGATGGCGGTGATGCTCATCGCCGACACGGCGAAGTTCTCGATCGAGCACGTGCGCGGGAAGCGCTTTTGAGGCGGGGTGCTCGCGGCGGCGTGCGCGGTGCTCGTCTGCCCTGCTCGTCAAGCGAGAAGACGTCGACCGCTAGTCCCTCTCCCAGTCCACGGCCCTCGCCGACGCCGATCGCGGTCGTCACGCCGGGCTGCGCGCAGACGCCGGCGCTGGAGGGCGGCAGGCCTGACTGGCTGGAGGCCGCCGGCGCGCACAACAACCCGAAAAGTGTGCCGTACGCGATCGCCAAGCCGGCGATCGCCGCCGGCTTCCTCTTCGGCTACCCGCTTCGCTCCGGCAACCCTCAGGACCCGGCCAACAAGATCCTGTGGGTGGTCGGCATGCCGCGCAACGGCTCTCCCTGACCATCGCCGTCCACCCCGCGACGGCGACATCCCCCACGCTCACGATGTCCGTCGCCCCGGACTCTGGGCCTGGCGAGATCTACCCGTCCATCGTCGACGTGCCGTCGCCAGGGTGCTGGTACTTCGACCTGCGGTGGGACGGTCACGAGGCCGGCCTCCAGCTGTACTACCGTTAGCCGCGTTAGTCGCGACTATCCCGCGTTCTCGGGCCGCGCGAACCTCGTTAGTCGCGACTATCCCGCGTCCTCGGGCCGCGCGAACGTCGTTAGTCGCGACTATCCCGCGTTCTCGGGCCGCGCGAACGTCGTTGGTCGCGACTATCACGGGTTCAGCCCGCGGCGCGGGTGCGGACGCTGATCGCCATCGAGCTCCCGGCCGAGCCCACGTAGACGCCCCGCGTCGGGGCGGCGTCGGTGTAGTCGCGGCCGACCGCGAGGCGGACGTGGTGCGGCGTAGTGCGCACCGGATGGGTGGCATCGAAGCCGACCCAACCGCGACCCGCGACCCACGCCTCCGCCCACGCGTGTGAGGCGGTCGTCGCCTTGTCACCCACCTTGGGCAGGTGGATGTAACCGCTCACGTACCGCGCCGGTATCCCCATCTCGCGCGCGGCGGCGATGAAGAGGTGGGCGAAGTCCTGGCACACGCCCGCTCGCAGCGCCAGCACGTCGTCGACCACGCTGTAGACGTTCGTGACGCTCGTGTCATAGGTGAACTCGCGGCTGATCGTCGTCGTCAGGCCGTCCAGCGCCTTTTCGACCGCTTCCGGCGACGACGGATCCTCGATGGGGTGGCGCCGCGCCAGCTCGCGCACGCCGTCCACGTCCTTGACGGGGGAGCGAAAACGGAGGAAATCCTGGACCAGCTCCTCACCCGGGTCGCCGTCCGGCGGCAGTCCGGTCTCGACCGTGGAATGGCTTACGACGCTGAGCCCGGAGTGCGGCCGGACCAGGTCGAAGTAGTGGACATGGTTGCCGTAGCCGTCTACGTACTTCCGCGGCTTGATCCCATGGCTCAGCTCCAGCTTGAAGTCCAGGCACTTCTGGCCGTTGCCGTCCATCGGCTGCAGCCTCACCTCCATCACCATCTCCGCGATGGGGCCGGTGTAGCGGTAGCGGGTGCTGTGCACGATCTCGAACTTCATTGCTGAGGCATCCCTCGCCCTTCCTCGCCGGCCACGGCCGCGGGCACCTTGGTGGGGTGGAAGTAAGTCTCGCGCAGCGCGACTTCGAGCGTCCGCCACAACGCCCGGCACCCGTCGAGGAAGTCGCGCGGGTGGGAGAGGATCGAAGGCACGTCCGCGTGCTGATATACGCCGTTGAGCCGGATCAGCAGCCGCAACGGTTTCGAGCGCCGCGCGTTGCCCTCGATCCGCGCCACCGACTCGAGGGCGGTCGACGCCGCAAAGCGCGCCGACCGCGGCAGGGCGCCGTCGAGCATCAGGCATTCGACCACGCGGTCCGCCGCCACGCCCCCGCCGTACTTGGACTGATACGACTCGAACGCGAAGCAGGACTTCAGCACCGCCGTCCACTCCAGCGTGTCCTCCGGCTTGCCGGCCAGCTCGGCCGCCTTGTGCGTGACGACGACCGTAACGTTCGCCGCGCGCTCCACGAACTTGCCGAGGCGGACGAAGTCGCGCGCCTCCGCATGGAACATGGTGTCCTCGAGCAGCCCATCGACCAGGCGGATGCTCATCTGCACGTCCATCAGGTAGCTGTACAGGTCGCGCTGCCAGGTGGCCTCCTGCGCCCGCCAGTGCAGGGCGTTGACCCGCTCGTACAGCTCGGTCGGCAGCGACGGCCTCACCGCCTGCGCCGCGGAGCGCGCCGCGGCGACGCTCGAGCGGACGGACGGGCCCAGCGTCCCGGCGACGACGACCTCGACCGCCTGCTCGCGCCGGTCCGTGTCGCCGTTGCGCCAGCCGGCGAGGTCCATGAAGCGGCGCCAGAACTCCGGGCCGGGCTCGTCGGTGCGGTCGAGCGACAGGGCGACGTGGACGCCGAGGATCCGCGCCAGGTGGTCGGCGCGCTCGAGGTGGCGCCCCAGCAGGGCCAGCGAGGTGGCGGCGCTACTGAGCATCGTCCGCGATCACCCACGTGTCCCGGCTGCCGCCGCCCTGCGAGCTGTTGACGACCAGCGAGCCCGCCTTCAACGCCACGCGTGTGAGGCCCCCTGGCGTGACGTACACGTCGGGGCCGGTGAGCACGAAGGGCCGGAGGTCCTGGTGGCCGGGCCGGAACCCGTCGCCGTCGAGGATCGGCTGCACCGACAGCGAGATGACCGGCTGGGCGATGAAGGCGCGCGGCCGGTCGAGGATGCGCCGCCGAAACTCCTCCCGTTCCGTGGCGGTGGAAGCGGGGCCGATGAGCATGCCGTAGCCGCCGGACGCATCCGTCGTTTTGACCACGAGCGAGTCAAGGTGGCGCAGCACGTGGTCGCGCTGCTCGTCGACCGCGCAGAGGTACGTCTCGACGTTGGGCAGGATCGGGTCCTCGTCGAGGAAGTAGCGGATCATCTTCGGCACGAAGGCGTAGACGGCCTTGTCGTCCGCGACACCGTTGCCCAGGCCGTTGGCGATGGCGACGTTGCCCGCCCGGTAGGCGTTGACCAGGCCGGCGACGCCGACCAGCGACTCCTGGCGGCCGAAGATCGGGTCGAGCCACTCGTCGTCGATGCGCCGGTAGATGACGTGCACCCGGTGCAGGCCGCGCGTGGTGCGCATGAACACCTTGTCCTCGTCGACGACCAGGTCCGAGCCTTCGACCAACTCCACGCCCATCTGCTTGGCCAGGTAGAGATGCTCGTAGTAGGCGGAGTTGTTGATCCCCGGCGTGAGGAGGACGACCGTCGGGTCTTCGACTCCTTCCGGCGCCAGCCAGCGGAGATGCCGCAGCAGCTCGTGGACGTAGCCCTCGACCGGGCGGACCGGGTAGCCGGCGAACAGGTCGGGCAGCACGCGCTTCATCACGTAGCGGTTGGCCTGCACGTACGACGCGCCGGAGGGCGTGCGGAGGTTGTCCTCGAGGACGAAGAACTCGCCTTTGTGGTCGCGAACCAGGTCGATGCCGGCGATGTGGCAGTGGATGCCGTGCGGCACGGCCAGGCCCTCGATCTCGCGCATGTACAGCGCGCTGCTGAGCACGATGTCTGGAGGGATGGCGCGGTCCTTGAGGACCTGCTTCCGCCCGTAGACGTCGTCGAGGAAGAGGTTGAGCGCCCGCAGCCGCTGCTTCAGGCCGGCCTCCAGGCGCCGCCAGGTGGGGGCCTCGATCAGGCGGGGGATGACGTCGAAGGGGAAGACCTTCTCGGTGCCCTGGGCGTCCGGGTAGACCGCGAACGTGATGCCGTGGTTGCGGAACATCTCCATGGCCAGGCTCCAGCGGCGGCCCAGCTCGGCGGCGCCGAGCCGGTTCAGCTCCTCGTAGAGTCGGCGGTATGCCGCTCGCGGCTTTCCGGGCCCCGCAAGCATCTCGTCGTAGAAGCCGTTGGTCTTGTAGTTGACGTCGAGACTGGCCAGACCCACCGCTATAGTTTTGCGCCATCCCGCAACCTGAGAAGTCGATCAATCTACGGGTCGGCTGCGAGTTCAAATACGGCGTGAGCGCCGCGACCGTCGCCACGGTCCAGGTGCGCCCCCGCTCCGACGCCCGCCACCAGCTGGTCACCGAGACCTGGCAGACCACGCCGCCGGTGCCCATCGACGAGTACAACGACCACTACGGGAACCCGGTCAAGCGCCTGGTCATGCCGGCCGGGACGCTGTCCCTCCGCTACGACGCCGTCGTCTGCGTCCCCGACTCGCCGGACCTCGACGCCACCTCGGCGCCACAGCTGCGGGTCGACGACGTCCCCGGCGAGCTCCTGCACTTCACCCTGCCCAGCCGCTACTGCCTCTCCGACCAGCTCACGGGAATGGCCTGGGAGCTCTTCGGCCAGACGGACCCGAGCGGCGCGCGTGTGCAGGCGATCTGCGACTGGGTGCACGACAACATCAAGTTCCAGTACGGAACCAGCAGTCCCATGACGACCGCCGCCGACGTCCTCGAGCAGCGCAAGGGCGTCTGCCGCGACTTCGCCCACCTCGCGATCACGTTCTGCCGCGCGCTCAACATCCCGGCGCGCTACGTCTTCGGCTACCTGCCCGACCTGTACGTCGAGCCTCCGGGCACGCCGATGGACTTCGCCGCCTGGATGGAG
>DATEGB010000020.1:0-68680 GCA_035280365.1 Candidatus Dormiibacterota bacterium | reverse complement strand
TACCAAGATCTCGGTCCGCAACACTTCGACGAGCTGGATCGCAAGCGGGCCACTCGCCGGGCCGTTCATCGGCTAGAGTCCCTAGGCTTCCAGGTCTCGCTCCGAGAGGCCGGCGCTATGGGCTAATTTTCGGGTTAAGACCTGAAGCGTTTCAGCGCTTCCAGACCTCGCTCGATGGTCTCGATCTTCTTCGGAAAGCTGAACCGGACCTGCCCGCGGCCAAGCTCCGGGTCGTGGTAGAAGCTCGAGGCGGGAACGGTCGCGACCGCGACCTCCTCGATCAGCCGGCGGGCGAAAGCCACGTCGTCCGTCGCGCCGAACGAGCCGATGCCGGCCATCACGTAGTAGGCGCCGTCCGGCGCCTCGGCCTCGAAGCCGCACTCCCGCAGCCCGGCCACCGTCGCGTCGCGGCGCTCCTGGTAGTCGCCGAGAAGCTCCATATAGAAGGACGCGGGCAGCTTGAGCGCCTGCGAGATCGCGATCTGAAGCGGGTGCGCGGCGCCGACGGTCAGAAAGTCGTGCACCTTGCGAATCCCCGCCGTCAGGGCGGGCGGCGCGATCAGCCAGCCGATCCGCCACCCGGTCACCGAGTACGTCTTGCTCGCGCCGCTGATCGTGATCGTGCGCTCCGCCATGCCGGGGAGGGTGGCGATGCTGATGTGGCGGCCGCGGTAGACCAGGTGCTCGTAGATCTCGTCGGTGATGGCGATCGCGTCGTGCTCGATGCACAGTCCCGCGATCAGCTCCAGCTCCTCGCGCGCGTAGACCTTGCCGGTCGGGTTTTGAGGAGTGTTGACCACGATCGCTCGAGTCCTGGACGTGAACGCCGCGCGGAGCTCGTCGGGGTCGAACGACCAGAGCGGCGGGCGAAGCGTGACGTAACGCGGCACCGCGCCGCTGATGACGCAGTCCGGTCCGTAGTTCTCGTAGAACGGCTCGAAGACGATCACCTCGTCGCCCGGGTCGACGGCGGCGAGCATGGCAGCGATCATCGCCTCGGTCGCGCCACACGACACGGTGACCTCCGTGTCCGCGTCGACGTCGCGGCCCCACGCGGCCGACTGCTTGCGCGCGATCGCCTGGCGGAGCGCGGGCGCGCCCCACGTCGTGGCGTACTGGTTGTAGCCGTTCCGCAGCGCCTGCGCCGCGGCGTCGAGGATGCGCGGGTCGGGGTCGAAATCGGGAAACCCCTGGGCGAAGTTCACGGCCTTCGCCGGCCCGTGCAGGGCGAGGTTGAGCCGCGTCATCTCCCGGATGACGGACTCGGTGAAGCTCTGCGCCTTGAGTGACTGCCCTACGCGCTCAGTGCCCGGGATCGGCGCGCTCCAGGTTCAGGTCCGTGCTCGAGCACGAGAAGCACCGCACGGGACGCTCAAGGCTGCGTTCCCACCAGCCGCAGACGTTGCACGTCCAGCGTGTCTTAGCGAAGAACTCGAGCACGTCGGAGCGGCTGAGCAGTCCGACCATCTTGCCGCCGCGGATCACCGGCACACGGCGGATCCGCTCGCCGATCAAAAGCCGCGCCGCCTCGTCGATGCCGGTCTCCTCGGTCACCGAGATCACGCGCGGGCTCATGATCTCGCGCGCCGTCTTGCCCTTCTTGGAGAAGACGTCGGTCTCCGAGACGATGCCGACGACGTGCCCTTCGTTGGCGACCACGGGTGCGCCCGTGATGTGCTTCGAGCTCAGAGTGCGCGCGACCTCCTCGACCGGCGTGTCCTCGCGAAACGTGATCACGTTTCGCGTCATCACTTCCTTGACCGGGATCATGCCTTCGACAGAATCGTAGCCACGGTCCGGAGGTTGGCGTTGCCGCCGCTAAGGACCAGCCCGACGCGGCCGCGCGGCAGCTTGCCGGCCAGGTAGGCGGCCAGCGTCAGTGCTCCGGTCGGCTCGAGCGCGAGGTGAAGGCGCGACCAGGCGACGTCGACGGCCGTGGCGATCTCCTCCTCGCTCACGGTGACGATCTCGTCGACCAGCCCGTGCTCGAACATGACTTCGAAGTTCCTCTTGCCGATGGCCGTCGTCCGCACGCCGTCGGCGAGGGTAGAAGGCGAATCCGGCAGCTTCTGGATGGATCCGGAGCGCCAGGTCTGGAAAGCGTCGTCGGCCGCGGCGGGCTCCACGCCCACCACTTTCAGCGAGGCGCGGTGATGCCTGGCCGAGATCGCCGTCCCCGCGAGCAGACCCCCGCCGCCGACCGGCGCGGCGACCGTCTCCAGGTCGGGCGCGTCATGCAGGAGCTCCCGCGCGGCCGTGCCCTGGCCGTGGATCACGTCCCAGTCGTCGAACGGGTGGACGAGGACGTAGCCGCGCTCGGCCATCACCTCGCGCAAGCGTTGCTCGCGGTTGGCGAAGGTGATGCCGTCCTGGATGACCTCCGCGCCCAGCGCGCGCGTTGCCGCGACCTTGGCCGGGTTGGCGTCCCCCGGGATCAGGATCAACGCCGGCAGCCCGACCGATGAGGCCGCCAGTGCCACCGCCTGGGCGTGATTCCCGGAGCTGACGGCGATGACGCCGGACGGGCGGGCGCCCCGCGCGACCAGGGAAAGCACGGCGTTGAAGGCCCCGCGCGGCTTGAACGAGCCGGTGACCTGGAAGCACTCCGGCTTCAGGCGCAGCGTCGGATCCAGGTCGGTCGTGAGCGTCGGCGTGCGCCGGACACGGCCGCGGATGCGCGCCGCGGCCTGGAGGACCTGGTCGGCGTGCTGCTCGACGAAACTCGTCAAGCCGCCGCCGTGTCGCGTTCGGTGGCCGGTTGCGCGCGCGGCGTGCGGGGCAGGTTGGTGAGCACGACGCCGGCCAGGATCACGACCATCCCGGCCACGATCGTGACGCTGAGCGTCTCGTGCAGCAGGACCACGCCCCAGAAGACGGCGGTCACGGGGACGAGAAAGGTGACGCCGGCGGCGCGCACAGCGCCGAGCGTGTTCATCACGTAGTAATAAAGGAGATAGGCGACACCGGTGCCCGCTGCGCCGAGCGTCAGCACCGCCGCCAGCGAGAGTGGACGGACATGCATCGCGGGCAGCGACGTGGCGGCGAGCGGCAGCGCGAAAAGCGTGCTGAAGACAAGCTGGCCGAGGCTCACCTCGAAGACGCTCACGTGCCGCATGCGCCGGCGCTGGTAAAGGCTGTTGACCGCGTAGGAGAGCGACGCGAGCACGACCGCCAGCGCGCCGAAGAAATCGCCCGACAGCCCGTGCTGCGCGATGTCCGGGTACACGAGCACGACAACACCGGCGAACCCGATGACCACGCCGATGTAGTTGACGAAGGAGGGACGCTCGCTCGGCATGACCCAGTAGATCAGCACCGCCACCCACAGCGTGGTCGTGGAGTTCAGGATGCTGGCGAGGCCGCTGGAGATTCGCTCCTCGCCCCACGCGATCGAGATCCACGGGATGACGGCGTTCGTCACCGCCATGAACGCAAAACCGAAAAGGTAACCGCGCCATCCCGGGTTGAACAGCCGCCGCCGAATCACGAAAACGATGGCCGCCAGCGCGATGCAGCCCGACGCCGAGCGGAACAGCAGCAGCGCGGGCGGGCTCATGTCCTGCACCGCGAGCTTGATCAGGAGGAATGAGACGCCCCAGATCAGCGCCAGTGCGGTGAAAGCGGCGTAGGGCAGCAGCGGGTGGCGGTTACTCATAGTGGCCCCCGCGAAATCACGGCGCAGGCTCTGATTTCGTGGGGATTAGACATGCGTGGCCCAGTCGTCCGTGGAGAGGACCAGCGTGACTGGCCCGTCGTTCTCGATCGTCACGCGCATGACAGCTCCAAAGCTGCCCGTCTGCGTCTCTATTCCTCGCTCGCGGAAGCGCTTCACGAAAACCTCGTACAGCAGCTCGGCGCGCGCTGGGTCGCCCGCTTTGAGCAGGCTGGGCCGGCGGCCGCGGCTCATGTCCGCGAACAGCGTGAACTGGGAGACGATCAGCGCCGCGCCCTGGACGTCGACCAGGCTCAGGTTCATCCTCCCCGCCTCGTCGGCGAACACGCGCAGGTCGACGATCTTGTCCGCCAGGCGCTGCACCGTCGCCTCGTCGTCGTCACCACCTGCACCCACCAACAACACGAAACCTGGGCCGATGGTTGCAGCGTTGCCGTCCCAGCTCACCGAGCCGGAGGAGACGCGCTGCGCAACTACGCGCACTTAGTCGATTTTTGGACCGAAATGGGGTTCGGCGTGGACGAGGGAGTCGATGTATCGGAAGCGGTCATAGCGGTGCGACATCAGCTCGGCCGTCTCCATCTCGAGCAGCGGCTTCATGTGCCGGTGCAGCGCCTCATCCAGCGACAGCGCCGCGGCATCGTAGTCCGCGCTCGCGCTGCCCTCCGGTTCGGGCACCACCTCTTCGACCACGCCCATGGCCAGGATCTCCCGCGACGTGAGCTGCAACTGCTCCGCGGCCTCGACCTTGCGCGAGTTGTCGCGCCAGACGATCGAGGCGGCCGCCTCGGGCGAGGCGACGGAGTAGATCGAGTTCTCGAGCATGATCACGCGGTCGGCCACGCCCATGCCGAGCGCGCCGCCGCTTCCCCCCTCGCCGATCACGGCGGCCACGATCGGGACCGGGATCTTGAACCACTCCATGATCGCGCGGGCGATGGCGGCCGCGATGCCGCGCTCCTCGGCCCCGGCGCCGGGATACGCGCCCGGAGTGTCGATGAGGGAAACGATCGGGAAGCCGAACTTGGCGGCATGGTGGGCAAGGCGAAGTGCCTTGCGGTAGCCCTCGGGGTGCATCATGCCCCAGTTCCGCGCCACACGCTCCTTCATGCTCCGCCCCTTCTGGTGGCCGAGAAACACGGTCGTCTTGCCATGCCAGATGCCGATGCCGCCGACGAGCGCCGGGTCGTCGGCCGAGAGGCGGTCGCCGTGCAACTCGATGAAGTCCGGCGCAAGGCGGCGGATGTAGTCGAGCGAGTACGGCCGCTGTGGATGCCGCGCGAGCTCGACGATCTCCCAGACGCTCACCACGGGCCCCCGAGAAATCGAAGGCTTTTGGGGGCTTTCACGAGTACATCTCCAGCAAATGCTTGAGCATCGGCCGCAGCTCCGTGCGCGGCAGGACCATGTCGACCTGGCCGTGCGCGAGCTGGAACTCCGCGCTCTGGAAGCCAGGCGGCAGGTCGGCGTACGTGGCCTGCTTGATCACGCGCGGACCGGTGAAGCCGATCGCCGCGCCCGGCTCGGCGATGTTGATGTCGCCCAGCAGCGCCAGCGATGCCGCGGTGCCGCCGAAGGTCGGGTCGCTGAGGATGGAGAAGTAGGGCACGCCGGCGCTGTGCAGCTTGCCCACGGCGGCGTTGATCTTGGCGAGCTGCATGAGCGCGAGCACGCCCTCCTGCATGCGGGCGCCGCCGGACGCGGAGATCAGCACGTACGGCGTGCCCGAGGACGCCGCCTGCTCCATCCCGCGCGCTAGCCGCTCGCCGGCGACGATCGACAGCGTGCCGCCGACGAACCCGAAGTCGAAGGTGGCCAGCCAGATCGGGTGCCCATCGAGCGTGCACGTGCCGGTGCGGACGGCCTCGTTCAGCCCCTCGTCGAGCAGCTCCTCGACCACCTCCTGGTAGCGCTTCGGCACCGTCCACTTCAACAGGTCGTGGGAACGTATGTCACCCCAGCGCTCCTGCCACGATCCGGAGTCGGCGACGAGCGGAACCCACACGTCGGCGCCAAGGCGGAAGTGGTGGCCGCAATGGGCGCAGACGTAGTTGTGGCCGCGCAGCTCCTCCGGCTCGAGGCCGATTCCGCAGCCCGGGCAGTTGGTGGGGAGCAGGATCTGCGGCAGCTCACCGCCCTGGATCGCGACCTGCTTGCGGTGCTCTTCGAGGATCGCCATCTAGAGACTCAGTCCTCCGTCGACCGCGATCACCTGGCCGGTGATGAACCCGGCGCGCTCCGAGCAGAGGAAGGCGACGGCGGCGGCGACCTCCTCCGCGGTGCCTTCGCGCTTGATCGGCGTCACCTTGACCAGCTCGCCGACCATCTCGTCGGTGAGAGAGCCTTGCGTGAGCTCGGTCCGCACGTAGCCCGGCGCGACCGCGTTGCACGTGATGTTGCGCGAGCCGTACTCGCGCGCGACGGACTTGGTCAAGCCGATGAGCCCCGCCTTCGCCGCCGCGTAGTTCGACTGCCCCGCGTTGCCCGTCAAACCCACGATCGACGAGATGTTCACGATGCGGCCCCAGCGCGCGCGCATCATGCCCGACATGATGGCAGCCTTCGTCGTGTTGAAGGCAGAGAAAAGGTCGGTGCGGATCAGCTCCTCCCAGTCCGCCGGCGACATCTGGATCAGCAGCTTGTCGCGCACCGCGCCGGCGTTGTTCACCAGCACGTCGACGCGGCCTGTCGCCTTGACCATCGCCTCGACCTGGGCCGGGTCGCCGACGTCGGCCTGGTAAGCGGTCCCGTTCGGCAGCGAGGAGGCGGTCTCCTCGGCCGCGGCCTTGTCGGAGCGGTAGTTCACGACCACGCGGGCGCCCATGACGGCGAGCGCTTCGCTGATGGCGCGACCGATGCCCTTGCCGCCGCCCGTCACCAGCGCGGTCTTGCCGTCGAGGTCCCCCAACGCTAGGTCGTAGCCGGGCCCGTGGTCGCGGCCGGGCCCGCGAAGTCGACGAAGAGCTCTTCCGCGTTCCAGGTGTCAACACCGGGGATGTGCTTGGCGGCGAGGCTCGCCAGCACCCGGCCCGGGCCGAGCTCGACCACGGTACGTACCTTCATCGCGCGCATCGACACCATCGTCCGCGCCCAGTCGACCTGGCGCAGCATCTGGAGCCGGAGCTCCTCGCGCAGCGCGGCCACGGTGCGCAGGGCCTCTCCCGAGGCGTTCGCGAGGACGGGGATCGAAGGCGCGCTCAGCTGCAGGCGATCGACCGCCTTGCGAAAGGCGGTGGCGGCTTGCTCCATCAACGGCGAATGCGCGGCGAGGGGGATGGTGAGGATCAGCGCGCGCCGGGCGCCCGCGGCCAGGGCCAGCCGCCCCGCCTCGTGCACCGCCGGCATCTCGCCCGAGAGGACGAACTGGACGTCGGCGTTGCGGTTGGCGATCCAGAGCCTGCCGCGTTCGCCCGCCCGCAGCGTGATGCTTTCCACTTGCGCCTCATCCAGGCCGACGATGGCGATCATGCCGACGTGGTCACCCGCCGCTTCGGCCATGACGCGGCCCCGCTCCTTGACGAGCAGCAGCGCGGTCTCCCATGGAATCGCGCCGGCCGCCGCGAGCGAGGCGATCTCGCCCAGGCTGTGGCCGGCGGTGACGCTCACGTTCTCGAGCCCGTAGCTCTCCCGCCAGACCTCATACGCGGCCCAGCAGACGGTCATGACACACGGCTGGATCACGTCGGTCCGGTTCAGCTCCTCGACCGGGCCGTCGAAGCAGAGCTTGCGCACCGGCATCTCGAGGATCTCCTCGGCACGCTCGAAGACGCGGCGCGCGGCGGGGTAGCGGTCGTACAGGTTCTTGCCCATGCCGGGCTTCTGCACGCCCTGCCCGGGAAACAGCAGCGCGATAGGACCGGAGAGGTCGATCACTTCACCAGACCAATTTCGCTACGCCCACTTCAGGAGCGTGGCGCCCCAGGTAAGTCCAGATCCAAAACCCGCGAGCAGCACGTTGTCGCCCGCCTTGACGCGGCCCTTGCGCACCGCCTCCTCGAGGGCAAGCGGGATCGACGCTGAGGACGTGTTGCCGTACTCGTCGATGTTGACGGCGACGCGCTCCATCGGCAGGCCGATGCGCCGCGCCGCGGCGTCGATGATGCGGAAGTTCGCCTGGTGCGGCACCCAGAGGTCGATCTCGTCAAGTGAGATGCCCGCCTCGCGGCAGACCTCGGTCGCCTGGCGGATGAAGATGTCGACTGCGAACTTGAAGACGTCGGGCCCGACCATGTCGATGTAGGGGTTCGGGTCCTTGGCGGCGTACGCGCCCTTGTCGACATTGCCGCAGGTCACCTGCGCGTAGCCGCGACCGTCCGATCCGAGGCACCAGCTCTGGAAGCCCGCGCCTTCGGGCGCGGGGCGCACCACGGCCGCGCCTGCGCCGTCGCCAAAGATCACGGCCGTGCCGCGGTCTGTGTAGTCGATCAGTCGCGACAGCACCTCAGCGCCGATGACGAGCACCTTGTCGGCGCGCTCGGTGGCGACGAAAGAGTCGGCGATGGACAGCGCGTAGACGAAGCTCGTGCACGCGGCCAGCGTGTCCCACGCCACGGAGCCCGGCGCGTTGAGCTCGTTCTGCACTCGGCACGCCACGGAGGGGAATGGGCCGTCCGGCGAGGAGGTGCCGACCAGGATCATGTCGAGGTCGTTGGCGCTGACCTCGGCCGCCTCGAGTGCCGCACGCGCGGCCATGGTCGCCATCTCGAAGGTCGTCGTCCCGGGCTCGGCGATATGGCGGCGGTGGATGCCCGTGCGCTCGGTGATCCACTTGTCCGAGGTGTCCATCATCTGCTCGAGGTCGAAGTTGCTGAGGACTTTGTCCGGCGCGTACACGCCGACGCCGGCGATCGCGCTCGGCCGGCCCTTGGCCTTGAACGACCGGAGCGGCACCGCGTCGGACCGGGTTCGGTAGTTGGTGGAGATGGCCATGTGAGTTAAGCCTCCAGACGCTCGGCGGTCTTCTGCTCCAGGTACTTCCACAGGTCGGCGATGACCTTCATCTTCTCGAGCTCCTCGTCGGGCAGCTCGACGTCGTACTTGTCCTCGACGGCCGCGATCAGCTCGACCAGGTCGAGCGAGTCCGCCGCCAGGTCGCGCTGGAAGCTCTTGTCCATCTGGACCTGGTCGGGATCGATGCCGAGGATCTCGGCCGAGAGCTCCTGGAGCTCTTTGAAATTGAGCTGGCTTGCCATTTGGGCCTTCCTCCTAGCTGGCCTTCTTGATCACGAGCGTGGCGTTGTGGCCGCCGAAGCCGAACGAGTTCGAGATCGCGACGCCGATGTCCGCCTTGCGCGCCTTGTTCGGCACGTAGTCGAGGTCGCACTCCGGGTCGGGGTCGTCGAGGTTGATGGTCGGTGGCAAAAGACCGCGGTCGAGGGCCAGCACGCAGGCGGCGGCCTCGATGGCGCCCGCGGCGCCGAGCAGATGCCCGTGCACCGACTTGGTCGAGCTGACGGCCAGCTCGTGCGCGTGGTCGCCGAAGACCGACTTGATGGCTTTGGTCTCGGCGACGTCACCGAGCTTGGTCGACGTCCCGTGGGCGTTGACATAGCCAACGTGGTTGGGGTCGACGCCGCTCGACTCGAGCGCCTGCTTCATCGCCCTCGCGGCGCCTTTGCCTTCGGGCTGGGGCGCTGTGAAGTGGTACATGTCGGCGCTCGCGCCGTAGCCGGCGATCTCGGCCCAGATGCGCGCGCCGCGGGCCTTCGCGTGCTCCATGTCCTCGAGCACGAACATCACCGAGCCTTCGCCCATGACGAATCCGTCACGGCCGAGGTCAAAAGGCCGGCACGCCTTCTCCGGCTCGTCGTTGCGCTCGCTCGTGGCCTTGATCTGGCAGAAGGCGCCCATGGTGAGCGGTGTGATCGTCGCTTCCGAGCCGCCGGCCAGCATGGCCACCGCGTCGCCGCGCTTGATGATCTCCGAGGCTTCGCCGATGCCGTGCGCGCTCGAGGCGCAGGCGCTGACGATGGCGTAGTTCGGGCCGCCGGCCTGGGTGTGGATGGCGACGATCCCGGCCGCCATGTCCGCGATCATCATCGGCACCGTGAAGGGGCTGATGCGCTTGGGGCCGCGCTCCATCAGGGCGGTGTGGCTCTTCTCGATCTCCTCCATGCCGCCAATGCCCGAGCTGACGATGACGCCGACGTCGTCGGGGTTCATCTGCCCCGGGTCGAGGTTCGCCATGGCGAGGGCCTGCTTGGAGGCGGCGAGAGCGAACTGGCAGTAGCGCCCGATGTGGCGGGCGGTCTTGCGGTCCATGTACTCCTCGGCGTTGAAGCTCTTCACCTCGGCCGCGATCTTGGTGTCGAAGTTCGCGGTGTCGAAGCGGGTGATGCGGCCTACGCCCGAGACGCCCTCGACCATGTTCGACCAGACGGTCTCCATGTCGTTGCCGATCGGGGTGATGAAGCCCATGCCGGTGACGGCCACGCGTCGCCCGTTGTGGTTGGAAGTCATGGTCCCAGCATACGGACAGCAAGGCCAATCGACAGCAGCGCCAAGTGGCAAAACGACCGCCGATCTTTGGACATTGGGTCCAGTCTGATCTAGAGCAGTTTTCTCAGGTCGAGGGCCAGCTGGAGGCGCAGCCGGGCGGCCGGGGTGTCGAGGTCCCCGCCGAGCAACTCCTTCAGCTTCTCCAGGCGGTAGAGGACCGTGTGACGGTGGAGGCCGAGGGCGCTCGCCGCCTCCTTGACCGAGCCCATGGCGAGGTAGGCGTCCAGCGTCTCCAGCAGCTGCGTCCGGTTGCGCAGCTTCGGGTCCATGAGCCGGCCCAGGCTGTGGGCGACGAAGCGCTCGGCGAGGCGCGGGTTCTGAGCCAGGACCAGGTGCGGGATGACCTCGTCGTGGCCGTGGACGAGCGAGTCGGGGCGCAGCTTGCGGCCGGCCTCGATGGCCTGCTGCGCCTCGAGGTAGGAGCGCGAGATGCCGTGCAGGCCGGGGTGGTAGCCGCCGATCCCGGCCCGCACTCGGGCGCGAAGGGCGCCGGATCGCTGGCCGGCTTCGTGCTGCAGCCGAGCGAGGAACTGCCTCGCCTGCTCGACGTGTTCCCGCGATTCGGCGGGCCACAGGATGACCAAGGTACTCGGGTCGGTCGCGTGGACGAGGGCGCCACGAGGGATGTCGAGCGACCCCGCGACCTCGGCCAGCGCCTGACCGCCACGCTCACCGTCGCGGTTGCCGACCACGAGCTTGCACACGATTGCGACGTACCCCGACGCGGCGAGTGGCGTGTTGAGGGCGAGCGCCTGGCGCTGCAGCTCGAGCTCGGAGTCGAAGTTGTCGCTGATCAGCGCGTGGAACAGCCGCGCGTGGGCGCGGGTCCCGCGCTGCATGTGCTGCTCGCGCGCGTGCAGGTAGGTCTTCGTCACCTCGGCGGCGACCTGGTCGAGGGCGGCGAAGACGTAGTTAGCGACCAGCAGGATCGCCTCCGGCGTCGCCTCGGGGTGACCGCGCCAGGCGCGCAGGATCTCGTCCCAGGCGACGCGCGCCGCGATGCGGTAGGCCGCCAGGATAGGCTCCACTGACTGGCTGCTGCGGGCCTGGAGGATGCCCAGCTGGGCGACGCGGCGCAGCTCCTCCTGCGTCGCCGGCCTGGCCTCACGGGCGGTCGCCAGGAAGAGGTCGAGACCCGCCGCGCAGGCACGGACGATGGCGTCGCGCTGGGGCGGAACCCCCGTCGAGGTGTCCCAGCGGACGAGCGTGACGACGGCCCGGGCCATGTGCCGGGACATGCCCGCGTGGCGGCGCTCGAGCTCGTCGATCAAGCCCTGCGGAAGGCGCGGCGCGGTCCGAGCCGATTTGGACCTGGCGGCCAATTTTGCCATCACGTCCGACTATAGAGACCTAGCTGTGGTTCTTCACGAAGTCCAGTATTCGCCGCCACGCGTCGTCGCAGGCGTCCTTCCACTGCTCGTAGCTGCGGTCGAAGAAGCTGTGCGGCGCGTCCCTGTACACGGCCACCTCGTGCGGCACCCCGGCCTTGCTGAGCGCCTCGTCGAACTCCCGGTTCTGCTCCGGCGTGGTCGCTCCGTCGGCGCCCGCCACCATGAGCATCAGCGGCGCCTTCATCTTCGACATGAAAGGCTCAGAGCGCATCGGCCGGCCGTAGAAGCCGATGGCTCCGGCCAGTCCTGGCTGCTGCGCGGACTGGTTCCAGGAGTTGGAGCCGCCGAAGCAGAAGCCGACGGTGAAGGCCGACTTGACGGCGCCGCCTTCCTCCGACTTCAGGTAGGCGATGGCGGCGGCCACATCGGCCGCGATCTCCTCTGCCGTCGTCTTCTGCACGTGCGGCATGTACTCGAACCTGTCGCTGCGGTCGTCCGACTCCGCCGTGCGCGCGAAGTAGTCGATCGCGACGGAGTCGATGCCCGCCTCGGCGAAGCGCTGTGCGAGCTCCTTGAAGAACTGGTGGAGGCCGCGTACGTCGGGCAGCACCACCATGCCGGCGCCGCTCGGTTTTGCGGCGCGCGCGTAGTAGGCCATGAACTTCGTGCCGTCGGCGGCGGTCAGCGTGATCTCGCCCTGGTCGGCGGCGGCGCCGCCCACCGGCGGCAGTGGCGGTCGGGAGTCATCTCCGTAACACATGGCCCGATTCTCGCTTAGTCTGTGAAAGCAATCCAGTGAAGATCGAGAGCCCCAGCCTCACGCTCGACGACCTGAAGGAGTTCCTCGACACTTACCTCGATCGCGAGCGCACCATCCTCGCCGACCGCCTGCAGGAGGCTTCGCAGCGCCTTTCGGCCCTGGGTCCCCGGATCAAGTCGGAGCGCAGCGACAAGAAGGAGTGGACCGCGCACGAGGTGCTGGCCCACATCGCGGTGCTGTCGAAGTTCTACGGCGTGATCGTCCACCGAGTCGCGACCGGCCAGGTTCCAGGCGTGGACATCATGGAGGCGGTGCACCTGCGCGACGCGGTGGGCCACCAGATGTCGCAGCTCGAGCCGCCCGACCTTCTGCGCATGACGCTCGCCGACCACGACCGCACCATCCAGACGTTGCGGACCACGGCGCCCGACGACCTGCGCCGCCCGGCCGAGCTCGGCGATGGGGTCACGATGACCGCCGAGGAAATCGCCCGGCTGCCGCTGGTCAGTCACCTCGAGTTGCACATCGAGCAGCTGGAAAAGCTGCTCAACGCCCGCTAGTCGCTGACCTGGCTGTAGCCGAGCCTGCGCAGCTCGCGGCGGAGCGTAGCCGCGGCGCCGTCCATCATCGCCGGGTCGGGGTTGGGATCCTGGTTGCCGAAGTCGAGGTCTTGCATTCCGCGGATCGGAACCACGTGGAGGTGGCAGTGCGGCACCTCGAGCCCCGCGAGCATCATGCCGATCCGCTCGGGCTTGAAGCCCGCCATCTGGGCGCGGCCGACGGCCTGCGCGGTGTCGGCGAGGTGATCGAGCAGCGAAGGGTCGAGGTCGATCCAGTGGTCGACCTCTTCGCGAGGCACGACCAGCGAGTGGCCCGGCCGCAGCGGCCGGTTGGATAGAAAGACGACGCAGCGATCGTCCTTCCAGACGAAGCGGGCCGCCAGCCGGCCCTGGATGATCTGGGTGAAGATCGTCGGCACCGCGAAAACTCTAGCCTTTAGCGAGTGAGCGAACCCGCCGTCGGGCTGAGCCACGCGTCCAAGCGCTACGGCGCGCTGCAGGCGCTGTCCGATGTCAGCTTCACCATCGAAGCCGGCGAGGTCGTCGCCATCCTCGGTCCCAACGGAGCGGGCAAGACGACTTCGATCAACGTCATGCTCGGCCTGCGCAACCCGACCGCCGGCACTGCGCGGCTCTTCGGTCTGGATCCCAAGGACCTGAGGGCTCGCAGCCGGATCGGGGTGATGCTCCAGGAGTCGGGTGTGCCCGGCATGCTGCGCGTCACCGAGATCGTCGACCTCTTTCGCTCCTACTACCCCAACCCGCTGTCGACCTCCGACGCCATCGCCATGGCCGGTCTGGAGGAGAAGGCCCGGAGCCTGGTCAAGGACCTTTCGGGCGGACAGCACCAGCGCCTCTACCTCGCCCTCGCCGTGTGTGGCAACCCCGACGCACTGTTCCTCGACGAGCCCACGGTCGGCATGGACGTCGAAGGTCGGCGCCGCTTCCTGGAGGAGGTCGCCACGCTGGCGGCCAGGGGCCGCACGGTGGTGCTGACGACGCACTACCTGGAGGAGGCCGACCAGCTGGCCCGGCGGATCATCGTCATCGACCGGGGGAAGGTGATCGCGGATTCGACGCCGGCTGAGATCAAGTCGCGTGTCGCCGGCAAGCGCATCACTTTCTCCACGCCGAACCCTGACGGCGACGCGCTCGCCGGCCTGCCGCTCACTTCGAAGCAGGTCGACGACCACCGCGTACGCCTGCTAACCAACGAGCCTGAGGAGGTGCTGCGCGAGCTGTTCCGGCGCGGCGTCGAGATGCATGACATCGAGGTTGCGGGGGCAGATCTCGAGGAGGCGTTTGTGGCCATGACGCGTCGCGAGGCGACTCCATGAGCGCGATCGCCGCCCGGCGCGCCAGGGCGTCGCTCCCTCCCATGCTCGCGCGCCAGACCTACGCGGAGTTCGTGAAGCTGCTTCGGGTACCGGCCTTCAGCGTCACCAGCGTCGTGTTGCCCGCGATGTTCTACGCCTTCATCGGACTGGGGCAGAGGAACGTGCCCATGGGACCGCCGGGCAGCGTCACCTTCGGCCAATACTTCCTGGCCTCGATGGCGCTTTACGGGGTAGCCAACGTGATGGTGCTCGGCTTCGGGATCTCGGTTGCCAACGAACGGGGGCAGAAGCAAGACCTGCTGATGAAGGCCACGCCGTTGCCCGCGTACGTGTTTTTCGTCGCCAAGGCGCTGTCCGCGCTGGCGCTCGCGATGATCTCGATCGCCGCCCTCGGCCTGTTTGCTTCGGTCGTGGGCGGTGTTCGCCTGGACACGTCGCAGTGGCTGACGCTCGTGGTGCGGGCGATGCTTTGCTCGATCCCGTTCATCGGCCTCGGGTTCGCGCTCGGTTACCTCGCGACACCCAACTCAGCGCCGGCGGTCACAAACCTCATCTACCTGCCCACCGCTTTCGCATCGGGTCTGTTCTTCCCGCTCAGCCTCTTGCCCAAGTTCCTGCAGGACGTCGCGCCCTACCTTCCGCTGTTCAGGGCCGCTCACCTTGTGTGGAGCTCGGTCGGCTATCCCGAGAACGACATCAATGCCGACTGGTACTTCATGGCCGCCTACACCGCGGGGTTCTTCCTGCTCGCGCTCTGGGCCTACCGGCGCGACCAGGGCAAGAAGTTCAACTAGACCAGAGCTTCTCCGACACTTCGAACCCGAACGCGGCACGGTGGCGCGCGCAGAACTCCTCGCGTGAGTACCCATGCTCGATCGTGCCGACGTGCTCGACCGCGTAGGTCGCCGCCAGCGACGCCACGCATCCCGACTGGCGAAGGTCGAGGCCGCGCAGCAGTCCGGCGACGAGGCCCGCCCTGTAGGCGTCGCCCGCGCCGGTCGGGTCGGCCTCCTGAAGCGCGGGCGCCGCGGGCACGTCGACCGAGCCGTCGCGCGTGGTGATGCGGGAGCCGTGCCGTCCCAGCGTCGTCACCACCATCTCCGAAAGTTCGAGCAGGCCTTTGACATCGCGCCTGGTGCGTTCCTGGATCAGCTCGAGCTCGTAGTCGTTGCCGATGACGATCCACGCTCCGTCCGTGCCGTCGGTGACGTCGGAGCCGTCCATCATCGGGAGCTGGTGCGCGGGGTCGAAGACGAAAGGCACGCCGCGCTCGCGGCACTCCCGCACCAGGCGCTTCATCGCTCCCGGGTCGTTGGGGCCGACGATCACGGCGTCGACGTCCGGCGGCCCGTCGTCGAGGCCGAGCGTCGCCGCCTTCCACATCGCCCCGCCGTAGTAGCCGGTCAGCTGGTTGTCGTCCATGTCGGTCGTGGTGAAGCCCGTGGCGGTCATCTCACCGTCGAGCAGGCTAAGGCCGCGGCAGTCGACGCCGTGGGCCACGAGCCAGTCCCTGTACTCGGCGGCGTCGGGGCCCGCGGTGGCCACGACCGCGGCGGGGTGACCCAGCAGGGCCAGGTTGTACGCGTAGTTACCGGCGACGCCTCCCCTGCGCTTCTGGAGATCGTCGACCAGGAAGCTGAGGTTCAGGATGTGCGTCTTGTCGAGAAGGATGTGGTCTTTGAAGCGGCCCTTGAAGGTGAGGATGTAGTCATAGGCGATCGACCCGGTGCACACAACCACTGCGGAAAAACAATAGGGCGCGTCGCCAGGACGCGCCCTATTCGTGTCTGAGGGTCTACGCGGCGCGGCGGCGCGAGCGCTTGCGCGCCGGCCTGTTCTCGACGACGCGCTTCGCGGTCAGCTGGCTCGCCTCTTCGAGGCGGGTCGCCGTCCGGGCGATCGTCTTGAACGAGCCGTTGAAGATCCTGAGCGTCCGCTTGGCGACGTCACCGACCATGTCCTCGCGGCGCGCCTGGGCGCGTACGGCGTGGAGGCCCTTGATGGCGAGCTTCTCGGGAAGGCGGTCGTTGACCTCGATCCCGAACACCGTGAGCTTGTCGGGCAGGATCGCGTTCAGCCGGCGGTTGATCCGGCGCACGGTCGGGGTGCCCTTACGCTCGAAGTTCCGGACCTGCTTGCGGGCGGCGCCCACGGGGTCGGACGCGACCTCGGCTGCCGTCTCCGCCGCACCGGCGGCGAACTCCTCGACTGCGGTTGCGGTCCTGGCGAAATCAGTGCTCATTTTTCCTTCTCCTGTTGAGTTTTCATGACGCAGTATAACGCATCGCGTCATTCGCCGTCAACCGGTGGCTTGAGCCTGGCGATCAGCGCCTCAGCGGCGGCCCCGAACACGTCGTAGTGGGCGACGTTGCGCCGCTTCTCAGGCTGGATCCATTCGGGTCGCAGGCCGTGCTGGCGGCCCCACTCCTCGAGTGCCGGGCGCAGGCCGATCACGTGCAGGAACGGCTTCTCCCGGCGAAACCCCCGGACCGTCGAGCCGTGGTAGGAATCGAAGTTCCGGTGGATCGCGATGCCGCCCGCCTCGGCGTACGCGATCGCCTCTTTGATCTCGCGCCGCTCAAAGTACTTTTCACGCACGCGCGTCCGCACAGATAGGACGGTAGGCGCAAAGCTTGCACGGCCGCTCAGCATGCTCCGGACCGAGCGTGAAGTCGCCCACGGCGATGCGCTGGGCGGCACGGGCCACATGCGTCTCGACCGCCCGGTCGTCGGCCGCGATCTCGTGTACTTCGCCGCGGCGCAGGTCGAAGAGGACGAGCCGCGGCGCGCGGTCGCCCGGCAGGAGCCCGCGCCTCGCCGCCACGGCGTAGATGCGCAGCTGCAGCGTGTATGCGTCGAGCAGCGCCTTGTCGAGCGAGGCGTTGGTCTTGAAGTCGATCAGGACAGTGCGGCCGTCGAGCTCGCACACGCGGTCGACCACGCCGCGCACGCGTGAGCCGCCGACCGCCATGTTGAAACCCGCCTCGACCGCGAGCGTGCGGGTCGCGGCGAGGGGATGGGCGACGTAGCGCGCGAGCATCTCGCGACCCGCCTCCGGCCCGCGATACAGCGCCAGGACGTCGCCACCGTTCATGTGCCAGGCCGCGAGCGCCTCGTGCACGGCAGCCCCGAGCTCGGTCGACCCCACGGCGCGCACAAACGCGGGCTGCAGCTCATCTGGCGGGGCGGGTACGCGCCAGGCGTGCGCGAATCGGTAGCGAACAGGGCACAGCTCGAAATCATGCAGCTGGGAGAAGCTGAGCTCGACAGGCGCCGGCGCCGCGAGTCGCGCCGCTTCGTCGGCTGGCCGAATCCGCTCCAGGCGGCCGAGCACGGCGGCCACCACTGACGGGTCGTCGCGCACCTGCCCATTGGCCGAGCGCGGGACCGGCAGCTCGAGCTGCTCGGCCTCGACCACCGACGCCGACTCCGGGTGAGCCAGCGCCCAGCTGAGGATCTCGGCGAAGTGGTCGTGCTCTTCCAGCGGTCCCGCGCCGAGCTCGTGTGGTGACGGCTCTTCCCGCGTCGCGGTCACGTACAGCGCGTCTTTGGCGCGTGTCAGTCCCACGTAGACGATGCGCCGCCGCTCGCCGATGGCGAGCGCCACCGCCGGCGCGCCGGGTGAGGTCTCCGCGTAGCGCGGATGCTTCTCGCCCCGCCAGTTCTTCATCACGAAGCCGAGGTTGTCGGGGTCGAAGAAAAGCCGTTCGGTGTCCCGCGGCCGCGGCGGCCGCAGGTTGACCAGGAACACGGTTGGGAACTCGAGCCCTTTCGCGGCGTGGATCGTCAGCAGCGAAACAGCCTCCGCGCCGGCGGCTTCCTCGGCCGCTTCGCCGACCGGCAGCTCGGCGTCGATCACCTGGTCGAGGTGACGGACGAAGTCGCCGATGCCCGCCATCGCGAGGTCGCGCTCGAAACGGCCGGCCAGCGAGAACACCTTGCGCAGGTTCAGCAGGGCGCGCGGGCTGCCGTCGCGCTGCGCCCGCAGCTCCGCCCACCGCAGGTACCCGCTCTCCTCGAGCAGCCGGTTCAGGATGTCGGCCACGGTCAACGCGTCGCGCAAGAGGCCGATGCGGTCGGTCAGCTCGACCAGGCGGACGGCCTCGGAGGCGACCTTCGGGTCCATCTCAGGAAAGCCCTCTCGCCTCGACTCGTCGAAGCAATCGCGCAGGCGCATGCCCGAGCGCTCGAAGCGGCGCGCCGCGAGCCGGTACATGCCGCGGTCGGGCAGGCGGACGATCGGGCCCTGCAGGATGCGCACGAGCGCTCCATCGTCCATCGGGTTCTCGGTCAGGCGGAGCAGCGCGAGGACATCCTTGATCTCCTGGCGGTCGAAGAATCCCGAGCCTCCGCTGGTCAGGTAAGGGATGCCCTGGCGACGGAGCTCGTCTTCGAACTCGCGGGGGAGCATCCGGACCGAGTGGGAAAGCACGGCGATGTCGCGGAACGGTAGGCCGGCGACGTGGAGACGCCGTATCGCCTCGCCCACCGTGCGCGCCTCGGTGCGCGAGTCGGGCGCCATGACCACGCTCACCGGCGGCACCTCACCTGAACCCCGTGTGGCCACGAGCGGCGGCTCCTCGGCGAAGTCGGGGTCGCGGCGGATGAAGTCCGTCGCGCAGTCGAGGATGCCCTGGAACGAGCGACGGTTGTGGGTCAGGGGAAGCCGCCGGCCCACAAAGCGCGTCCGGATGTTCTCGATCTCGGCATCGCGCCAGCCATAGATTGACTGCTTGGCGTCGCCGACCACGGTCACGTTGCCGAAGTTGTCGGCCGCCGCGAGGCGGATGAAGTCGAGCTGGATGCGGTTGGTGTCCTGGAACTCGTCGACGATCAGATAGCGGAAGCGCGCGCGGCACCGGCGGCGAAACTCGGGCGCGCGCTCCAGTGCGCCGATGACCTCGAGGAGCAGGTCGTCGAAGTCACGCAGAGCTTGGGCGTGGAGGGCTTCCGCGTACGCGCGGTAGATCGTGGACAGGACCTCGATCGCCTCGAGCTCCGCCTTCGCGGGATCTGGACCGCCAGAGCCGTTGGGTTGCGGACGCCCGCTCCACTGCCGCTCGTGCATCTCCAGCGCCCGTCTGTGGAAGCTTTCGGGGCCTATGCCACGGCCCTTCAGCTTGAGCAGGAAGCGCAGCCCCGACCGCAGGAGGTCGTCAAGGTCGTCGACCGACAGGGCGGTGAAGGAGTCGGGGTCGAACGGGGCGGTCGCGCCGCTGCGCAGCTTCGCCATCAGCTCTTGCTCGAAGAGACGCTGACCTGTCTCGTCGAGCACGCGCTGCTCGCGCGGCGCGCCCACCAGGTAGGCGAACTCGTCGAGCAGTCGCGCGCAGACACCGTGGAACGTGCCAATCCAGGAAGAGTCGAGCGCCTGGGCGCCAAGGTCCGGGCGCCGGGCCGAGAGCTCGGCCGTGATTCGCTGCCGGAGCTCCTCGGCCGCGCGGTCGCTGAAGGTCACGGTGAGGATCTCGTCCGGGCCAACTCCCTGCTCGACGAGCCAGCAGAACCGCTCGGTGGCGGTGAACGTCTTGCCCGTGCCCGGGCCGGCGGCGATCAGGAACGCGCCCGGCGGTCCCGCGTGCGCGGCCGCCGCCTGCTCGGCGCTCAGCACCGGCCCACCGGTTCGGGTGGCGCTCATTCGGGAGGCGCGCCTCCGTACGAGCAGATCGCCGCGTGCGGGCAGTTGCCGAAGCGCGTGACGCAGGTGCCCGCGATCTCGCGGGGGCCGGGCTCGAAGTGCCCGCCCTTGATGCCCTCGATCGCGGTCATCACCACCTCGCGGCTGCGCTCCAGGTCCTCCCCGCTGAGCGGCCTCTCGCGGTACTCCTTCAGGCCCGCGGGACGGCCGACGCTGAAGATGTCCTGCCGCATCCCTCCCCACACCCAGTCCTTCGGGTACCAGAGGGAAAGGAAGCGAGGCTGGAAGCCGAGCGGTTTGCCCTCGTCGTCGAACCCGTACTTGCAGGCCAGGTAGTAGAGCGCGAGCTGCACGTCGTGCAGCTCCTGCCCGAAGTACATCTCGTAGGCGATGCGCATGTTCTTTCCCGCGCCGGTCTTGTAGTCGACGACCTCGACCTCCCCGTCGCCCACGTCGTTGACACGGTCGATCTTGCCCACGACCTCGGCGCCATCCAGCTGGAGGTGGAACCGCTTCTCGATGGCGAGCGTGCGCAGGCGCCGGATGTGCTGCATGCCGGTGATGGAGCGGATGTAGTTGCCGAGCAGCGTACGCACCTGCTTCTCTTCGCGCTTGCGGTCGAGCACGCCCTCCATGCGCGACAGGTAACCGTCGAGGTGGCGCTGCAGCGCCGCCTCCAGCCAGCGGCGCTGGTGCTCGGCGTCGAACCGACCCCACCATTCGTCCTCGTGCTCGTGGAAGTCCTGCAGCACCTCGTGCAGGAATCCGCCTCGCTCCATGGCGACCGAGCGAGGTTCCTCGACCAGGCCGGGGTGGTGGTTGTACCAGTAGAGGCGCGGGCACTTGAGGTAGTCGTTGAGCGTCGTCGGGCTGAAGTGGTCGATTTCCACCGCGGCCGGGTTGCGCTCGCCACCGTACGGCTCGAACGGCTCTCCGGACTCGCGGTCGACGAGAAACCCGACGTCGAGTCCGAGCGCGCGCGCGCGCAGCAGGGCCGGCTCGGTCAGCGCGGCCGGATGCGACGCCAGCAGCACCTCGGCCTCACGCGCGAGCAGGACGTCGCCCGGCTCGAGCCGCGAGGAAGCGCGCGTGAGCTCGCGGTATTGCGCCGCCGGCTCGGACATGTCGAGGAACACGGACCGCCCGGCCTGGCGCAGGTACGACTCGGCGAAGGTGAGGTAGAGGCGCCGCCGCGCCCGCGTCATGCCGACGTATGCAAGCCGCGCCTCCTCGGCCAGGTGGCCGTCGGGGTCAGAGGGCCACGACGGCATGAAGCCGACCTTGAAGCGCTCGAGCCACGCGCGGTCGTCAGCGTCGAGCAGCGGATGCGGCCTGGCCTCGAGCGGGAAGAGCCCGTGGGCGAAGGCGGAGCAGAAGACCACCTCGAACTCGAGGCCCTTGGCCTGGTGCAAGGTCAGCACCTGGACGGCGTCGCGACGCCCGCCGGCCGGTTCGGTGTCGTCGGCCGCGGCGGCGAGCAGCCCCTCCAGCGAGCCGGCGATGTCGGCGAGAAGCGGCTTGCTGCCGTGCAGCCGCTCGTGCACGGCCTCGATAGACTCGAGCCCCTCGATGGCGGCGCGCAGGTCGGCGATTGCCTCGGCGCGCTGGTCGGCGGGCAGTCCCAGGTCGAGCAGGCGGGCCATCGCGCCGTCCTCGACCAGCACGGTGTACGCGAGGCTCGCCAGGGGCAGCCTGTGCGCAAGGCCGAGCAACCGCTCGCGGGCGACCATCGCCGCGTGCAGCGTCTGCAGCTCCTCTTCCGTGAGGAACGACATGTAGTCCGGCGTGGAGGGCTCCTCGCCTGCCGCCTCACCACCCCAAGGGAGCGGATAGAGCAGCGGGTTGCGCGACGCAAGGACGTACATCAGCCGGCGCACGACTTTGAGCAGCGGCCTGCCGCGCAGCGTGGCGTGCGCGCGCAGCCGGCTCACGGTGCGCGGCCCGACGCCGCCGAGGCTCGAGGCGAGCGCGCTCTCGAAGGCGTCGGGGTCGTCAGGGCTGCGCAGCGACTCGAGGTAGCCGACCAGGAAGCGCACGACCTCGTTGCGCGCGGTCGCGCCCCAGCCGCGCACCTCGTATGGCAGACCCAGGGCGCGCAGCGCCTCTTCGAACGGTGCGCCGAGCGCGGTGGTGCTGCGTAGCACGATGGCGAAGTCGGCGAAGCGAAGTCCCGGCGATTCTGTCTGCAGGCGCTTGATCTCGCGCGCGCAGAAGAACGCCTCGTCGACGGGGTCGCTCTCGCGCGCGACCACAACCGCCGGCTCAGCGTGCGGCTGGTCCGCGAGCAGGACGCGCGGAGTGCGCCCCGGCTGCGTCGCGACGAGCAGCCGCTCGCCCGCGTCGAGCGCCTCCTGCGAGCAGCGGCGGCACTTTTCAAGCTGCCGGGTGGCCGCGCCGTAGACCGCGGTGAAGTCATTGCTCAGCAGGCGCGGAACCGTGCCTCGGAAACCATAGATCGACTGGTCCGGGTCGCCGACCACGACCAGGCGCGGCCGGCGTTCCGGCGGCGCCACCAGCCGCAGGAGCTCGAACTGCGCGGGGTCGACGTCCTGGAACTCGTCGACCAGCACGAGCTTGAACTTCTCGCTCAGCCGCTCGCGCAAGACCGGGTTGGACTGCAGCAGCTCGATCGCGCCCGAGACCAGGTCGCGGAAGTCGACCAGGCCGGCGGCTTGCATCCGGTCCCAGTGGGCGCGATAGACCGCCGCGAGCACGCGCAGCCGTTCGCTCGCTCCGGCCTCGGCCGCGAGCTGCAGCGACGCAGGGTGGGCGAGGTTCTGTTTCATCAGCGCGACGAAGCCGCACAGGTCGCGGGCAAAAGCTTCGGAGCGGCGGACGCCGTCGAGCGACCCGAGCGCCTCGGCGTCGATCTCGGTCAGCACCTGACGCATCACGACCCACTCCTGGAATCCGTCGAGGAGCAGGCGGTCGCGGTCGGGGGCGTGCTCGCGGAGCAGCCGCGCGCAGAAGCTGTGGAAGGTGGAGATCCACGCCTCGCCGTAGTCGTCCCTCAGGCGCTCGTCGATGCGGCGCGCGATCTCGCCCGCGGCGCCGGTCGAGAACGTGAGCACGAGGATGCGATCGCGTGCGACACCGGTGCGGACGGCCTGCTCATACAGGTCGACGAGCGCGTGCGTCTTCCCTGTGCCCGGCCCGGCCAGAACACGAAGTGGTCCGTTGACTTCCTGGATGTCGAGTCGCAAAGGTCTTCCCGATTTGGCGGCGGGCGACCTGATTATGCGGGGGCCCGTCTCCTGGAGTCAGCCCAGGTTGTTAAGGGAGCGAACGCAGTGAGCAGAAGGGCGGCGAAGATCGCGAACTCGAGCCAGGGCCACTGCTGGAGGTGCGGGCTTTCGCCCTGGAGATAGAGGAACGGGCTGGCGAGGAACCACGCGGCGGCCAGGAGCGCCCGCCAGGCGACCGACGGTCGGTCCTCCCAGATCATCCAGCCGGCGGCCGCCAGCAGGCAGAGGTCGGAGCCGTGCAGGTACGGCGAGACCAGGAGCGAAGCCATGATGGCCACCGGAAGGACCAGCGAAGGCGTCTCGCGGAAGCGAAAGACGGCGGCCATCGCCGCCCCGACGATCAGCGCCCGCAACGCGGTGGCGAGGATGCCGGTCACTGCGAATGCTCCGTGCAATGTCGCGTTGTCGGCGCCCGTCGGCCACGGCCCACGCATCTGGTCGAGATAGGTGCTCACGCCGGACGGACCGAGCAACGCCGCGATCGCGGCGAACACGACGGCGGCGGTGCCGGCCCACGCCGCGAGTGCGCGGAAGCGCCCGGCGAAGAGAAGGGCGACCGGCACGAGCATCGCCGTGTTCGGCTTCAGCAGGATCGCACCGAGGGCGATCCCGGCGAGCACGTCGCGGCGATCGCGGAGCAGTCGCCACGCGACCACGGTCCCGGCTGCGACCAATGGCACGACCTGGCCGACGTTCACCGCGTGCATCACCCACCACGGGGCGAGCGCGCCGACCACGGCGACCCAACGGCCGAGACCGCGGCTGACTCCGCAGAGCGCGAGCGCAACCGCGAACGCGCCGAAGCCGACCGCCGCCCAGATCACGTAGGCGGTGTCGTATGGGAAGGCCATCAGCGGCGCCACGGCGAGCGCGACCGTGGGCGGGCTGAGGAACGGCTGGAGGCGCGCCCCCGGCGCGAGCTGCATCTGGTACCAGCTGATCAGGCCCTGGTCGTAGATGTGCGACCAGCCCTGGCGCAGGCCGACGTCGGCGGCGGCCAGGTAGGTGTGGAAGTCGACGCTGATAGGGTCATTGCGGATGGCGACGTCGAGAAACAGGGCCCACACGACCACCACGAACGCCGCGGCCACCATCCCTCGGTCCCACAGCTCGGCCCGGGCAACGTTGATTCGCCTGATCAGGTTCTCCCCCCTGCTCTGAGCGTAGCTCAAATGCAGATGACCGCCCGTCATGGGGCGAAACGTATCGGCCCCCCTGTATGGCCTGTGGTCGCCGCCGCGGTCGTGGTACTGGCCCACCTGCCCGAGTTCATCCACCGCCTGCTCGACGGTGATGAGGCGATCTACGGCTCGATCGCCGTGCTCATGAACATGGGTGGCGGCCTATATGGGGCGGGGGGCGTCGACAACAAGCCTCCCGGCGTCTTCTGGGTCTACGCCGTCACGTTCCGCCTGTTCGGCGATTACCAGATGACAGCGGTGCACGCGGCGGGTTTCCTCGCCATGGCGGCGACGTGCATTCTTCTTTATCTGATCGCGCGCGACCTGGCCGGCCAGGGCGCGGGAGTCCTGGCCGCGCTGTTCTACGGCGTGCTGACGGCGGCGGGCAATCCGCGCCTGCTCGCCACCAACACCGAGGTCCTGATGATGCTGCCGCTCACCGCTTCCGTCCTTTTCACGCTGCGGCGCCGGTGGACGTGGGCGGGAGCGCTCCTCGTCGCCGCTGGTGCGTTCCGGCAGTCGGCGGCGGTGAACGTCTTGCTCGTTGCCGCCGCCGTCTTCTGGCTCGAGCCGCGCGAGCGACGTCTGCGCGCGCTGCTGTCCCTGGCCGCCGGCGCCGCGGTCGCGTTGGCGATCGTCGCGGCGGTCCTGGTCCTCACCTCTTCGCTGGCCGGCTTCTGGCGCTGGACGATCCAGACGCTGGTGGGCTACGCGTCCGTCAACTGGACGCCGGCCTTCGTGTGGATGCGCGCCCGGGACAGCATCTTGCCCTTCGTCGTCGACAACGCAGTGCTATGGATCGCGGCCATCGCGCTGGCGACGCGCTGGCGAAACCTGGACGCCGCTGTGCGATCGATGTTCCTGTGGCTCGTCGTCGCGATGCTGGGGTCGCTCGCCGGCGGCCACCTGTCGTGGCACTACTTCATCCAGGCGATGGGACCCCTGGCGGTGCTCGCCGCGCTTGCGTTTGTCCGCTTCCGGCCGCGCCGCGGGGTCGTGCTCGCCGCCGCGACCGCGATCGCCGTCCCGGTGGTGGCCTGGTGGGTATTCGACGTCACCGCCGACCCGCTCACCTACGACTTCGCCTCACCGGTGCCGCAGCACGAGGCCGTCGCGGCGTACGTCGCCACCCACACGTCGCCGTCGGACCGCGTCTTCATCTGGGGTGACTGGCCCGCCGTCTACGTCGAGTCGGACCGGGTCATGGCGTCGAGGTTCCCCGGCTTCCTGCGCGGCTTCGCCCGCGGTTCAGACGTGCCGCCCGACAACTGGGACACCGCGCCGGACGTGTGGCCGCTGCTCCAGTCCGACCTCGAGGCCCATCCGCCGGCGCTCATCGTCGACACGGCCGCGGCGGGTTGGAGCGACTTCGAGAAGTACCAGCTGCGCGACTATCCGATCTGGGCCTTCGTGGCGGCGAACTATCACCAGGTGGCCGTCGTCGACGGCGTCGTCATCTACGCGCGCAACCGCTAGACGATCCTATTCAATTTGACCGGGAGAGGCGGCAGGGACGGCAAGGGCAGCGGCGGCGCCTGCACCGACGGGACCTGGACCGGCGCCGCTGCGGGCGGGGCCGGGACGACGACCGGGGCGGTGGGCGACGGCAGCGGCGGCACGACCGTCTTCGTCGTGGCCGGCGCCTGGAGCGTTGGTGCGCTCTTGCCGGAACCTGCCTCCGTGGCGACGGGTTGGCCGGTGGCGACGATGATCACCGCGGCGCCCGCCACCGCCGCCGCCTGCCATACGTGCTGGGCGGAATCGCTCAGCCACCTGCCAGTCAGGAAGACCCCGACCGCGTAGGCCGCGCGCCGGCCCAGATCGCGGCCGTGCTGGATCTGGTCGCTGATGGCGGCCAGCGCCCGCCGCAGCCGGCGCTGCACTGCGGCTTCCGTGAGCCCGACGTGGATGGCGATCTCGCGGTTCGAGTAGCCGCCGAAGTAGGCGAGCTTGACCACGCGGGTGTCTTCGGCCGGCAGGTTGTGCATCGCGTCATCGACCGCGTGCCTGACCATCGCCCCGGAGAAGTCCTTCCACGTGTAGGGCGCCGCGGTGGTGTTGGTCAGGCCCTCGCCCAGGATCTTCTTGAGCCCCCGGTGCGAGCCATGCAGGCGGCGTGGGTCGAGAGGGACCCGGCGGGCGCCGGTCATGAGCCAAGTCCGCCAGCGGTCGTTGATCGGCCCCGGCAGAGCGTGGTTCTCGACCTCGACCTCTTTCAGCCCATTACTCCCCATCGCACAAGAAACTCCGGATGCACCGAAAGCACCCGGAAGAGGGTCAACGTTTGTAAGGTCGCTTGATTTCGAGGATCCGCGGCTCGGCGGCCGCGACGGCCAGCACACGGTCGAAGACCTCGACCGCGCCGGCCTGCAGCGCCGCTGGGGACAGGCGCACGTACGCCGCCTCGCCCCCAGGGAAGACCAGGGTCGGCGTCCCAAAGACGCCGTGCGCAGAGACCGCGGCGGTGTGGTCCGCGGCAAGGGCATCCAGCGTCGAGCGGTCGGCCACGTCGCGCCGGAAGCGGTCGATGTCGAGCCCCGCCTCCTCCGCCATCGCGTCCACCGCCTTGCTGTCTTCGAGGTCGACGCGGTCGCGATGCCGCGCCCGCAAGAGGCGCCAGTGCATGTCTTCGAACCGACCTTGCCGCCGTGCGGCCTCCGCCGCCTGGAAGGCGAGGCGACCGCGGACCCACTCGGTCGCCGGCGCACCCCACGCCGTCCAGCCGTCATCCTTGGAGTTCACCTGTGTGAGCGAGAAGTACCTCCAGCCGACGTCCAGGGAGCGCGCCCCCGAGCGCCGCACCGCGTCGATGACCTCCGCTATGCGATAGACGAACGGACACTGGTAGTCGAAAAAGACGTCGAACCGGATGAGCTCGCCACCAGCGGCCACGAAAAGACCAACGCGCATCGTCGTCACCCGTATTCCCGACAGCTGGCGATGGGTGAAGCCGGACATCATCGTCCGGCTCCTGCCGTTCGTCGCGGCCTACGTGATCGCGCATCGCGCGAGCGGCGGCGCGGGCTGGCTGGGCTGGAGCTGGGGCGACGCCACCGCGCAGCTGATGTTCGCGGCGGTCGCCGCGCCGTCGATGTTCGCCGCCGCGGCCGCGGTCCAACTGTGGCTGACCCGGCGCCGAGGCGCGGTCCTGGTGCCCGCCGGGCTTGACGACGCGGCGTTTCAGGCCGCGTTCTACGCGGTCAACGGTCCGGTCGAGGAGGCGATGTTTCGAGGACTCGTCCAGGGTTGGCTGGGCTTTCAGCTCACGGCACCGGTCGGCTTCATCGTCGGGACCGCTTCCTATGTCCTCTATCACCGGCTCGGCCGCTGGAGCTGGGAGGAGACGTTCGCCACGGCTCTGGTCGGGGTCCCTCTCGGGCTTGCCTTCTGGCTGCTGCCCGGCCCGCCCTCGCTGCTCGGCGTCTCGGTGGCGCACATCGCCGCCACGTGCGGGTTCCTGGGACCAGGGCCCTACCTCTTGCGGAAGCTGCGCCTGGTCTGAATGATCGAGTTCGACAGACGCCAGCGCGTCACGCTCATCTGGGCCGGCGTGGCGGTCGTGCTGGCCGGCTACCAGGGCTCGATCCTCGTCCTCGCGCTGCCCGCGATCGCGCGCGAGTTCCAGGCCACCATCCCGGTGCTGTCGGGACTGGGCTCGATCCTCGCCATCGGCACCCTGGGCGCCCTGCCGCTGGCTACGCTTGCCGATCGCTTCGGGCGGCGGCGCCTGATCGCCGCGGGCGTCGGCGGCTTCTCCCTCGTCAACTTCGGCAGCGCTTTCGTGCCGTCGCTCGCCGAGCTCGCGTTCCTCAAGCTCTTCGCCGTCTGCTTCGAGGTGCTGGTGTTCGGCGTGGCGACCGCGCTCATCGTCGAGGAGGCGCCGGCGGCGCGCCGCGGCCAGGCGGTCAGCGTGCTCGCGCTGCTGTCGGGTTTCGGGACCGGCATCACCGTGATCGCCTACCCTCTCGTCGCACCGCACTGGCGCTGGCTGTTCTACGCCTGCGGGGCCGGCGTGCTGATCGCCCCGCTCATCTGGTGGCTGCTGCCCGAAGGCCGGACCTGGCAGGGCGTCCGGGTCACCGGCTCGGCCGTCCGGCTGCTGCTCGAGCCGCGCTGGCGCCGCCGCATCGCCATCCTCGCGGCGGTGTTCGGCCTGCTCGCGGTGCTGCTGGAGCCGGCAGGTCTGCTGTACACGGTGTACGCCACCGTCGCCCTGAGCTGGACGCCGGTCGAGATCAGCCTGCTGGTGGTCGTCTCCGGCGTGGTGGGCGCGGTCTCCTACCTCGCGGGCGGCTACCTCACCGACCGGTACGGCCGGCGCGGTCCCGCCATCGCGCTGACGGTCGCGACCGCGGCCGCGACCAGCTTCAGCTTCGCCACCGCGGCGTTCGGTTTCTTCGTCGGCAACGTGCTGTGGAGCGGCTTCGCCAGCGCCGCCACGCCGGTCTTCGGCGCCTGGTCGGGGGAGCTGTTCCCGACCCGTGCCCGTGCCACTGCCGAGGCGGCGATCGCGCTGGCCGGAGCCCTCGGCAGCATCGCCGGCCTCGGGCTCGTCGCCGCGCTCGCGTCGGCGGCCGGACTCGGCGGGGCGATCGAGCTCGGCGGCGTCGCGGCGGTGATCGGCGCGCTGCTGCTCTTCCTGCTGCCCGAAACCAGGCAACAGCCGCTGCCGGAGTAAGTTTCAGCGCCATGGAGCGTGCGCGCGCGGTGGTGATCGGCGGCGGCATCACTGGCACAAGCGTCGCCTACCACCTCGCCAAGGCCGGCTGGCGCGACGTGGTGCTACTCGAGAAGGACGAGCTGACCAGCGGCTCGACCTGCCACGCCGCCGGGCTGGTGACGCAGTTCAACCCGTCGCCGGCGATGATGCGATTCCGCGCCTACAGCATCGAGCTGTACCAGGAGCTCGGCGTCTTCGAGACCGTGGGCAGTCTCCGTTTCGCGTCGAGCAAGGATCAATTCAAGGAGCTGCAGCGCGGTGTCAGCCGCGCCCGCGGCATCGGCCTCGACGTCGACCTGGTCTCGGCGGACGAGGCGGCGCGTCTCATGCCGGTCATCACGCGCGATTCTCTCTACGGCGCCGTGTGGGTGCCCGGCGACGGCCACCTCGACCCCCACACCGCGACGCACGCGCTGGCCGCCGCAGCGCGCAAGCTCGGCGCGCGGGTGATGGTTCATCGCCGCGTCACCGGCATCGAGGTCTCTCCCTCCGGCGCGGTCGAGCGCGTCGAGACGGACGCGGGTCCAATCGAGTGCGAGTTCGTGGTCGTGGCCGGAGGGATCTGGGGGCCACAGCTCGCGGCCATGGCGGGCGCCTTCGTCGTCTCCACGCCGGTCGACCACCAGCACGCGGCGCTGCTCGCGGTGCCCGGCCACGAGATGCCGCACGACACGCCCTGCTTCCGCGACCCCGACAACCTGGTCTACGGCAAGGCCGAGGCGGGCGGGATGGTGCTCGGCGGGTACGAGCTGAACCCGGTCGCGCGCTGGGTCGACGGCGTGCCCTGGGACCACGCCGGCACCTCGCTGCCGCCCGACCAGGCGCGGTTCGAGCCGCTGCTCGCCGGGGCCGCGCGCCGCTTCCCGTTCGCACATGAGGCAGGGATCGTCAAGCTCGTTTGCCATCCCGACGCGATGACGCCCGACGCCGGGCCGCTCGTCGGGCCGGTGCCGGGCGTGCGCGGGCTGTACATGGCCGCGGGGCTGTCCCTCAACGGGTTCGGCGGCGCCGGCGGCATCGGCCGCGCGATCGCCGAGATGGTGACCGGAGGCGAGACCGAGCTCGACCTCTACGCCTACCGGCCGTGGCGCTTCGGCCCGGTGCACCGCGACCCGGTCTATGCGGCCGAGCTCGCGCGCGAAACCTACAGGTATTACTACTACCAGCGCTACCCCTACGACTCCGACGAGTGGGGCCGGCCGCGGCGCCTGAGCGCGCTGCACACGCGGACGCAGGACCTCGGCGCGGTGTTCGGCACGAAGCACGGCTGGGAGCGGCCCGACTACTTCGAGCCGGGTAAGCCATGGCGTCGCGCGGGCGCGGACCAGCGCGCATTCGGGTTCGTCAGGCCGCCGTGGTTCGACCGCGTGGCGGAAGAGCACCGCGCGTTTCGCGAGCGAGTCGGGATCATCGACATGAGCTCGTTCGGCAAGGTCGAGATCACCGGGCCGGGCGCGCTTGGTCTGCTGGAACGCGTGGCGGGGAACCTGATCGACCGGCCCGTGGGGTCGGTCGTCTACACGCAACTGCTCGAGCGCGACGGCGGCATCGCGGCGGACGTGACGATCACGCGCCTGGAACCGGACCATTTCCGCCTCGTCACCGGCGCGGGCTACGTGAACAGCGACCTAGGGTGGTTGCGCATGCAGGTCCGGAACGAGAACGTAGTTATGCGCGAGTCGTCAGACGAGCTCGCGGTGGTCGGCCTGTGGGGGCCTCTGGCGCCGAAAGTGCTGCCGGACATCGACTTGCCTTTCATGCATGCAGGCGAGGTCCGAATCGCCGGCTTTCGCGTCCTGGCCCAGCGGGTGACATACGTCGGCGAGCTGGGCTGGGAGCTCTACGTCGACCGCGAGCACGCGGGCCAGGTGTGGGACCGGCTGATGAAGTTCGGTCCCACGCCGGGCGGATATCGCGTCCTCGACTCTCTGCGCATGGAAAGGGGCTACCGCTACTACGGCACCGACATGGGCCTGCTCGAAACGCCCTTCGAGGCAGGGCTCGGCTTCGCGGTGCCCAAGGACAAGTGGCCGCAGATCCCGCGCGACGTGACGCGCCGGCTGCACACGCTGGCGGTCGGTGACGAGGACTACGTCCCGATCTATGGCGGCGAGGCCGTGCTCAGCCACGGCAAGGTGGTCGGCCGCCTCCGCAGCTGTGCCTACGGATTCACCGTGCGCAAGAACCTCGGCTATTCCTATTTGCCGGTCGACCTGAAGGCGGGCGCGGAGGTCGAGGTCGAGGTGTTTGGCAAACGGATGCCGGCGATCGTGATGCCAGATCGAGTCGTTGAGCGGCAACACGCGGGCTGAGGACGCGGCGGCGCGCGTCTCCCTCTGGCGCGGGCGTGAGGTGAGGATCTCGCCGCTCTCCGGCGGACTCACCAACGAGAACTACCTGGTCGAGGCGGACGGCCAGAGGTACGTCATGCGCCTGCCCGGACGCTCGACCGAGCTCCTCTCGATCGACCGCGGGAACGAGGTGTACAACACGAAGGCCGCCGCGACCACCGGCATCGGGCCGCGCGTCCTCGAGCACGTGCCCGGGATCGACGTCATGGTGCTCGAGTTCGTCCCCGGCCCGACGATGTCGGCCAAGACGCTGCACTCGCCGGAGATGGCCGCGCGAATGGCGAAATCGTTCCACCGCCTGCACTCGGCGCCGCGGTTCCTGCAGGACTTCAACATGTTCCGGCTCATCGAGTACTACCTGCGCATCGTCGACGAGCACGCCGTGACCATCCCCGCCGATTACCGCGACTGGCTGCCGACGGTCGGAGAGATCGAGCGGGCGGTGGGCGCCGCCGCGCTCGAGCAGGCGCCGTGTCACAACGACCTCCTTTGCGAGAACTTCATCGACGACGGGACGGCGTTGCGCATCGTCGACTACGAGCTCAGCGGCAACAACGATCCTTGCTTCGACCTGGGCAACACGGCGCAGGAGGCGGAGTTCGACCAGGACCTGCGCGCGGCGCTGTGCGAGGCCTACTTCGGCGGGCCGGAGCCCCGCCAGCTGGCGCGGATGAACCTGTTCGCCCTGATGTCGGACGTCGGCTGGACCCTATGGGGCGCCATCCAGGCGAAGATCTCCGAGGTCGACTTCGACTTCGTCGGCTACTACACCGGCCGCTGGGAACGCGCGCTGGGTGTGCTTCGTTCCGACCGGCTCCAGGCCTGGACGGCCGAAGCGAGCGATTGACGTAGCTCCAAAGCGGTGCTAAGTTCCGCGCCGGTATATCGGTCGCATATCGCCCGGGGGAGGCGAGCTATGGCCGTTGCGGAAGAGGTGGCGGCGGGGTCCCAGAGCGAAGAGGCCTACCGGCGCATCCTCGAGCGGATTGTGAGCCTGGAGATGCGGCCGGGCTCGGTGGTCAATGAGGCGCGGCTTCGCGAGGAGCTCCAGATAGGCCGGACCCCGATCCGCGAGGCGCTGCAGCGCCTGGCCCGCGAGAACTTCGTCCGCTGCGTCCCCCATCGCGGCACCTTCGTCACCGACGTCAACATCACCGACCTGGCGCGGATCACGGAGGTGCGCGTCGTCCTCGAGGCGCACGCCGCCAGGCTGGCGGCGGAGAAGCTGTCGAAGACGGACCGGCAGTCGATCGAGGGGCTGCTCGACCTGCTGCGGGGCACAGTCTCCAACCAGCGCGAGCTGATGAGCCTCGACCAGCTGGTCCACCGCACCATCCACCGGGCGGCGCGCAACCCGTTCCTCGAGGCGACCCTGGAGCGCTACTTCAACCTCAGCCTGCGTCTCTGGTACCTGGTCCTCGACCACGAGGTGCGTCTGCGTGAGGCCGTCGACGAGCACGTCGAGCTGCTGCAGGCGATCCTCGCCGGCGACGGCGACCTGGCGGAGACGATCATGCGCAAGCACGTGACCGGCTTCGAGCACGAGATCCGCAAGCACCTGGTGGAGAGATAGGCGTGCCCAAGATCTTCTTCGCCACCGACCTGCACGGCTCCGAGGTCTGCTGGAAGAAGTTCCTGAACGCGGCCAACTTCTACGGCGCGGACGTCCTGATCTGCGGCGGCGACATGACGGGCAAGGCGATCGTGCCCATCGTCTCCGAGAACGGCCACTTCACCGTGACGCTCGGAGGCGAAAGCCAGACCGTGCCCGCGGAGCAGGTCGCCGAGGTCGAGGCGAACATCCGGCGCAAGGGCTACTACCCGCTGCAGATGAGCGTCGAGCGGCTGCGGGAGCTGGACCAGGACGCCGGCAAGCGCGCCGCCTGCTTCCAGGAGGTGATGCTCGAGGGCGTCGACCGCTGGATGAAGATGGCCGCCGACAAGCTCCGCGGTACGGGCGTGCGCGTCTTCGTCTCTCCTGGCAACGACGACGAGATGGAGGTCGACGACGTCGTCAGGCGCTCGGACTTCGTCGAGCTGGGCGAGGGTCGCATGGTCGACATTGACGGCTTCGCGATGATCTCGACTGGCTGGTCGAATCCGACGCCGTGGAAGACGCACCGCGAGGACTCCGAGGAGCAGCTCGGCGAGCGGATCGACAGCATGGCCTCGAAGGTGCCGGACATGTCGCGGGCGATCTTCAACCTCCACTGCCCGCCGTACAAGTCAGGCCTCGACGAGGCTCCGGCCATCGACGCCGACCTGAGGTTGCTGCACGGCGGGCGCGCCCTGCGGCCTGTGGGCTCGACGGCGGTGCGGACGGCGATCGAGAAGCATCAGCCGCTGCTGTCGCTGCACGGCCACATCCACGAAAGCAAGGGCGCGATCAAGATCGGCAAGACGCTGTCCATCAACCCGGGAAGCGCATACGAGGAGGGGATGCTCATGGGGGCGATCATCCAGCTCGACCCCAAGAAAGGAATCAAGAGCTACCAGCTGGTCAACGGATGAAGAGGTAAGGAGGAAGCAACATGGCGGATACGACGATGGGGATGGCCGCGGCCCGGCCGGGGCTGTTCCTCCGCAACGCGACCGGGCTGGTCAAAGCCTGGTCGACGTTCGACGCTTTCGTCTACTCGTTCTGGTCGGTCAACCTGATCACCCTCGGCCTGTACGGCATGTCATTCGTCTATACCGTGCCCGACGGGCAGGCGCTCGCGGGAATCCTGCTGTTCGGCCTGCTGACGACATTCCTCGTCATCACCTACGCGATGCTCGTCAGCGTCATGCCGCGCACGGGCGGGGATTACGCGTGGCAGAGCCGCGTCCTCGGTGGTGGCCTGGGCTTCGTGCTCTCGATCACCGGGTGGTGGTTCACCCTGTTCCTATGGGCGCCGATCTACGCCAACATCCTGGTCGTTCAGTTCTTCTCGCCGCTTGCCTACACACTTGGCTGGTCAGGCGTATCGAGTTTCTTCACGAGCCAGAACGGAATCTTCGTTTCCTGCCTGATCGTGCTTGCCTTCGTCAGCGTTGTGGTCACGCTGGGCATGGAGACGTACGCGCGCATCCAGAAGGTCTGCTTCTGGATCGGGCTGACAGGGCTGGCGGTCATGATCGTGCTGCTTCTGGTAAACGACCAGAGTTCGTTCCAGAACGCGTTCAACCGCGAGGCCGCGAGCCTTTTCGGGGCGTCCGGCAACGCCTACCAGGCGACAATCGATGCGGCCACCAAGGGCGGATTCGCGAGCTCCGAGTTCGGGACCATCGCGATCGGTCCAATCCTTTTGCTCCTGCCCTGGCTCGCCTTCTACCTGCTCTGGCCTAACTGGGGCGCGACGCTGTACGGCGAGGTCCGCGGCGCCAAGGACATCCGCAAGCCCTTCTGGAGCATGTTCTGGGGCCTGTGGGTGACGGTCGCCCTCGTCGCGGTAGTTGTTCTCCTGATGGTCAAGACGTTCGGCTGGAACTGGTATCAGGCTGCGAACTCCGCCTACTGGAGCGTGGTCTACGCGGTGCCCAACGCTCCGGCGCCGCCCATGCCGATCTGGCCTTACCCCGTAATGCTGGCCGGCTTCCTCGTCGACAATCACCTCTTCCAGGCGCTGCTGATCATCGTCATGGGCCTGTGGTTCTTCGGCTGGGCCGGCACGCTGTTCCTATCCTCGACTCGGGTCATATTCGCCGCGGCCTTCGACCGCGTCCTGCCGTCCTGGGCCGCCAACATCTCGTCCAAGCGACGCGTGCCATACGGCTCGCTGATCCTGATGATCGTGCCGTCTCTGGTCATCAGCGCGATCTATGCGTACAAGCCGAGCTTTACGGCCATCTTCCTCGACGCGACCTCGGTGCTTGCGCTGACCTTCCTGGCCACCACCGTCGCCGCGATCATCTTGCCCTGGCGCCGCAAGGACCTCTACGACGCCTCACCCATCGCTCGTTACAAACTTGGCGGCGTTCCGGCAATCACGGTCGTCGGCGTGATCACCGCCCTGTTTCTACTGTTCATGCTCTATGAGTGGTTCTTCAACGCTTCGAACCTGTATGGGACTTCATTCCAGGCGACCGCGAGCGGAGGTTCCGCTACCGGGTTCTCGTTCTGGTATTTCGTCGCCACTTACATCGTCGCGATCGCGATCTACATCGGCGCTCGAGTCGTCCGCAGCCGGCAGGGCATCGACCTGCGCCGGATCCACCACGAGATTCCTGTTGAGTAGAGTTGTCACGGCCGCCGGGTTAAACCCCGGCGGCCTTTCCTTCTAAAGATGCTCGAGTACACGCTCCGCACCTACCAGTCACCGACGCGCCTCGTCCAGCGCCTGGGCGCCATCCAGGAGCTCGGCCGCGAAGCGAGCCTGCTGGGCGTGCGACGACCGCTCCTCGTCACCGACGGCGGGGTCAAGGCCGCGGGGCTGCTCGACGCCGCGCTCGTGGCCCTGCGCAGCTTCGACGTCGAGCCCGTCGTGTTCGACAGAGTTCGCGCCAACCCGGGCGTGGAGCTGGTCGACACGGGCGCGGCCGAGTACCGCTCGCAGGGCTGCGACGGGCTCGTCGCCATCGGCGGCGGCAGCTCGATGGACACCGCCAAGGGCATCGGCGTCGTCGCCGTCCACGACGGCAGCATCGTCGAGTACGAATGGGGCCACAGTCCGATCCGCTCCCGCATTCCGCCGATGATCGCCGTCCCGACGACGGCGGGGACCGGGAGCGAGGTCACGCTCTGGGCGGTCATCACCGACCCCAAGCGCAAGATCAAGTTCAACGTCGGCGGCACGCCGGACATCGCCGCCTGGGTCGCCGTAATCGACCCCGAGCTGACGGTCAAGCTGCCGCCTGCCGTCACAGCCGGCACGGGCATGGATGCGCTCGCCCACGCGGTCGAGTGCTTCACCATGTCCTACCACCAGCCCTTCACCGACGCCGTCGCGCTGCTGGCGATGGAGTACGTCGCCAAGTACCTGCGGGTCGCGTTCTCGCAGGCGAGCAACCTCGAGGCGCGCTACCACATGAGCGCGGCCGCAACGCTCGCCGGCCTCGCGTACGGCACCGACTCCGCGGGCGCGGCGCATGCGATGAGCCAGACGGCCGGCGGAGTGCACGACGCGCCGCACGGCGCCCTGACCGCGCGCCTGCTTGGCCCGGTCATGGAGTACAACCACTCCGGCGAGCCCGAACGATTCGCGCGCATGGGCCAGGCCTTCGGCCTCGACGTGCGCGGCGTGTCGACCTGGCGGGCGGCGGAGATGGCGGTCGAGTACGTGCACGCGCTCACCGTCGACGTCGACATCCCGAGCATGCAGGAGCTCGGCTTCGGGGAGGACGAGATCCCGATGCTCGCGGACAAGGCGTTCAACGACCCGCAGACGATCGGCAACCCGCGCGACGTCGACGCGGCAGGCTACCGAAAGATCTACCAGCAGGCGTTCGACCTCGGCAAGCGCAGAGCACCCGGAGCGAACGGACGATGACGATCAACGTCGCCAAAGAGACGAAGCAGATGTATGTCGACGGCAAATGGACCGGCTCGGAGTCGGGCGAGCACTTCGACGCGTACAGCCCGGCCACCGGCGAGGTCATCGCCCAGGTCGCCAAGGGCACGCGCAGCGACGCGCAGCGCGCGGTCGAGGCCGCGCACCGAGCGCGCGCCGAGATGGCAATGCTGAAAGGGTTCGAGCGCGCCCGGCGCCTGCACCGGGTCGCGGAGGCGATCGAGAGGCGACGCGACGAGATCGCGCGCCTGCTCACGCTCGACCAGGGCAAGCCGCTCAAGGCGGAGGCCCTCGGCGAGGTCGACGAGTGCATCGAGTACTTCCGGATCGCGGCCGAGGACCTGAAGCGCCTCGAAGGTCGCGTCCTGCCGTCGGCGAGCCCGACCAAGCTCGTCCTGGCGCGCCACTACCCGCGTGGGGTGTACGCGATCATCACGCCCTGGAACTGGCCGCTGACGATGGCGGCGGAGCTGATCTCGCCGGCGCTCGCCGCGGGCAACACGTTCGTCTGGACGCCGGCCTCGTCGACAAGCGTCATTTCGGTCGCCCTGATGGAGTGCATCGCCGAGGGCGACTGGCCGGCCGGCGCGGCCAACCTCGTCACCGGGCCGGGGGCCGAGGTCGGCGACGAGGTGGCCGGGCATCCGCTGGTGGATGGCGTCGGATTCGTCGGCTCGACCGAGACAGGAGCGTCGGTCGCCCGGCGGGCGGCGGGGAAGCACGTGATGCTTGAACTCGGTGGCAACGGGCCACAGGTGGTGTTCGCGGACGCAGACCTGGGCAAGGCGGTCGAGGGGGCGATCGTCGGCTGCTACCTGTGCGCCGGGCAGAGCTGCACCGCGGGTGAGCGCATCCTGGTCGAGGAGGCGGTACGCGACGAGTTCGTCGCCCGCCTCGCCGACGCGGCGCGTGCCCTGCGCCTCGGGGATCCGTTCGACGAGGCCACCACGCTCGGCCCGCTGAACAACGAGGGCGTGGCCACGAAGATGGACCAGCACATCGCCGACGCGGTCAAGCGGGGGGCCAATGTCGTGCTCGGCGGCGAGCGCGCAAAAGGCTTCCCGACGCGCCTTTACTACCACGCGACCATCCTCGACGGCGTCGAGCCGGACATGCGCGTCAGCCGCGAGGAGACGTTCGGGCCGATCGCGCCGATCATCAAGTTCAAGGACGAGAAGCAGGCGTTGGCTTTGGCCAACGATTCACCGTACGGCCTTCTCGGAGCCGTCTACACGAAGGACCTGTCACGCGCCCTCCGCTTCGCCGACGGACTGGAGACGGGCTGGGTGAACATCAACGAGTCGACCAACTACTGGGAGGCGCACCTCCCCTTCGGCGGCCGCGCGGGCAAGAAGAGCGGCATCGGCCGCGTCGGCGGCCGCTTCGCCCTCGAGCAGATGACCGACCTGAAGACGATCGTGATCGAGATCTCGCCTGATTGAGCAAACCTCTCGACGATCCGATCGAGGAATCCCATCGCATCGCCGCGGCTGCGCACAAGAAGAAGATCGGGGTCAAGCTCCTCGGTGGCGCCGGCGTTCACGCCCACTCGCCGAGCGCGCGCCGCTCACCGCTGAAGCGGAAGTACGGCGACCTCGACTACGCCATCTCCAGGAAGGACCGCAAGGCGGTCATGGAGCTGTTCAAAGAGCTCGGCTACGAGGCCAACGAGCGGTTCAACCTGATGAACGGCGACCGCCGGCTGTACTTCTACGACGCCGAGCACGGACGCCAGGTCGACGTCTTCGTCGACGTCTTCCGGATGTCGCACGCGATCGACCTTCGCGAGCGCCTGGGCCACGAGCACCCTGCGGTCACGCCCTCCGACCTGCTGCTGAGCAAGCTGCAGATCTACGAGGTCAACCGCAAGGACCTCGTGGACACGATCGCGCTGATCCTCGACCACGCGATCGAGACCGGCGACGCCGAGGATGCGATCGAGGCGCTGTACATCGCCCGCCTCGCGGCCGAAGACTGGGGCTTCTACCGCACGCTGCAGGTCAACATCGAGCGCCTGAGGGCCCTGCTCGAGGAGCTTGAGGACATCGACCGCGAGCTCGTCACCACCCGCCTCGACGCTCTGTGGAGGCACATCGAGGACGCGCCCAAGCCGCTGCGGTGGCGCCTGCGGGCCCAGGTCGGCGACCGCGTCCGGTGGTACGAGCTGCCCGAGGAGACCCGCTCGCCCTACCAGCCGGAATGAAGTCATGAGCACCAACGGGCTTCCTCGCCACGCGCGCGCCGTGGTCATCGGCTGCGGCATCGTCGGCAACAGCCTCGCCTACCACCTGACCCGGCTCGGGTGGACGGACGTCGTCCTGCTCGACAAGGGGCCGCTGCCCAACCCCGGTGGCTCCACCGGCCACGCATCCAACTTCATCTACCTGGTCGACCACTCCAAGGAGATGACCGCGCTGACGGTGGAGAGCGTGCGCCAGTACAAGGACATGGGCGTCTTCATCCGCTCGGGCGGGATCGAGGTCGCGCGGACGAAGGAGCGCATGCAGGAGCTCACGCGGCGCATCGCCTCGGGTACTTCGTGGGGCATCGAAGGAATGTCGCTCCTGTCGCCAACCGACGTGAAAGAGTTCGTCCCCTACATCGACGAAAAGGTGATCCTCGGCGGTTTCCACACGGAAGGCGTCGGCGTGGTCGACTCCCTGCGCGCGGGCACCCTGATGCGCGAGAAGGCCGTCGCGGCCGGCGCCCTGCATGTGGCGCCGAAGGCCGAGGTCGTGGGCATCGACGTCGAGCGTGGGCGTGTGAAGCGCGTGCGTACGGCCCAGGGCGACATCGAGGCCGAGGTCGTGGCCATCACCTGCGGCGTCTGGAGCCCCCGCCTCGCACGGATGGCCGGGACGCGCATCCCGCTGACCCCGGCGGTCCACCAGATGATCGACATCGGTCCCGTGCCGCGCTTCCGCGGCGCGAAGTCGGACATCGAGCACCCGATCGTGCGCGACATGGACACCAACATGTACGAGCGACAGGCGGGTGGCGACCTCGAGATCGGCTCCTACGCCCACCGCCCGATCCTGTACGACCCGGAGGACCTGCCGTCGGTGGAGCAGGCCGCGCTGTCGCCCACGGAGTTTCCCTTCACCCAGGCCGACTTCGAGCAGCAGATGCAGCACGCGTTGGAGCTGATGCCCGAGATCGTCGGCGACGAGTCGGTCGGCGTGAAGTACGCGATCAACGGCATCCTTTCCCTGACCCCGGACGGCATGCCGGTGCTCGGCGAATCTCCGGACGTTAAAGGTCTGTGGTCCGCCGCGGCGGTGTGGGTGAAGGAAGGCCCGGGCACGGGCAAGACCGTCGCCGAATGGATGGTCCATGGTGAGTCGGAGATCGACGTCCACGCCTCCGACATCGCGCGCTTCCACGACCACCAGCGCACCCGCGCGCACGTCCGGGCCCGCGCCGCCGAGGGCTTCAACAAGACCTACGGCATCGTCCACCCGAGCGAGCAGTGGGCCTCGAACCGCGACGTGCGCCTGGCGCCCTTCCACGTCCGGGAGAAGGAGCTGGGGGCCTTCTTCTTCGAGGCCGCCGGCTGGGAGCGGCCCTTCTGGTACGAATCCAACGCGCCACTGCTGGAAGAGTTCGGCGACCGGGTCACGCGACGCATGGCGGAGTGGGACGCGCGCTGGTGGTCGCCGATCATCAACGCCGAGCACCTGGCGATGCGCGGGCGGGCCGGGATCTTCGACCTCTCCGCTTTCACGATCTTCGACGTCGTCGGTCCCGGCGCGCTGGCCTCCGTCCAGCGCGCGGCGCTGCGGCAGATGGACGTCCCGGTGGGCCGCAACGTCTACACCCCTGTGCTGAGTCCTGACGGCGGCTTCAAGTCGGACCTCACGATCATGCGGCTCGGAGAGGACCACTTCCGCGTCGTCACCGGGGGCGCCGCGGGAATGTCGGACAAGAAGTGGTTCCGAGATCGTCTCGTTCCCGGCGCGGACATCCTCGACCTGACGTCGGCGATGACGACGATCGGGTTGTGGGGGCCGCGAGCGCGCGACATCGTCGCCTCCACTACCTCGGACGACGTCTCCAACGAAGGCTTCAAGTTCGGCACGTGCCGCGTCGTCGACATCGGCACGCAGCGGGTGCTGGCATCGCGCATCTCCTACGTCGGCGACCTTGGTTGGGAGCTGTACGTCTCCCTCGAGCAGGGGTTGAAGCTCTGGGACACCCTGATGGAGGCGGGGCGTCCGCACGGCGTGGTGCCATGTGGGATCGGCGTCTACGGCACCACGGGCCGGCTCGAGAAGTGCTACCGCGCGCACGGCAACGAGCTCGAGACCGAGTACAACGTGGTCGAGGCGGGCATGGCCGCGCCGAAGGTCAAGGAGGAGGACTTCACCGGCAAAGCGGCGCACCTTCGCCACCGCGAAGAGGACCCGGCCGCGATCCTTTGCACCCTGACGGTCGACGACCACACGTCGAAATCGGGCGAGAAGCGCTACATGCTCGGCCGCGAGCCGATCCTGCGCCGCGACGGCTCGCGGATCGTCGACCGGCGAGGGCGCGGTTCGTACGTGACCAGCGCCGGGGCGGGGCCGTCGGTCGGGAAGCACATCCTGATGTCGTACCTGACGCCCGAGGAGGCGGTCGCGGGCAATCAACTGCTGGTCGAGTACATGGGCGAGCGCTACCCCGTTTCGGTGGCGGTGGTCGGCGCCACGCCGCTCTTCGACCCCGAGAACACACGCATCAGGTCCTGAATCGATGCGGGTCGCGGTCTGCGTCAAGCGCGTGCCGATCACGGGGGGCCGGATCGTCCTGACCGGCGACGCGCGGGCCATCAACACCCAGCACCTCGGCTTCACGATCAGCCCGCACGAGGAGTGCGGCGTCGAGGAGGCGGTGCGGCTTATCGAGGCCCACAGGGGCGACTCGGTAGTGCTGACGCTCGGCCCGCCAGAGGCAGTGGAGCAGCTGCGCGACGCGATGGCGCTGGGGATCGAACGCGCCATCCATCTGCAGACGGACGGCGCCGGGCGCGCGCAGGGCGCACTTCCCGAACAGGAATGGGACGCCGAAGCAACGGCGAGCGCTCTGCTGGAGGCGATCCGCAGTGACGAGGCGGCTCACGGAGCGTTCGACATCCTCTTCTTCGGCAACGAGTCGGCCGACTCCGGCGGATTCCAGGTCGGCATCCGCGTTGCCCACGCGCTGGGCCGGCCTTGCGTGACCGGGTTGAAGAAGGTGACTGTCCAGGGCTCGTCGGTGCGGTGCGAGCAGGAGGTCGAGGGTGGGCGCGACGTCTACGTGGTGCCGCTGCCGGCGGTGCTGACGGTGAAGGAAGGGCTCAACCTACCCCGCTATCCGTCGGTTCCAGGCAAGATGCGGGCGCGGAGCAAGCCGGTGGCGGTCGTGACCCCGGCGCGCCCGGCGCCGCGCCTGGAGCTGGTGAAGCTCGCAGTGCCCGCCGGTCAGGGCCGGCGCGCCGAGTCGCTGGGCAGCGGACCGGCGGCGGCGCCGGCCATCGTCGACGTGCTGGCAAAGGCGGGCGTGCTGTGACCGTCTTGCTGCTCGACGACCACACCGAGGTTTCGCGCCAGGCGCTGACGCTGGCGCGCAAGTTCGGCGACGTCCGCACGCTGGCAACGGACGCGTTTCAGCCGTTCGCGCCGGACGCCCTGGCCGCGGCGGCGGCAGACGTCGATGCGGCGGCATTCTTCGCGGCCGGCACCGAACGCGGGAACGAGGTGCTGGCGCGCGTCGCGGCGCGGCTCGGACTCCCTTTCGCGGCGAACTGCATCGCGGCCGACCCGGGCGACCCCGTCACGGTGACGCGGCTGCGTTGGGGCGGTTCGTTGCTCGAGGAGGCTCGGCTGCACAGCCCGCGGCCGATCATCACCGTGGCGCCACACGCCGTTAGTCCGGACTATGGCGACTTTCCAGCGCCGATACCTGTCGATAGTCGCGACTATCGCGAGTTGGGGGTGCGGGTCTCGGAGCACATCAAGCCGAGCAACGGCGGCGTGTCGCTTGCCGAGGCGAAGGTGATCGTCAGCGGCGGCCGTGGCGTCGGCTCGAAGGAAGGCTTCGCCATCATCGAAGAGCTCGCCGGCCTGCTCGGCGCGGCCGTCGGCTGCTCCCGCGCGGTAACGAGCGCGGGCTGGCGGCCGCACAGCGACCAGGTCGGGCAGACCGGGACCAAGGTCTCGCCCGAGGTCTACATCGCCTGCGGCATCTCGGGCGCTACGCAGCACATGGCCGGGCTCAAGGGCGCGAAACGGATCGTGGCCATCAACTCCGACCCCAACGCGCCGCTGATGCTGAACGCCGACTACACGGTGACCGGGGACCTGAGGGAGATCGTGCCTGCGATCTCGGCGGAGATACGCAAACGGCGCTAGCAGGGCTCGGCCTGGCGCTCGCGATCTCGATCGCGCTGTTCTCCAGGCGCGCGCTCTTTCTCTACCGGATAGTCCGATCAGGCAAGCCGGCCGCGCGCTTCGACGACGTGCCCAGGCGCGTGCGCAACGAGGCGACGATCGTGGTCGGCCAGAGCAAGCTGCTGCAGCGCCTGCTGCCCGGCCTGATGCACGCGGCGATCTTCTGGGGCTTCCTCGTCCTCTTCCCGACGATCCTTGCCGCCATGATCGGCGCCGTCGACCCGCACGCGACCCTGCCGTGGCTCGGGGCGCAAGGGTGGTACGCGCTGCTGGTCGACATGTTCGCGCTCCTCGTGCTCCTAGGCGTGCTGACGGCCTACTTCATTCGCAAGGTGGTCCGCCCGGCTCGCTTCGTGGGCAGCCACCTGGGCGAGGCCGACCTGATCCTGGCCCTGATCGCGGGCATCGTCCTGACGCTGTTCCTCTGGCACTCGTCCCAGATCGCCCTCGGGCTGAACGACTACCCTGCCGCCTGGGCGCCTGTCTCCAACGCCCTGTCCCACGCGGTCGCCCCCGCGGCTCCGTGGCTCGAGCGGGCCGCGGTCTGGGCGCACGTCTTGATCATCCTGTCGTTCCTCGTCTACCTCCCGTACTCCAAGCACCTGCACATCGCGGTCGCGGCCGTCAACGTCTACTTCGGACGCACGCGGCCCCGGGGACGCCTCGAACCGGTCGACTTCACGCAGCCGGACGACAAGGTGCGGTTCGGCTCCGCGCGCGCGACCGACATGACGTGGAAGCAGATGCTCGACACGATGTCGTGCACCGAGTGCGGGCGGTGCCAGGAGGTCTGTCCCGCCTACAACACCGGCAAGCCACTGTCGCCGAAGCTGCTGATCATGGCCGAGCGCGACCACCTCCTCGGCCGGTCCTCGGAGCCGATCGTGCCGACGGCCGTCATCGACGACGTGGTGTGGGACTGCGTGACGTGCGGCGCGTGCGTGCGCGAGTGCCCGGTGAGCATCGAGCACATCGACCACATAGTCGACCTGCGCCGCAACCTGGTCATGGTCGAGTCCAGGTTCCCCGACGAGGCGGCCACCATGCTGCGCGACGTCGACCGTACGTCCAACCCGTGGGGCCGGCCGCAGTCCGACCGCACGGAGTGGGCAGAGGGCCTTGGGGTGCGCGTGCTGCAACCCGGCGAACAGGCGCCGGACGTGCTCTTCTGGGTGGGCTGCGCGCCGGCCTTCGACGAGCGGGCTCGCCGCGCCGCGGTCTCGACGGCCAGGCTGCTGCAGGAGGCGGGCGTCGACTTCGCCATCCTCGGCCCGCGCGAGTCGTGCACCGGGGACCCCGCGCGGCGCATGGGCGACGAGTACACGTTTCAGCGCCTTGCGACCGAGAACGTCGCCACTTTGAATGGCGCCGGCGTGAAGAAGATCATCACGACGTGCCCGCACTGCTTCAACACGCTCGGCAACGAGTACGCGGACTTCGGGGGCCGCTACGAGGTGGTGCATCACACGGCGTTCCTCGCCGAGCTGGTTCGTGACGGGAAGTTGAGGCCGGCGGCGAGCGACCGCACGATCACCTACCACGACTCCTGCTACCTGGCCCGGCACAACGACGTGAGGGCAGAACCGCGCGAGCTGGTCGCGGCGGTCGGCAAGCCCATCGAGATGGCGCGCAACCGCGAGCGCACGTTCTGCTGTGGCGCCGGTGGGGCGAGGATGTGGATGGAGGAGAAACGCGGCCTGCCGATCAACCAGGAGCGGGTCCGCCAGGCGGCGTCGACCGGCGCGGAGACGCTGGCGGTGGCCTGTCCGTTCTGCACGGTGATGCTCGACGACGGCGTGCGCGAGACCGGGGCGAAGCTGCAGGTGTTCGACCTGGCTACCTTGTTACATGAAGCAGTTGAGCGGAGAAAAACCGAAGGCGCCGGCCCGGCTGGTTGACGACACGTGGCGCCGGACGCAGGCCGGAGTTGGCCAGTTCTTCGACCTGATGGTCCCGTGGCTGTTCGAGCTGGGCAGCTGGATCTTCGGCGCGCTGATCGCGCTGAACGTCCTGATCCTTGGCGTGGTCTTGACGATCGGGCCGGTCGACACCGCGGTGAAGATCGCCACGGCCGCGTTCGCGCTGTCTCTCCCTCCCAACATCGCGGGCTTCGTGCTGCTCCGTCTCGTCGCCGACATGCGCAAGATCCGCGCTCCGGACAAGGCCACCCAGGCATTCCAGGAAGCCGGCTTCCAGCTCGAGAGCCTGCCGGACAGGCAACAGGCCGAGCGACGCCTGAGCTCGGTCACACTCGTTTACACCTACAGCCTGATGGCTCTGACTCTTCTGCTGACGCTCGTCGGCCTGACTGCGGTGCTCTGGCACAGCGCATGGTGGATCGCCGTCGGATTCGTGGTCATGCTCGTGGCCAGCCTCGGCGTCATGGTGGCGGCGGGGTCGCAGCTTGACGGCGGCCAGCGATGGCGGACGCCCACGGGTCAGGTCGAGCCCGGCGAACAGCAAAAGTGCTGAGGTTCAGCTGAGGCCGAGGATGTTGCCCTTCACGTCGATGTCGATGCTGGCCGCGATCGGGGTAGTCGGCAGCCCCGGCATGGTCCTCATCTCGCCGCAGATCGGGTAGATGAAGCCGGCGCCGACCGACGCGCGCACCTCGCGCACAGGCAGCACCCAGCCGGTCGGCGCGCCCTTCAGCCTGGGGTCGGACGAGATCGAGAGGTGGGTCTTGGCGATGCAGACGGGAAGGCGGCCGAACCCGCTCGCCTCGTAGGCGTCGAGCTGGCGCGCGGCCACGGCCTCGTACTCGACGCCGCGCGCCCCGTAGATGCGCAGCGCGATAGTCTCGATCTTCTCCCGCAGCGTGGCCGCGTCCGGGTACAGGAGCTGGAACAGGCTTGGCTCCTCGGCGGCCTCGGCCACCATCTCCGCCAGCTCGGTGGCTCCCTTGCCGCCCTCGGCGAAGTTGTTGCAGACGGCGCACCGCACCCCGATGCGCTCGGCGAGCTCGCGGATGGCCCGGTGCTCGGACGCGTGGTCGCCGGGGAACGCGTTGATGGCCACCACCGGCGTCACGCCGTGGATCTGGATGTTCTCGACCTGCTTGCGCAGGTTGGCCGCGCCCGCCAGCACGTCGTCGGGGTTTTCCTTGAGCAGGTCCTCGGGAAGGGGTCTGCCTGCGACCACGCGGTACTTGCCCGAGTGCACCTTCAGCGCCCGCACCGTGGCCACGACCACGGCCGCGTCCGGCGCCAGGCCGGACGTCCGGCACTTGATGTTGAAGAACCGCTCGGCTCCCATGTCGGCGCCGAACCCGGCCTCGGTGACCAGGAAGTCGCCGGCATGGATGCCGACCATGTCGGCAAGCACCGACGAAGCCCCGTTGGCGATGTTGCCGAACGGCCCCGCGTGGACGAGCACCGGCGTGTTCTCCAGCGTCTGCAGGAGGTTCGGCTTGGTCGCGTCCAGCATGATCACGGTCATCGCGCCGCCCGCGTGCAGGTAGTCCGCGGTGATCGGCCGGCCGTCGCGGGCGAGCCCGATCACCATCCGGCCGAGGCGCTGGCGCATGTCCTGCAGCGAGGTCGACAGGGCGAGGACCGCCATCACCTCGCTTGCGGCCGTGATGTCGAAGCCCGTCTGACGCGTCACCCCGTCCTCGGGCGCCCCGAGACCGACGACCACGTTGCGCAGTACGCGGTCGCTGACGTCGATCACCCTGCGCCACGTGATGCTGTGCAGGTCGATCGGGAACTCGCGCAGGCTGTGGTGGATGTAGTTGTCGATCATGGCGGCGAGAAGGTTGTGCGCCGCCGTCACGGCGTGGAAATCGCCCGTCAGGTGCAGGTTGAGCCGCTCCATGGGCACGACCTGGCTGTAGCCGCCGCCGGCCGCGCCGCCCTTGATGCCGAAGGTCGGGCCCATGGAAGGCTGGCGGATGGCCACCGTGGCGCGCTTGCCGATCTTGCCCAGCGCGTCGCCCAGCCCGACGGTGGTCGTCGTCTTGCCCTCGCCCAGCGGCGTCGGCGTGATGGCCGACACGACGACGTACTTGGCCTTCGGCTTATCGCGCAGCTCCTCGATCGCGTCGAGCTTGATCTTCGCGACGTCGTGGCCGTAAGGCTCGAGCAGGTGCTGCCCGATGCCCATCCTGGCCGCGATCTCCTGCATCGGCTTCAGGCGCGCCTTGCGCGCGATCTCCAGGTCGGTCGGGAACTCCAACTTCATCGCACCACCTCCTACGTCAGTTCGCCAGCATCTCCTGGCGCCACCTCTCCGTCGGCTCGATCTCGTTGAACGTGAACACGTGCAGCCCGGCCACCCGGCGTTCGGGCGCCGCGATGCCGTCCATCACCGCGCCCAGGAAGCGACCTGGCTCGTAGCCGCCAGGCCGGAACATGCGCGCGACCCAGCTCGGATGGCCGCGCAGGAATCGCGCCGCGTCGGCGACGCCGATCTTCGTCGAGACGCGGAGGAGGCGCACCGGGTTGGCGACGCCCGCCATGCCGATGTAGATCGGCAGCTCGACCCCGCGCCGGCGCACACGCTCGACCCAGCGCTTCACCGTCTCGGGGTCGAAGCTCATGTTGCTCACGATGTAGGTCGCGACGCGGCGCTTGTCCCACATCGCCTGGATGGTCACGTCGTCGTCGATGAATGGATGGCTCTCGGGATAGCCGGTGACACCGATGTCCGCGAACCCGTGGTCGGGCGGCAGCGCCTGGATCAGCGAGAGCGAGTCGGCGAACTGCCCGGCCGGGTGCGGCGCGTCGCCGGCGACGACGAAGACCTCGGTGATCCCGGCGCTCTTCAGATGGCGGACGATGCCGGCCAGCTCGGCCTCGTCGCGGATCAGGCGCGCGGAGAGGTGCGGCACGGCGTGATAGCCGAGCTCCGCGAGCCTGGCGGCGACGTCGACCGTGGCCCTCATGCCGCGGCGCGGAGAGGCGGTGACGGCGATGACGACCTCGCGCGGGACGCGGGCGGCGACCAGGTCCGTGACGCCCTCGGTGGGCAGGACCTCGTAACGGGCGGTGCGGAGGAACAGGGCGAGCGTGCTCCCCTTCTCAGCCCGAAGTGGCTTCAACGCGCCCACCTGCGGCGTCGCACTATACGCCACTGTCGCGTGCTACGCAACAATACCTCTAGAAGGAAGCCGGAAGCAGCAAGATCGCGTTCCGGTCGGCCGGCGTACCGGGGCGCCGCGAGGCGAACCCGCTTCCCGGCACGTTGGCCGCCAGCTCGCGGTGCAACCCGGCAAGGGTCTCTCCATCGTGATCGAGCATGGTGCAGCCGATCGCGAGCAACCCGGACGCCGTGCGGTAGATCTCGACCAGCCTCGCCTGGCACGGCCAGTCGACGATCGAGCCCGTCGTCACCTCCCAGAAAGTGCGGCGCGGAGTGACCTGATTCGCGTGCGTGTGGCCGTTCAGCCACAGGACCACGTTGCCGAACCGCTGCAGCAGCTCGAGCAGATTGGCGGCGCGCCGCTCGCAGTGCGGGTTGGCGAGCGTGTCGTAGCCGTGGTGCGACAACACCACCACGTAGCGGTCGGAGTTTCGCGTCCGCACCTTCGACCCGTCGCGGGAGCGGAAGGTGGAGTGCACCTCCTCCAGGCGTCTCTCCAGCCAGTGCATCTGGTCCGGGTCGATCGTGCCGTCGGCGCCGCCGCCGTCGCAGACCGTGTCGAGAGTGATGAAGCGGACCTTTCCCTCGTCGTGCACGTAGTACGGCTCCTCGAACAGGTCGCCGCGCTCGATAGCGCGGCGCTCCGGGTCGGGCGCGATCTCGCGGTAGCGGCCCGCCATGAAGCGCTCGGGAGCGACGGTGAATGTCTCCACCGCGGTGTCCGCATCGATGCCCTCTGGCATCTCGACGGGCTTGCGCGAGCCGGTCATGGCCTTCGCGAGCGCCGGCGTCACCAGGCCGACGCCCTGGCACACCTGCTCGTGGTTGCCCCAGCACCGCAGCCACGGCAGGCGCAGACCCTCGGACCCGAACTCCCGCACCGCCTCGTCCAGGAGCCCCGGATGGCGCGGATAGCCGACCTCGCGCTGAAACTCGTCGCCGTCCTCGGGGCCGTCGGGCTTCCAGTGGATGTCGCCGGGCCAGTCCGGCCTCTGCACGCCGTCGTACCCAGGCGCGCCCGAGTCGGGGCGCACCGTGCCGCCCTCCAGCAAGGCGAGAACGTTAGTCAGCTCGTTGCGCTGGGCGTTGTCGACGCCGTCGCCGGTCATGACCGCGATGCGCGGCGGCGCGCCGGTCAGAGGGCCGGCCTCGACCTCGTTGATCGTCCGCACCATCGCGGCGATCGCGTGCGTGCTCAGCATCTCGTGCGGCCTTTGCATGGTGATCAGCTCGCGAAACCGCGGGTCGCGCACGAAGCGGTTGACGAACTCGAAGCGCGCGGGCGACTGCGCGTCGATGACGTGAAGGTCGGTGAGGTGCGCGATGACCGCGACCGGGTCGCCACGCGGACTCAGGTCTTCGTCAGGCGATCCGCCGAGCTCCGAGCGCACGAGGTGTGGCTCGCCAGGCCCGTCGACGACGCCGCGATATCTCTTTCGCAGCACTGGCCCGGCGACCAGCGTCCTCTCCGAAGTGAACGTCAAGCGCCGACCGAGGCTGTCTCTTCCCTTTGGACCAGTACCGGGTCAGGGCGAAGGACGAGGCGGACCTTCGAGCCCGCCGGGTGCTCGGAGGCGGCAGCCGTCGGCAGCTGGGCGAGGACCGTGGTGTCGCCGAGGTCGACGGTGACGCGGCTGACGGCGCCGAGGAACGCGACGGCGATCACGGTGCCGACCAGCGGCCCGCCGGAGCGGTCGGCGTCGGCGGCGATGCTGACGGCCTCGGGCCGGACCAGCGCGACCGCGGGCCCGTCGGGCACGTGGGGATGGACCAGCGGGATCGACGTGCCACGGATCTCGACCGAGCCGCCGCGCACGGTGCCCTCCATGCGATTGGTCAGGCCGACGAAGTCGGCGACGAACGGCGTGGCGGGTCGCGAGTAGACGAGGGTGGGCGGTCCGAGCTGCTCGAGCTTGCCCGCCTGCATGACGCCGACGCGGTCGGCGATGGCGAGCGCCTCCTCCTGGTCGTGGGTCACGAAGAGCGTCGTGATGCCGACTTCGAGCTGGACGCGCCGGATCTCGTCACGCAGCCGGGACCGGACCTTGGCGTCGAGCGCGGACAGCGGCTCGTCGAGCAGCAGCACCTGGGGCTGAATGGCCAGCGCGCGGGCGAGCGCCACGCGCTGCTGCTGGCCGCCCGACATCTGGTTCGCGTAGCGGTTGGCGAAGCGGCCGAGGCCGACGAGCTCCAGCACCTCGAGCGCGCGCTCCTTGCGTTGAGCGGTGCCCACCCCGCGCATCTGCAGGCCGAACGCAACGTTCTCCCAGGCGACCATGTGGGGAAACAGCGAGTAGGCCTGGAAGACCATGCCGATGTTGCGGCGGTTCGCGGGCAGGTCGGTGACCTCTTCGCCCCCGATGATCACGCGGCCCGCGTCCGCCTGCTCCAGTCCGGCCAGCAGCCGGAGCGCGGTCGTCTTGCCGCAGCCCGACGGACCGAGCAGCGCCACAAGCTCGCCCGGGGCGAGCGTCAGAGAAAGACCATCGAGCGCGGTCACCGGCCCGTAGCGGCGTACCAAGTTCTCGAGCCGGACCTCGACGCCGGACCGCTCGCTCATATTCCCGTCAGGCTCTGGCTGGCAAGCATGGTCGCGGGCTCCTCCTTGAACTCGCGGCGCGGGCGGCTACCAACGAACGCCAGGATGACGAGCAGGAAGAACGCGAACAGCAGAGACGCGACCGCGACGGCGATCGAGACGCCGGCGTTGGTGCGTCCGAGGTGGACGAGCTCGACCTGCAGGTTGTTGTAGAGCAGGTTGTTGGCGACCGTGTATTCGCCCAGCACCAGCGCGACCGAGAGCAGCGTCGCGTTGAGGATGGCGTTCGAGATGTTGGGCACGATCACGCGCCACATCACGGCGAACCAGCTCGCGCCCAGGCTGCGCGCCGCCTCGGAGAGGGTCTTGACGTCGATCGCGCCGAGGCCCGCGTCGAGCGCGCGATAGGCGTAAGGCAGCACCAGGACGATGTACGACAGCGCCAGCGTGAGGATCGAGTCGCTGACATTGGTCCCGAGCCAGATGTACATCGGGTACAGCCCGACCACGAGCACGATCGCCGGGATCGTCAGGGGGAGCAGGCTGATGAACTCCACGATCCTGCTCAGGCGGGGCAGCTTGAGGCGCACCCACACCATCGTCGGCACGAGCAGGGCGAGCATGACGAGCGAGGTGATCACGGCCAGCTGGAGGGACGCGATGATGCCGGTCGGGTTGTCGATGGGAAAACCGACCATCTCCTTGTAGTCGAAGATCGACTTCCAGTACTCGAGCGTGCGCGACCCGTCGTTGGCCCGGGTCGAGAACTCGAGCATCGCGCCGAGCGGGACAAGGAAATAGACGGCGGCCAGCGCGAAGACGACGTACCGGAACGTCTGAAGCTTGAGCCATCGTGTGCGATGCACGCCGCGGCGGGCTACAGCCACCGTGCGGTCCTTCGTTGCAGCAACGAGTAGAGGATCGTGATCACGGTCACGATCACGACCATCTCGACCGCGATCGCCTTGGCAAATCCTGGCTCAACGGCGCCCACCTCGCTGCTCAACCCGTTGCTGATCTGCTGCGCCAGCACGGGCGCCCCCTGGTTGATGAGGGCGTTCGCCGTGGCGTAAGCGGAGAACGCGTTGGCGAAAAGGAGCAACACCCCGCCGAGGAATGCCGGAAAGAGCAGCGGGCCGGCCACGTGTCGCCAGTAGTGCCACGTACTGCCGCCGAGGCTCTCCGTCGCCTCGCGCCACTGCGGCTTGATGCCGTCGAGCGCCGGCAGGAACACGAGGACCATGAGCGGGATCTGGAAGTAGAGGTAGACGACGATCAGCCCAGGCGTGTCGAACAACCAGAGGCTCTTTGAGTAGTAGTCGAATCCGTGCGACTGGAAGAAGAGGTAGACGAATCCCGCCGGGCCGATGCTGGCGATGAACGCGAAGGCGAGTGTCACGCCACCGAACTGCGCCAGCACGCCTGACGCGGAGACGAGCGTGCGCCGGAGCACGCCGTTCGGGTTGCCCGTCGCGATGGCGTAGGCGAGAAGCGCCCCCAGGAACGCCCCGAGCAACGCCGTGACGGCCGAGACGACCGTCGTCGTGATGGTCGCCTGGACGACGTAGTTGCGGCCGAGGTGGACGAAGTTGTCCAGCGTCAAGGAGTTATTGGCGTCGAAAAAGGCGCCGATGGCGATGATCGCCGTGGGCAGGGCGAGGAACAGTCCGACGTAGGCGAAAAACGGAAGCGCGCCGACCCAGTCGAGAGAAAATCGCCGGCCGCCCAACAGTGGGCGGCCGACGTTCGTCGTTACAGCCGGACTCCCGGCGGTCGTCAAGAAATAGCCTTGAGCCAGTTGGCGACGAGGTAGTTCTTCGCCGCGGTGGCCTGCGAGTCGCTCATGAACTGCGGCGTGCCGTTCACCGGCGGCAGGGCGGCGGCGGCCGATGCGTCGACCGTCCCGGACTTGGTCATGGCCGCCTGGCGGACCGGTCGGGCCAGTCCCTGGAGCCAGATGTTCTGTCCCTCATCCGAGTAGAGGAACTCCTCCCACAGGCGCGCGGCCGCGGGATGTGGAGCGTTCTTGTTGACCGCCTGGGCGTAGTACCCGCCCAGGACCGCGTTGTTCGGCACGAAGACCTTCCACGCCGGAACGTCTTTGCCGTGCGCCGCCGAGAGGTAGTCCCAGTCGAAGACGACCGGCGTCGTGCCGTTCTTCACGGTCGCGGTCGTGGCCTGCGTCTTCGAGAAGTTGCCGGCGACCTTCAGGCGGTGGAAGAAGTCCACGCCCTTGCTGACGTCGTCGAGCGAGCCGCCCTCCGCGAGGTTGGCCATCATCACTCCGTTCAGCGCCGCGTTGGCCTTGGTCGGGTCGCCGTTGAGCGCGACCTTGCCTTTGAACTCGGGCTTGAACAGGTCGTCGATCGAGGTGATCGTCGGCACCTTGCTCGAGTCATAGCCGATCGACATGAAGCCGCCGTAGTCCTGGAACCACACGCCGGTCGACTCCTTCTGGGTGTCGAGGATGTCGGCCCAGGTCGTGACCTTATACGGGGCGAACAGGGTCGTGTTCGCCAGGGCCACCGCCATGCCGATGTCGAGGACGTCCGGCGCGCGGCTGGTCGTGCCCAGCTGGTTGACCGCGTTCACCTCGTCCTGGCTCGAACCGTCGGGGTTGTCGGAGGTGATGGCGATGCCGTACTTGGCGGCGAACGTGTCCAGCTCCTTGCCGTAGTTCGCCCAGTCGCGCGGCAGTGCGATCACGTTCAGCTTGCCTTCGGCCTTCGCCGCGGCGACCAGGGCGTCCATGCCGCCGCAGGCGGCGGCGGACGTGGTCGTCTTGGCCTTCGACTCGCTGCAGGAGGCCGTCCCTCCTCCGCCCCCGGAGCTGCCACAGGCAGCCACCACGAAGATTGCCACCACGGCAAGGCCGAGGCGGCGCGTCAGACTACCCAATCTCATCCTTCGTCTTCCCCTCCAAATACCGGGCCGGGCGCCCTTGAGGCGGCCAATGAACAGGCCAATGATGGTCTGAGCCGCCCGCCGTTGCAAGGACAGAGTTACGCCGTGCGGTTGATTTCAGTCAAGGCCCGGTTAATGCGCCTTGACGCTCGGGTTTCAGAGCAGCCTCCGACGGTAGCCCAGCCGCCGGGAGACATCGGCAGCCCCCTCCACGGTCAGGCGGTCGAGCTGCGCGGCCGTGCGGACGCGGTGCGACGGCCCGGAGACGTCGAGGGCGGCGACGACCTCGCCCGTCGGACCAAATACCGGGGCGGCGATGGCGTCCAGCCCGACCTCGAGCTCCTCGTGCGTCCGGGCCACGCCGGCGCGGCGGACCTCGTCGAGCTGGGCCGCGAGCTTTGCCCGGTCGGTGATCGTGTGCGGGGTGACGCGGTCGAGCGGCAGGGCGAGGAGCCGCTCGCGGAGGGCGTCCGAGGCGAAGGCCAGGACCGCCTTGCCGGAGGCCGTGCAGTGGACGGGATATCGCCCGCCGAGCCAATTGACGCTCACGACCGACGTCGAGGCGGTGGCCTGCTCGATCGGCACGATGACGTCTCCGAGGAGGACGTCGAGGGTCGCCGTCTCGCCGGCGGCGGTCGCGAGGTGCTCGCAGACGGGCCGGGCGACGAACCGCAGGTCGAACTCGCCGGTGACAACGCTCGCGAGCTGGGGCAGCCGGCGGCCGAGGCGGTAGCGGGCGGTGCGGGGGTCGCGCTCGACCAGGCCGTGTCGCTCCAGCGTGCCGAGGAGGCGGAGGGCCGTCGAGCGGTGGACGTGCAGCTCACGAGCGACCTCGGCCCCCGTCCTTCCTCCGGCCCCGGCGAGCAGGTCAAGGATCGAGATCGCCCGGTCGACTGAGCGAACGGCCGCGTCGTTGCTCATGACGCAACATTATCCATTGCACGCAACGGCGCGGTACGATGCGCCGGTGAGCCGCGAGGAGGAGATCCGTGCCGGCCTTTTCGAGCACACGCTGTATGGCCACGCCCCCGAGGTCAAGGCCCTCACCGAGGAGGCGCTCAGCCTGGGCATGGACCCGATGGACATCCTCTTCAAGGCCCTGATCCCCTCCCTGGAGGAGGTCGGACGCCGCTTCGAGAAGGGCGACTTCTTCGTCCCCGAGATGCTGATCGCCGCCCGGGCCATGCAGGGCGCGCTCGTCATCCTGCGGCCGCTGATCGCCGAAACCGGCGCCAAGCCGGTCGGGCGCTACGTGATCGGCACCGTCAAGGGCGACATCCACGACATCGGCAAGAACCTGGTCGTGATCATGCTCGAGGGCGCCGGCTTCGAGGTCTTCGACCTCGGCGTCAACACCCCGCCCGAGAAGTTCGTCGATGCGGTCCAGCAGCACGAGCCCGACATCGTCGGGTTCTCGGCGTTCCTCACCACGACCATGCCGATGTTCAAGGCCAACATCGACGCGCTGTCGAAGGCGGGATTGCGTGAGAAGGTGCACATCGCCGTGGGCGGCGCGCCGGTGACGCAGGAGTACGCCAAGCACGTCGGCGCGGACAGCTACGCGCCCGACGCGTCGATCGCGACTCGAATGGCCAAGGACGTTGTCGGGTCGCGGGCGCCGGGATCGGCGGCTCTCGAGCAAGCGGTGATGAAGATCGACGAGACCCTGAGAAAGGGTTAGGTCCATGGACACCGTCGTCTCCTCGCGGGCCCGCGAGGTCGTCATCTCCGCCGAGCGTCCCTTCGTGATCGTCGGCGAGCGCATCAACCCGACCGGGCGAAAGCTGCTGGCGGCCGAGATGAAGGACGGCGTGATGGACCGCGTGCGCGCGGACGCGGTCGCGCAGAGCGAGGCCGGCGCGCAGATGCTCGACGTCAACGCGGGCATCCCCGCGGTCGATGAGCCGGCGCTCCTGGTGGCCGCGATCAAGGCCGTGATGGAGGTCAGCGACCTCCCGATCTGCATCGATTCGTCGATTATCGAGGCGCTCGAGGCCGGGCTCTCCGCCTACGAAGGCAAGGCGCTGGTCAACTCCGTGACCGCGGAGGACGAGCGAATGGAGCGCATCCTCCCGCTCGTCAAGAAGCACGGCGCCGCGGTGATCGGCATGGCGAACGACGAGACCGGGATCTCGATGGTGCCTGCCGAGCGCCTGGAGCTGGCGCGGCGGATCGTCGAGCGGGCGATGGACCACGGCATCCCCAAGGAGGACGTGATCATCGACCCGATCGCGATGACTGTCGCCGCCGACCCGACGTGCGGCCTGGTCACCCTCGAGACGATGCGGCTCATCCGCGACGAGCTCGGCAACAACATGACGTGCGGAGCGTCGAACGTGTCGTTCGGTTTGCCGGACCGCCCGGCGGTGAACGCGGCGTTTCTGCCGCTCGCGATGCACGCCGGCTTGACGTGCGCCATCACGAACCCGCTGGAACCGCAGGTGCGGCGCGCCATCCTGGCCGGCGACCTGCTCCTCGGCCACGACGAGTACGCGATGCGCTGGATCTCGTCGTTCCGCGCCGAGCAGGCCAAGGCGTCAGCCCTGTGATCGCGCGCAAGCTCGAGGTCACCTATCAGCCGTTCGACCGCACCACCCGCGTCCCGGCCGGCACCACGGTCTTCAGCGCCGCGCACTGGATCGGCCTGCCCATCGACTCGACGTGCGGCGGCCGGGGCACGTGCGGCAAGTGCAAGGTGCGCATCGTCCGCGGCCTGACCGACGCCGAAACCGCCGACCACCGGCAGCTGCGGCCGCAAGAGATCGCCGACGGCTGGCGGCTCTCGTGCCAGGCACGGATCTACGACGACATGACTTGCGAGGTCCCGCAGCTGTTGCGCGTGCCGAAAGCGGCGACCATGGGCCTCGGCCGCCTCGTCATCCTCGACCCCAACGTGCGCAAGGTCTACTTCGAGCTCGAGGAGCCCTCGCTGCACGACCAGCGCAGCGACATCGCGCGCCTGCGCGACGCGCTCACCAGGGAAGGTCACGACATGGTCGCCGGCGTCGCCGTGCTGCGCACGCTGCCGCAGGTGTTCCGCGACGCGGGGTTCAAGGTCACGGCGGTGCTCGCGGGCGACCGCCTGGTCGCGGTGGAGCGCGGCGACACCACGGGCGAGTGCTACGGCGTGGCTTTCGACGTCGGCACGACGACTCTCGTCGGCACCCTCATGAACCTGCGCACGGGCATGGCTGCGTCGGTGCTGTCGACCCTCAACGGTCAGGCGCCGTTCGGCGCGGACGTCATCTCGCGCATCAGCCACGGCATGAACGGCCCGGAGTCCATCGCCGAGCTGCAGCACGCGGTCGTGACGACGATGAACTCGATCCTCGACGACCTGTACCGCGAGACCGGGGTCACCCCGGCCCAGACCTACGAGGCCGTGGTCGTCGGCAACGTCACCATGCTGCACCTGCTCCTGGGCGTCGACCCGAGTCCGCTGTCGATGTCGCCTTTCACGCCGGCGTTCATGGACGAGCTGAGCGTGGAGGCGCGCGACGTCGGCCTGCACATCCATCCTCACGGCTACGTCCAGACCCTACCGGCGCTCGGCGCCTACGTCGGCGCCGACATAGTCGCCGGCGTCCTCGCCACCGGCGTCGTGCGCGAGGACAGGGTGCGTGTCTTCGTCGACGTCGGCACCAACGGCGAGATCGTGCTCGGCAGCGCGCAGCGCGCGCTCGCCACCGCCGCCCCCGCCGGTCCCGCTTTCGAGGGCAGCCAGATCAAATGCGGCATGCGGGCCACGGCCGGCGCGATCGAGGGCGTCACGTTGGGCGACCGCGTCGACCTACAGATCATCGGCGGCGACGTGCCCGCGGAGGGCATCTGCGGCTCGGGCCTGGTCGACGCCGTCGCCCAGCTGCTGCTGGCCGGGCTCCTCGACCACTCCGGAAGGTTGCGCTCGGCGGGCGACGTCCCCGGCCACCCCTTGCGCGAGCGCCTGATCGAGGTCGATGGCGTGCGCGCGTTCGTGCTCGCGGACGGCGTCTACCTGACCCAGCGCGACATCCGCGAGCTGCAGTTCGCCAAGGGATCGATCGCGACCGGGATCAAAGTCCTGATGGACCTCCTCGGCGTCCGGGCCGAGGACCTCGACGAGGTGCTGCTCGCCGGGTCGTTCGGCTCCTACCTGAACCCGGAGAGCGCCAAGATCATCGGCCTGGTGCCGCCGGTCGACGTCGACCGGATCATCGCCGTCGGCAACTCCGCGGGCGAAGGCGCGAAGATCGCGCTGCTCTCGTACCGCGAGCGCCAGGTCGCGTTCGAACTGCCGTCGCGCGTCGAGTACGTCGAGCTGTCGGGCCGCTCCGACTTCAACGACTCGTTCGTCTCGGTCCTCGCGTTTCCTCAGCTGGAGCACGTGTCGTGAGCACCACCGCTCTGGTCATCTGCGGCGCTCTCGGCCGAGAGGTGAAGCAGATCGTCGACCGGCGCGGATGGGACGTCGATATCTACGGTGTCTCCGCGCTTTTGCACCTCTACCCGATGCGCATCGTCGACGAGCTGCGGCAGAAACTGAGCGACCTGCGCCCGCGCTACGAGAACCTGGTCGTGGTGTACGGCGACTGCGGGACCACTGGCCGCCTCGAGCCGGTCCTCGACGAGTTCGGCGCGGCGCGCCTTCGCGGCCCGCACTGCTACGAGATGTTCGCCGGCGAGGAGCGCTTCGCGAAGATTGCGGAGGAGCGGCCCGCAACGTTCTTCCTCACCGACTGGCTGGTCCGCAACTTCGAGCGCGCGGTGGTCAGAGGACTTGGCCTGGACCGCCACCCCGACCTGAAGCCGATGCTGTTCGGCAACTACGAGTCGATCCTTTATCTGCGCCAGGCGCCGAATCCAAGCTTGGCGGAGAAAGCCGGGGCAATCGCCGCGTATCTCGAGCTACCGCTGGAGATTGCCGACGTCGGGATGGGCGAACTCGAAGACAGGCTTGCCGCGTTAGTTGGCTAAATTTCAGGTGATGTACTGGAAGCACATCCCCTCTCAGGTCAAAGCGTGGGATGGCAGTGCCGAGTCGAAGCGCATGCTGCCCGACTACTTCCAGGCCGCGATCGACGCCTACGCGATGAAGGACGGCTCGACCGACATGGCCACGTACCTCGCCGGATGGCAGTGGGGCCCCGTCGAGGAGCGCGACGGCTCGCCGGACGACGTGGTCTCGACGCTGGTCGAAGAGCTGACCGTTGCCAATCCACGGTCTCGCCTGCTGAATCCAACGTGAACGACGCCATCTTCGAGGATCTCGTCAGCAGCCAGCAGCTCGTGATCGCGATGCTGCGCGTGTCGGCCGAGGATCCGTCGGCGCGAGTCGGCGCGTGGGACCTGCGCGACATCGCGGCGCACCTCGCCGCGTCAGAGCGTGACTGCTACGTGCCCCGGATTCGCGCCATCGCCGCTGGTGACAATCCCACGTTCGGGATGTTCACCAACGACGACGCGGACTTCAGCGGGATCCACCTCGAGGACGCTCTTGAAGAGTGGACGGCGACGCGGTTGATGCTGCTCGGCTACGTGAGGAACCTCGACGAGCGACAGAGGACCGTGCTGAAGGGCCACCACGATCAATTCGGCGACGTGACGGTAGAGCGCTATCTCGAGATCGCGCTGAAGCACGATCGCGATCACCTCGAGGGCCTCGAGCGGCTCGCCGGCGAGTTGACTCGCTGACCTGGCGCAGGAGGCGCTGGGCCTCCGCGCGCCGACCGTCCTGACCTCCCGGCGCGAGGTTCACCTCCACGAGCATCGCGGCGACGGTCACGGCCGAGTGCGCGAGGATGGCCGCGGCGACGGCGTCGGGGCGCAGGTTCTGGTTTCCGTGCGTCTCCAGCTCATGCGCGAGTTCGACGACCGCGGCGCCGCTGCGAGCGACGGCGAGAGGCACGTCGATGGTCCGGTTCCGCGCCGGGTCAAGGCCGGCTCCGGAGCGCACGGCCTCCAGGAACTCGTTGAAAGCGACCGCGTCCTGCTCGATCAGGTCCTCGGCGTGCAATCGCATCTCTTCGGCCCTCATGTGCGCCGCGGCGGCACCGGCCCATTTCTCGGAGCGCACCGCCACCTTCTGCAGCAGCGCGGCCGCCACGGCGAGCGTGGCGGCGGCTGCCGAACCGCTGGCCGGCGCGGGGGCGCCGGAGGCGATCATGCTCAGCAGGTAGCCGAGCCGCTTGCGCGCCTTGTCCTCAGGAGTCCCCAATCTCTCCCTTGCGCCTCTTTATGAACTCCTGTAGCTGCTCGTCCACGCCCGGGTCGATGCCCGGGTCGGGGTACTCGGCCAGCAGCTGCTTCCAGCGCTCCGCGGCGACGACGTCGGCGGTGCGTGAGCCGAAGCGCTGCCAGCGGTCGTAGTTTTCGGTCGAGGAGACCCATGGGCGATAGAAGCCGGTGCGGTAGTGGCGCATGGTGTGCTCCGCGCCCAGGAAGTGGCCACCCGGCCCGACCTCGCGCAGTGCGTCCATCGCCAGGCCTTCGTCGTCGACGGGCATGCCGTGGTGGAGCATCCACTCGAACATGCGCAGCTGCTCGACGTCGATCACGAACTTTTCGTAGGACGCGAGCAGGGCGCTCTCAAGCCAGCCCGCAGCGTGGAGGACGAAGTTGACGCGGCCGAGGATCGTCGGCCACATGCACATCATCGACTCGTAGGCGGCCTGCGCGTCCGGCGCCTTGGACGACGTGAGGGCGCCGCCGCCCCGGAAGGGAAGGTTGTAGCGTCGCGCCATCTGCGCGCTCGCCAGAATGCCCATCGCCGACTCCGGCGTGCCGAACGCGGGGCTGCCGGACTGCATGTCGGTGTTGGTCAGGAACGAGCCGTAGACGCTGGGGGTGCCGGGCCGGATGAGCTGCACAAGCGCGATGCCGGCGAGCGCCTCCGCGGTCTGCTGGGCGACCGTGCCGGCGAGGCCCATCGGCGACATCGCGCCGGCCATCAGGAAGGGCGTGACGATCACCGGCTGGCGGGCCTCCGAGTACTCGAGGAGTGCGCCGAGCATGCGGTCGTCGTAGCGGAGCGGGCTGTTGACGTTGATCAGGCTCACCACGGCGGGCGTCTTCTCGATGCTCTCCAGGCCGCCGCAGGCGATCGATGCCATCTCGATCGTGTCGCGCGCGTTCTCGGCCGAGATGACGCTGCCCATGAACGGCTTGTCGGTCCAGCGGACGTGGGAGTAGACCATGTCCAGGTGGCGGGTGCCGAGGGGAAGGTCCTCGGGCTCGACCGTGGTGCCGCCCGCGCAGTGGATCTGCTCCACCGCCTGCGCCATCTTGTCGAAGTTGGTGAAGTCCTCGAGCGTCGCGCCCCGCCGCCCGCGCTCGAGGTCAGTGACGAAGGGCGGGCCGTAGACCGGCGCCGTGACCACATTGTCGCCGCCCAGGACGACGCTGCGCTTGGGGTTGCGGGCCTGCAGCTCGAACGTCGGCGGCGTCTTGCGGACCTGCTCCAGGACGAAGTCGGGGTCGAAGCGGACGCGGTGCTCCTCGACCCTCATGCCCGCCTTCTGGAAGACATTGCGTGCCCGCTCGTGCAGGAAGTCGACGCCGATCTCCTGGAGGATGGTCATCGCCTGGCCGTGGACGGCCTCGACCTCCTCCGGGGACAGCCAGTCGTACGGCCTGAGGCGGTTCTTCCACACGGCAGGCTCAAATCTAATCCGCTCGAGAGGCCCTTGGGCGCACCGCGATAGGCTTGCGGCGCTTGATCCCTACTACGCGATACGCCCGTAGCGGCGAAGTCAACATCGCCTACCAGGTCGTCGGCAGCGGTCCTAACGACCTCGTGTTCGTCCCAGGTTGGGTGAGCCAGGTCGAGGCCGTGTGGGAGGAACCGACGCACGAAGCGTTCCTGCGCCGGCTCGCCTCCTTCAGCCGCCTGATTCTGTTCGACAAGCGCGGCACGGGGTTGTCAGACCGTGTCAGCGTCGACCGGCTGCCGACACTCGAGGACCGTATGGACGACGTACGCGCGGTGATGGACGCGGCCGGCTCACAAAGCGCGGCGTTGTTCGGAGTCTCGGAGGGCGGCGTGATGTGCGCACTCTTCGCCGCGACATACCCGGAGAGGACGAAGGCGCTTGTGCTCTACGGCAGCTATCCGCGCCGTCTCCGGGCGCCCGACTACCCGTGGGGACCGACCGAAGAGGAGCGCGCCGACTACATCGCCGATGCGGAGCGGCAGTGGGGCGGACCCGCTCAGCTCGACATCCTTGCGCCGAGCGCGAAGGACGACGAGCGATTGAAGGACTGGTTCTCGCGCTATCTGCGCGCCTCGGCGAGCCCCGGCGCCGCCACGGCGCTCCTGCGCATGAACAGCCTCCTCGACATACGGCCCATTCTGCCGACCATCCGTGTGCCGACGCTGATCCTGCATCGGACGGGCGACCTCGACATCGACGTCAATGGAAGCCGCTATATGGCCCAGCAGATTCCGGGCGCCAGATACGTCGAGCTTCCGGGAAGTGATCACCTGTGGTTCGTGGGCGATTCCGACGCCATCCTCGACGAGGTCGAGGAGTTCCTGACTGGAGTCAGGCATCGAAGCAGCTTTGACCGCGTGCTCGCGACCGTGATGTTCACCGACATCGCCGGCTCAACTGAGATCGCCGCGACCATTGGGGACACGCGCTGGCGAGCGCTTCTCGAGACTCACGCCGCGTCCGTTCGGCGCAGCCTGCAACTCCATCACGGCCAGGAGATCGACAACGCCGGCGATGGCTTTCTCGCACGATTCGACGGACCGGCCCGGGCGATCCGTTGCGCGCTCGCCATAGTCGCCGACGCCTCGCGCCTCGACCTTGGCGTACGTGCTGGGATTCACACGGGCGAGTGCGAAGAGGCAGGGGGCAAGCTGCGAGGCATCGCCGTCCACATCGCAGCCCGAGTCATGGCAGCCGCGCAGCCGGGCGAGGTCATGGTTTCAAGCACCGTGCATGACCTGGTTGCGGGGTCCGGTCTCACGTTCACCGACGCGGGTCTGCACCGGCTGAAGGGCGTGCCCGGCGAGTGGCAAGTCTTCAAGGTGCGCCAGCCTTAGGCCGCCGGGGGCGCTCGAAGCCGGAGAACCGGAATCCTCTGGCGGTGTGGTAACGTAGGCCGTGCCCATTGGGGCGCTCGGTCCTCGCTGGAGGACCTTCTCTAACCTGACTTGACCTCAATCACACGTCTCGCCCGTACCACTCTCTGGCCTCGCCCGGCATGAGCACGCCCATGCGTCCAGCGAACTCAGAGGCTTCGCCGTGAGTTCGCCGGGGACCCTGCCCGGCGACGTCCTGCCGCTCTGGAACCCCGAGATCCCGGGGGAGGAGATCCAGGCCGGCCGCCTCGGCATCCGGGTCCGCCCGGGCACGCCGGCGGCGGAAAAGGTGACCGCGCTCGAGGCCGCCGGCGGGGCCGAGCTGCTGCGCCAGGTCCTGGAGGAGCAGAAGCTCATCGACGGGACCTACAACGTCGTCAAGCCGGAGAAGCCTCTCGAGTTCATCGGCCAGGTGAGCAGCACGCTGCTCACCGGCAAGCTCGGCAGGACGCCCATGGGCCTGGCCCTGGAGATCACCGACTGGCAGGAGCTCGAGGGCGCGTACGAGATGGAGAAGAACCGCATGCGGCTCCGATTCCAGGAGCTGCACGTGGTCAAGGAGTGGGACGGCGACCTCGAAGGCTTCACCGCCATCGTCCTGCGCGAGGAGGCCAAAGGACATGCGCTGCTCGACTCGACGATGCGCTTCATCGAGCACCTCCGGGACTATCGGGAGAACCTCGCCGAAGCTGCCGTGCGCCGCTACGAGGCGACCGAGCAGTGGATCGAGTGCCCAAAGTGCGAGACCGAGGTCCCGACGTCCAACGGCATCCACTGCCCGAACTGCGGCGAGGACATGCGCGGCGGCGAGTACGTGCGCGCCATCCTCCACCTGGTCGACGACGCCGACGGCCGCATCTACCGCGGCATCGACTCCCTGACCGTCCGCTCGGCCGGCTTCCCGGAGTACCGCGGCATGTCGCTCGACCGGATCCAGGGCTCGAACCTGTGGGTGAGCTTCCGACGCTACGACCCGCTGCCGGACGAGGGCATCGTCCTGCCGACGGCGAGCGTCGAGATGTTCGAGGCCCAGCGTTCGGTGATCCGCCAGCTGCAGATCGGCAGCCCGCGGTCCGGCGCCCTGGCCGCCGAGCTCGCGGACCCGGGGTGGCTCGGCACCCCGCCGCGGGTCGCTCTGGACGGCAAGCGCGCCCACCACCTGCCCGACCCGAACGAGGAGCAGGCCGAGGCGGTGGCCCGGGTCATGGGCATGCGGCCGGGCCAGCTGTACCTGATCCAGGGACCGCCCGGGACCGGCAAGACGACCGCCATCGTGGAGTCGATCCGGCGCATCCTCGGCCGTAACCCGAGCTCTTCGATCCTGCTGTCATCGCACTCCAACGACGCCGTCGATACCGGGCAGGAGCGCCTGCTCGGCTTCTCCCACGTCCGTCAGGCGCGCATCGCCGAGCCGGGCAAGGTGCCGCGGCGGCTGCGACCGACGCTGGTCGAAGGCGACGACCTGGAGCCGTTCAACCTCGTCGCCGGCACGTGCAACCGCTTGACCATCGACTCACGTCTTCGTTTCAAGGTCTTCGACTGGCTGATCCTCGACGAGGCGAACAAGGTCCGTGCCAACGAGGCCCTAGCGCTGATGCCGCTGGCCAAGCGCTGGGTGATGATCGGCGACCTCAACCAGCTCCCGCCGGTGATGGAGGAGGCAGCCGCGACGTTCACCATCAAGCAGCCCCTCGACGAGATGGTGCGCGATGACAGCTTTTACGGCTGGACCTGGGACAAGGTGCCTGCGGGCTCCCGCATCCTGTTGCCGCGCCAGTACCGCATGCGTGAACCTATCGGCCGCGTCGTCTCCGACCTCTTCTACGAGGGCAAGCTCATCCACGAGGCGCCGCACCCGCGCATGCCGCTGCCATGGCCTTTCGACCGCGAGCTCGTGTGGGTCGACACCGGCGCGCAGGATGAGTACCGCGACGCGCAGCGTTCGGTCGCCAACGAGTTCGAGGTCGCGCTGTGCAAGGACATCACTTCGATCATTCGCCGGCGCGTGCGCAAGGCGAAGCTCGCGGTGATCGCGATGTACAACTCCCAGGTCAACCGCCTGCAGGGTGCGCTGAAAGGCATCGTGCCCCCGGACGACATCGAGTCGGTCGATGCATTCGAAGGCCGGGAGTCCGACGGCGTGATCCTCTCGCTTGTGCGCTCCAACGAGCGCGCGGCAATCGGCTTCTTGAACGACCCGAACCGGGTCAACGTCGCCATCTCGCGGGCCAAGAAGCTGCTGGTCATCGTTGGCGACTCCAAGACGGTTATCGGCGGCGCGCCGGAGCTGTTCGGCCCGCTGTTCGAGCACTGCAAGGAGGAAGGTCTCGTGGCGGGGGTCGGGGCCGTGGTCACCGCCTGCCAGCGGGTGGGCATCCGTTCCCAGGTCCAGCGCCTGTCCCGTCCCCACCGCGGAGACCGCCGGACCCGCCGGCGCCGGCGCGGGCGCCCGCCGGTGGAGCAGGTCAACGGCGAGGCGGTCATCTCGCCAAACGGCTCGGAGCCGGTCCAGGTCGGGGCCGAAGCCGAGGCGAACGGGGCTCCCCAAGCCGCCGAGGTGGAATCGCCTACGGAGGCTGAATAGCCGGTCCCGATCGCTAAGCTCTTCGCCGCGATGAGCCAGCAGTGCGTTTTCTGCGAGATCGTCCACGGCACGTCGCCGGTCAGCTGGGTGTACCAGGACGACACTGTGGTGGCCTTCATGGACGTGCAGCCGATAACGCGAGGCCACATGCTCGTCATGCCCCGCGAACACGCCGTCCTGATCACCGACATCAACGAGGCCGCCGCGATGCGGACCTTCGGCGTCGCCCGCTGGCTCGCGTTGGTGGCAAGGCGGACGCTGGGGGCGAGCGGCGTGAACCTGATCGTCATGGACGGCGAGGCGGCGTATCAGGACGTGCCGCACTTTCACGTCCACGTCATCCCGCGATATCCGAAGGACGGATTCGGGCTGACGTTTCCACCGAACTACGAGCACCCGCCGGCGCGGGCGCAGCTCGACGCGATCGCCAACGCGCTGCGCTCGGCGGCGACGCCCGCCACGGCCTGACACCGCGATAGTCGCGGCCTGACACCGCGATAGTCGCGACTAACCACGCATTTCGCGAACCCGTACGCGGCGATAGTCGCGACTATCACAGCAAGGCGGCCTGACACCGCGATAGTCGCGACTAACGACGCATTTCGCGAACCCGTACGCGGCGATAGTCGCGACTATCACAGCAAGGCGGCGTCCGGGGGTTACGGCGTGACGGTCACCTTCAGGGAGTAGAGCGCCACATACATCGGGCACGCCGAGCCCGGCGGGCATTTCGGCGACGCGGTCGCCGTGACGTCCGCGGTCCCGGGCTTGAGGCCCACGAATGCCGCGAGCGTGACCCCGATCGCGGCTGTGGCCGCGGGATCGACTGTCGGGGCGAGGATCGACAGGTCGCTCGATTCCGGGCGCGTCCAGTTGTTCATCCCGTTGGGCGCGTGCAGCGCGACCTCGAGTCTCTGCCCGACGTGAACGGTGGCGGCGTGGTCCTGCTCTGTCACCGTGAACTGACCGCTGGGAGTCGGCGTCGGATTTCCACCTGAGCCGGTCCCCGAAGCGCCACAGGCGCATAGAAGCAGGGCGATCGCAGCCGCCAAGAGACACCTCTTCATGTCAGTAGCCGAAACGGCCTTCTCCTCGTTGGGGTAACACGGTGCGGGTACCATTTGCCGTTCATGTTTAAGCGTGCCGCGGCGCTTGCGGCCCTGGTGCTGGTCGCGGCGTGCGGAGGCAACAACAACGTCGTTTCCGTACGGCATGCGCCTTCACCAGTCGAGGGAGGCCTGACCCAGGGCCTGATCGCGTACGTCGGCGACGCGGGCGTCGGCGTGCTCGACCCGGCGTCCGGCAAGTCGACGATCGTCTCGCCGCTCGCTCCGGGCGTGTTTCGCGTCAACGGGCCGGTCTGGGGGCCGGCGCCGAACGTCGACCACCCGGTCATCTACTTCACCGTGCATGACGACCGCCCGGCCGAGCGTCGAAACTCAGCCGGAGTCGTGCCCTACGACTGGATCTTCCGCGTCGACCCCTTCGCCGGCACCACCGCCCCCGTTGCCGCCTCGCTGGACCAGATGAGCGAGGGCCCGATCGGCCTGGTCGCCAACTCGCGCTACCTCGCGCTGACCGTCGGCTGCTGCACGGCATACGAGGTCGACTCCCTCGACCTGACCCAGGCCGCGGGCCCGCTCAAGGTGCTGGCCCGGCCGCCCGACCAGGCGGCGTTCTTCACCGAGGGCATCGTGCCCGGCGATTCGAACCTGATCGCGGTGCGCGCGTTCGGCACCGGCGCGTGGTACTGGCTCAACGCCGAGGCGGGGATGGTCCATCCGTTTCCGCTCAAGCTCGGCCAGGACGACGGCCCGCTCGCCATCAGCCCTGACGGCGCCATGGCGGCCGTCGCGCTGCCCAGCCAGGGGGCGCTGATCGAGCCGATCAACAGCACGCTGCCCCTGCAGACGCCGAGCCCGACCGCCTCCTCCACGGCGACGCCCAGCCCGACCGCGAAGGCCTCAGCGTCGTCGAGCCCAATCGCGCCGAAGAAGGTGAACTCGAAGCTGCTGCACCCGGACGGGCTCGCCTGGAGCCCTGACGGCAAACAGCTCGGCCTGGCGGTGAACGGCGAGCTGGAGCTGTACGACCCGGCCGCGCCCGACGGCCCTCCGGCCACGAAGTACCTCGGCGGAAAGGGCGTCATCGGCGTGTCCTGGTCGCGTTGGCTCCCGCAACTCACGCTCGCCGCGGTAAAGCCCGGCCCAGGCCCACAGTCGACGGTGGACGCGCTGCTCGCCGCGACGAAGCTGCCGGCGGCGGCCGACACGCCTGCGAACCGCCCGCTCACGGAGGTTTACCTGTGGCAGTTCGACTCCAGCAAGAAGTCGCCTCTCGAGACCGTCACCGACGCCACCCAGGAGGTGCTGGCGAAGTACCCACCGATGGCCGCGGGGGTGGTGTACCACCACTGGGCGCCGAGCTCGACGTGGGCGCTCCTGGGCGGCTGCTACCGCTACCGCGTCGTCATCACGGGGAGCATCCCGCCGGTCGGGACGACGTTGGGCCTCACGGGTAATGACCTCTGCTCGGCCGCACCCACGCCCGGCGCATCCGCATCGCCGAGGGCCTCCCCGACCTAGCATCAACCGCATGGCGCTGGACTTCCTGAAGAGCCATGCCCTCTTACAGCCCAACAAGCCGGCCGTCATCTGCGGCGACGAGGTCCTCGACTTCGCCACGCTGCACCGGCGCGCGAGCCGCGTCGCCAACGCGGTGACCAGCCTCGGCTGCCGCGAAGCCGACCGCGTGACCTGGATGTCGTTCAATTCCATCGCGGGAGCCGAGATCGCCAGCGGCCTGCGCCGGGCCGGCGTCGTCATCGTCCCGGTCAACTATCGCCTGCGCGGCCAGGAGATCGCGTACGTGCTGAACGACTCGCAGGCGAAGGTCGCGTTCGTCGGTCCCGACCACGTCGAGGAGGTCGCCGAGGCCGCGCCCGAGGTGCGCGGCGACGTGCATTTCGTCGTTGTGGGCGACCGCGTCCCGCCCGGCTGGCTCTCCTACCGCGACTTGTTGGCGGCGGAGTCCGACGAGTTCGAGGCGGTCGGTGAGGGCCTGGGTCCCTCGATGATCTACACCTCGGGCACGACTGGCAATCCGAAAGGCGCGTGGCGACCGCACGGCGTCGACATCGAGAACGTGCTGCAGGTCATCTCGATCTTCGAGCTCTCTTCAGACGACGTGCACCTGATGTGCGGCCCGGGCTATCACAGCGCGGTCTCGTTCTTCTCTGTGCTCCACCAGGTGCTGGGGGCGACGGTCGTCGTCCAGCCGAAGTTCGCGGCCGGCGACGCGCTCGACCTGGTCGAGCG
>DATEGB010000019.1:0-33763 GCA_035280365.1 Candidatus Dormiibacterota bacterium | reverse complement strand
GAGCTGCTGCGGATCCGCTGGGAGGAGCGCATCCTCGCCCTGAGCTTTCCGTCTGAGTACCCGGAATATGCAAGACGCGTCCCCCGCTACCTACCCAACCCCTTCGGGCGCCGCTGAGAGGCCGGTCGGCGTGTGGCTGACCGAGCGCTTCAGCGCGCGCACGCTGCTGGTCGGCGGGGTGATGATCGTCGTCCTCGCCCTGTTCATCGGGGCCGAGCAGGACCCCGACTTCTGGTGGCACATCCGAATCGGGCAGTGGATGGTCCAGAACGGTCGCCTACCGAGCACGGACATCTTCACGTTCACCGCCACCGGTCACGTCTGGACGGACCACGAGTACCTCACCGAGATCCTGATGTGGCTCGTCTACAGCTCGCTCGGCTTGACGGTCCTGGTCGCCCTGTTCGGGCTCTTGACATGGGCCGGCTTCTGGCTCATCTACCTCCAGATGCGGCGGCAGCCGTTCGTGTTCGTGGGCCTGGGCCTGGCGATCGCCGCCATCGCCGGCTCGCCGATCTGGGGCCCCCGCGCGCAGATGATCACCTTCGCCCTGAGCTGCCTCGAGTTGTATTGGCTGCGCTCCTACCTGAGCGGCCGCAGCCTCGCCATCATGTGGTTCCCGCTCGTAATGGTCGGCTGGGCCAATCTGCACGGCGGCTGGGTCATCGGCTTCGTGTGGCTCGGGGTGGCCCTCGCGGCCGAGCTGTGGGGCTGGGCCTGGGACCAGGACAACCCTGCCCACCGGATACGCGCCCGCCGCCTGCTGGTGGTCGCCGCCGCCTCAGCCCTCGCCGTCGCGGCGACCCCGCACTTCCTGAACCTCTACCCGTACCCGTTCGAGACACAGGGCAGCCAGGCCCAGCAAACGCTCATCCAGGAGTGGCAGAGCCCGAACTTCCACGTCCTGGAGCTCCGTCCCTTCGAGCTCATGATCTTTCTGGTCCCGATCGGCTTCGCGCTCAAGCGACCGACCATGTTCGACCTGCTGCTCGCCATCGTCGGCCTTGGTCTCGCGCTTCAGAACGTGCGCAACATCGCCCTCTTCGTCGCCGCCCTGACGCCGGTCCTGATCAACACCTACGGGGGTTGGTGGAGCGAGTACGCGAAGGCCCACGACTGGAAGTTCGTGCTGCCCTCGCGCCCGGTGTTCGCCGGGATCACCGCCGTGGCGCTGCTCGTGGTCATGGGCGCGACCTCCCTTCGGGTCGCCAACACGATCAGCCCGGCCCGCCAGCAGCAGCTCGACACGGCGGCCTACCCCGTCGCGGCCGGCGACTGGCTCGCCGCCCACCCCGACGTGGGGACGCGGATGTTCAACCAGTACGGCTTCGGCGGCTACCTCGCGTACCGGTTCTATCCGCAGCCCAACCGCCGGGTGTTCATCTTCGGCGAGGCCGCGCTCATGGGCGACGGCCTCCTGAACGAGTATGCCGACGTCTACTACGTCCGGCCCAACTGGAAGCAGGTCCTCGACAAGTACGGGGTCGACTACGTCGTCGAGACCCGCGGCGACCCGCTGCCGAACCTCCTGGCGACGCAGCCCGACTGGACGCTGGCCTACCAGGACTCGACGGCGGTGATCTACGTCAAAACAGCCGCCAGATCTTGAAAGTCGGCCCGTCGTAGCCCGGCGGACCGAGGTCGGGCGGCGGACCGAGCTCGGGCGTCCAGACCACGTAACGAATTTCGTTCGCGCGCACGAACGCCTGGAGGTCCCGCTTGCCGGTGAGCAGGTCGAGGGCGGTCTGGGTCTTGCTGACGTAGTCGAAGGTCTCGTCGTAATGGCCCACGTAGACGGTGTCGGCGCTGTAAGCCGGCACGTACAGACCGACGCCCGGCATGCACAGCACGCGGCCCGCCGGCTGGGAGCCGAGCCAGTTGAGCCCGTCGTACTCGGCGCTGGTGAAGGTGTACTGAGGGTCGGCGGCCACGGCCAGCGGCGCCAGGACGAGGAACGCGCTGCCCACGGCCGCGAACGCCACATAGGAAAAAGGAATGAGGCGCCGAGCGCGCATGCTGCGTATCCGGGGGAGGACCGACGCGTAAAGCCCGCGCGCCCCGAGCACGACCAGGGGCAGGTACAGGCCGTCGAGGAAGCGGCGGCGGAGGTCGCCCGCAGGGTTCGGCAGGTAGAGGATCGCCGCGAGCAGGACGAGCCAGGCGACGAGGAACAGGTCCTCGCGCGTCCTTCTCCGCAGCGCGCCGGGGATGCCCGTCAGCGCGAGCAGCAGCTGCGGCGCGATGGCGAAGAACAGGCTGATCGACTCCGGCGGCAGGGCGTTCTTGGAGTGGAACGTCCACCGCTGCACCTCCGGGTTGCCGACGAACGCGAAATACGAATAAAGGATGTAGGGCGCGGGGATCGCGAACGCCAGGGCCGCGGCTGCCCAGCCACGGGGTCGCGCGGGCCGGATCAGGAGTGCGAGCCCGACGGCGCCGCCCATCAGGATCGGCATCTGGGGATGGATCGACGCCTGGCCCAGCCAGGCCAGGCCGGCGAGGGCGCCGAGCCGCAGGCTGCCGCGGTCGATCGCCTTGAGCGTGAGCGCCACGCCGGCCGCGGCGAACACGCCCGACCAGGCGAAGTGCGGCAGCGCCAGCACCGAGTAGAAGGCGGTCAGCTCCGGCATCCGCCAGTCGAGGGTGTCGGTCTGGTTGCCGAAGAGAACGGGGTGGCCGAACGCCTGGATCACGTAGCCCATGCCCAGGCCGAGCGCGCAGAAGAGGAAGGCGAACCGGCGGGCCGAGCGGTCCTGGATGAAGTGGGTGATGAAGAGCCAGGCCGCGGCCATCAACGCGAAGGCGGCGGCGATCCGCGCCAGGTGAAAGACGACGATGAGCGGGAGGTTCGTCACGGCCGCGGTGTGACCCAGGACGATCCAGAACATGAAGAGATAGGCGGTCGGGCTCGGCTCGGTCGTGTAGCGGTTCTGCCACGACCATGAGCCCTCCCAGCCCTGGCGCATCTTCGCCAGGTAGGTGTTGGCGTCGTCGCCCAGGTAGAAGAAGCCGATGAAGACGTGGCCATGGGGTTCGACCAGGTAGGCATAGACGTAAGGGATCGCAGTGACTACGGCCAGGACAAGCCCCATCAGGAGCGGCAGTTTCCATTCGCCCAGCCCCCTCACTCCAACCGTTTCCCCCGCGGGGAGAGGGAGCGCTGCTTCCGACCTCATCCCGCAAACCTCAGGCGCAGCACCGTCCACAGCGCCCGCCGGATCTCACCCTGCGAGACCTTGGACGCGCCGGCGATCCGGTCCTCGAAATGGATCGGCACCTCGATCACCGGGTAGCCGAGCTTGACGGTGCGGTGGACCATCTCGATCTGGAAGGAGTATCCCTGCGAGACCACCTCGTTCAGCCCGATCTGGGAAAGAAGGTCCCGCGTGTAGCAGCGAAAACCCGACGTGCAGTCGCGCACGCGGAGTCCGAGCAGCGTCCGGCAGTAGACGTTCGCCCCCCGCGACAGCAGCAGGCGGTGCGGCGGCCAGCCGTCGATTCTGCCGCCACGCATGTAACGAGAGCCGACCGCCAGGCCGCCGCAGCCACGCGCCGCGTCGACGACCGCACGGAGGTCCTGGGCCCGATGCGACCCGTCCGCGTCCATCTCCACGAACAGAGCCGTGCCTTCGGCCAGCCCGATGCGAAACGCATCGACGTACGCGCTGCCGATGCCGAGCTTGCGCTCTCGGTGCAGCACCCGCACGCCGTCGTCCGCGGCCGCCAGCCCGTCTGCGATCTTGCCGGTGCCGTCGGGGGACGCATCGTCGACGACCAGCACGTCGTGGCCAAGGTGCCGCACGCCCGCGACGACGCGCTCGAGGTTCTCCTTCTCGTTGTAGGTCGGAAGCACCACCAGCGCCTCCGTCGGCGTCGACCTCCGCTGAGTGATGCGACCCGGCGCCGTCATCCGTGGAACCTGATGCGGATCACGTGCCGAAACATGTCGAGGGAGCTCTTGACCGGACTGACCTTGGTCGGCGCGGAGTTGCGCCACACGACCGGGACCTCGGCGATCTTCACCCCCTGCTTGCGCGCCCGGTAAAGCACCTCAGGGTCATACCCGAAGCCGTCGGTGACCAGGCCGGCGAACACGCGGTGGGCGACGTCGGCCCGAAAGAGCTTGAAGCCACACTGCGTGTCCCAGATGCCCGGCAGCAGCACCGCCTGCACGATGAGGTTGAAACCTTTCCCCATCAGGACCCTGTACAGCGGCTGCGAGACCTCGACGCGCGACTGGCGCAGCGCCCTGGACCCGATGGCCACTCCCGCGCCGCCGTCGAGCGCCGCCTGCAGCTTCTCGAGCTCCTCGATCGGGGTGGAGAGGTCGGCGTCGGTCACCAGGATAGGGTCGCCGCGCGCGGCCTCCACCCCGACCGCGAGCGCGCGGCCCTTGCCTCGGTTGTGAGGCAGGGTTTCGACCCTCACGGCGGCGTGGTCTTTCGCCGCGGCATCCATCACGCCGCGCGTGCCGTCGCCGCTGCCGTCGTCGACCAGGATCAGCTCGTAGTCGCGGCGCTCCGCGTCGAGATACGCCTCGATGCGCTCGACGGTGCGCGGCAGGCGGCCTTCCTCGTTGTAGCAGGGCACCACGACGCTCAGCACGGCGAGCGATGTTAACGGTGCGAGCGCAGAACCTCGATCGCGTACACCGGGAGGACCGCCATGCGGCGGATCCGCCATGGCTGCCGGGCCAGCCGGGCCAGCCACTCGAGCCTGGCCCGCCTCATCCATCGCGGAGCACGCGGCACCCGGCCCGTCAGGTAGTCGAAGGCGCCTCCCACGCCGATCGCGACCGAGACCCCCAGGCGGTTCCTCAGGCGGTCGATCCACATCTCCTGCGCCGGGGCGCCGAACGCCACGAGCAGCACGTCGGCGTGGTGGTCGTGGATGCGGTGGAGCGTCTCCACATCGTGCTCCGGGTCGGGGCCGCCCGAGTGGGTGCTCACCTCGAGGCCTTCGTGGGCGGTCCGCAGACGCACGGCGAGCTCGGCTGCCACGCCGGGCGCCGCTCCGAGGAGGAAGAGCCGAAGGCCCCGCCTTGCGCACATCGCCGCCAGGGGCTCGACCAGGTCGACGCCGGCCACGGGGCCCCGCATCTCGCAGCCCAGGCGGCGCGCGGCCCAGACCACGCCGTTGCCGTCGGCAAGGCAGAGGTCGGCGGACTGCAGGACCCGGGCGAACCCGTGGTCCTTCCGCGCGCGCATGACGAACTCCGGGTTGACGGTGACGACGTGGTGGGGGCCGCCTCGGTCGACCAGGCGGCCGATCTCGGCCACCGCTCCCGGCATGTCGACGCAGTCCACCCTCACGCCGAGGACGCTCGCCTGGGGCAACGAGCTCAGGAGCGAGGCCGCAACGCGGCGGGCATCGGCGAGACGACGGTCGTGGTGATCGTCACGCTAGGCATGACGGGCCCTAGGTTCTGGATGAAGCTGCTCATCGACTCGCCCCCCGAGACCCTGACGCGGCCCCAGACAAACCTGTCCGCCTGGGAGTGGTCGTAGGAGAGCTGGGTGGTGACCGCCGAGTAGTAGCCCGCCCGCTCTACCGCGCCGACCACCCGCCAGTCGTACTTGCCGGATGGATACGCCATATCGGGCACCGGGTGGCCGAGGATTTTCTCGAGCCACGCCTTGGACTGGACCAGCTGGTACGACATCCAGGGCTGCGACGAATGGACCAGGTTGGCGTGGTTCACGGTGTGCGCGCCGATCTCGATCCCGTACTGGTCCATCTGCACGATCTCGTCCCTGGTGACGTACCCGGGCAGACCGACGAAGCCACTGACTATGTACGCGACGGCGGTGAATCCGTGTGAGGCGAGGATCGGAAACGCGGTCGTGTACAGGTCCTGGTACCCGTCGTCCAGGGTGATGATCACGGGCTTGGCCGGTAGAGGCGCGACGTGGCGCCAGTAGAGCCGGAGGTCCTGGAAGGTGACGGTGTGGTAGCCGTGCGCGCCGAGCCAGTCCATCTGCGTGGCGAAGGTCAGCGGCGCGACGGACAGGCGGTAGCCGATGGGGTCGTTCTTTACCGACGGCGGGACGCGGATGTAGTGGTAGAGGAGTATCGGCAGTTCGAGCGTCGCCCGGCCGAGCGGGACCACCGCGCGGCTGCTCGAGTACACGCGGCCTGGCGGCGAGCCCTCCGGGCCGCCGAGGGCCTGGACGGGTGCGGGCGCCGGCGCGACGCGAAGCGTGGAGTCGTCCGCCAGCAGCAGGAAGTCCAGGGCGGCCGCCAGCGACACCACGCTGAGAAGGCGCGCCGCCACAACCCCCATCGTCCATAGCTTAAGGTCGGTGGTCGTGCCCACTGTCGCGGTCGACATCAACCCGGCGACGCGCGCCGTGATCACCGGCACCGAGCTCTTCACGCGCGAAGTCTGTGGCCGGCTGCCCAAAGTCGCGCCTGATGTGCGCTGGCGGTTCCTCGCCTCGCGGCCGCGCGCGGGCCTGGGCGTGGACGTCATGGTCTTGCCCTTCCCACGCATGTGGTCGCAGGTGCGGCTGCCGCTGTCCCTTGCGGGCGAGCGCCCGGACCTGCTCTTCGTGCCCGGCCACGTGGTGCCCTTCGCCTGGCCCGGCCGCGTCCTCACGGTGGTCCACGACCTCGCGTTCGAGCGCTTTCCAGGCGCCTATGCCCGCAGCGACCGCGCCTACATGCGCCTGACCACGCGGTGGGCGGCGACGAGGTCGAAGCTCCTCATCGCCGTCTCGGAGTCGACGCGGCAGGACCTCATCGAGCTCTACGGTGTCGCGCCCGAGCGCGTGCGGGTGGTGCCGCTAGGCATCTCGCCAGCATCGCCGCCGGCCGCGCCGGCACGCCGGCTCGCGGAGCTTGGCGTGGACGGCGATTTCATCCTCCAGGTGGGTCGCGTCGAGGCGCGCAAGAACCAGGCGGCGGCGCTCGCGGCGGTCGAGAGACTGGACGGCGTGACTCTCGTCGTCGCCGGCCCCGAGCGGGACGTGCAGCTGACGGCGCGGCTGCGCAACTCGGGGCGTGTCCGCGTGCTCGGCCTGGTCGACCAGCCCCTGCTCGAGCTGCTTTACCGGCGCGCGGACGCGGTGATCGTCCCCAGCCTGTACGAAGGGTTCGGCCTGCCCATGCTCGAGGCGATGGCGCGCGGCAAAGTCGTCGTCGCGGCCAGGACCTCATCGCTCCCCGAGGTCGGCGGCGACGCGGCGCTCTACTTCGAGCCGCACGCGAGCGCGGACGAGCTGGCCGCGGTTCTGAAGGTCGCCCTCGGCGACGAAGCGTTGCGCAAGGAGCTGGCTCGGGCGGCGAAGGCGCGCGCGGCGAAGTTCACGTGGGATCGAACGGCGAAGGAGGTCGCCGGGGTGATCAGTGAGCTTTTGCCGGCGACGAAATAGCGTCGTCTAGAGCGCGCCACGTCAGGCGCGCGGCCCGCTCCCAGCTGAACTGAGCCGCGCGCAGGATGCCGCGGTGACGGAGGTCGGCGGCGAGGTCGGTGTCGGCCACAACCCGCTCCAGGGCCCTGCGCCACGCCTCGACGTCGCCGGCCGGCACGATGAGCGCGGCGTCGCCCACGACCTCCGGCAGGCTGGAGGTGTCGGACACCACGGCCGGTGTCCCCGACGCCATCGCCTCCAGCGGAGGGAGGCCGAAGCCCTCGTACCAGGCCGGGTGGGCCAGCGCGCGGGCAAGGTTGTAGATCGCCGGCAGCTCCTCGGGATCGACCGACTCCAGGTGGTGCAGCCGAGGGCCGAGGCGCGACATCTTCTCGCGCATCGGCTCGAACGACCATCCCCACGATCCGACGACCACGAGGTCGGGCCGGTCGCGCATCTGGACCCAGGCGTCGAGCAGGGTATCGAGGTTCTTGCGCGGCTCAACGGTGCCGACGGAGAGGATGTAGCGCTCGGGCAGCCCGAGCCGCGCCCGCGCCTCTGCGAGCTCTTCAGTCGCCATCGGCCGGAACCGCGGCGAGATCCCGTGCGGCACGACCTCGATCCGCTTGCGGTCGACGCCGAAGACGTCGACGATGTCGCGCGCCGTGTTCTCCGAGACGGCGATCAGGACGTCGGCGCGCAGCACCGAGCGCGGGACCACGAACCGCGTGCTGAGCGGCTGGCCGCCGGGGAACCAGCGCGGGTTGCGGTAGATCGCGAGGTCGTGGATGGTGATCGCGGACGGCACGCCGACCCGGCCCAGCGGCAGCGCGCCGGCGGGGCCGAAGTACGCGTCTGGCCGCGCGGCGCGGATAGCGGCCGGCCACTGCAGGTGGCGACCGAAGAAGCGCATGCGCGGCATCAGCTCGTACCCCGCGCTCGGGACGTGGACCGAACCGCCGCGCGGACCGTAGACAGTGAGACGGCAGTCCGGCCGGTCGACTGCCATCCCGCGCAGGACCTGCGTCGTGTAGACGCCGACCCCTGCCCACGGCCGCTCGAGGCCGGAACCGTCGACGGCGATCCGGAGTCCAGTCACAAGGGGGATGTCAGCGGGCGTAAGTGAGGTTGCGCTTGAGGACCTCGAAGGTCTCGAGCGCCAGGCCCGTCCCGCGCACCACCGAGGTCTGCGGCTCGTCCGCCACCGCCACCGGCAAGCCCGTGCGCTCCGCGAGGTAGCGGTCCAGCCCGCGGAGCTGCGCGCCGCCCCCGGACAGGACGAGCCCGCGTTCGTGGACGTCGGCCGCGACTTGGGGTGGCGTCTGCTCGAGGACGTCGCGGACCGCGTCGGCGATGGCGCGCAACGGCCCCGCGATGGCGTCGGCGACCTGGTTCGAGGAAAACTCGACGCCGTCGACAACCGTGAGTAGCGGCTCGCCCATCGTGACCGCCGAGCCGGCGGCGATCTTCACCGACTCGGCGGTTGCCGGGTCCACGCCAAGCGACCCGGCGATCGCCTGGTCGAACGAGTTCCCGCCCACCGGTATCGAATGCTCGACCACCGTGCCCGACATCAAGAACACGGCGATCTCGGTCGTCGCCGCGCCGATCTCGCAGATGGCGCACGCGCGCGGACCGCCGATCGGCAATCCCGCGCCCATGGCCGCGGCGAGGGGCTCGTCGATGAGCCACACCTGTCGCGCCCCGGCCGCGATCGCCGCCTCGGTCACCGCGCACCGCTCATCGGAGGTGACGGCCGAGGGGACGGAGACGACCACGTCGGGCCTGAACAGGCGCGGTCGCGCGTGCGCTTTGCCGATGAGCTGGGGGAGGTGCCACATGGCGCGTCCGCGCGCCGGCTCGTTGACGACGACGCCTTCGCCCTTGACGTAGATCCGCACGGTCGAGGTGCCGAGGTCGATCCCGATCTTTCTGGAAAGGATCGACCGCATCACTCGTAGGTGCGGTGGCCGGCCGTCGACTCCGAGTCGATGCCGACGCTCTGGATGTCGGCGCCGACCGACGAGAGCTTGCCGACCATGTCCTCGTACCCGCGCTCCACGTGCCACGCGTTGTGCAGCAGGCTCTCGCCCTCCGCGCAGAGCGCGGCGATGACGAGCGCCGCGCCAGACCGGATGTCCGGGATGGCGACCTCGGTGCCGCGGAGCCGGGCCGGGCCGTGGACGATGGCGTGGAGGCGGCCCTCGACCGTGATCCCGGCGCCCATCTTCGCCAGCTCGCGGACGTGCTGGAACCGGTTCTCGTGCACATACTCGGAGATCACGCTCTCGCCCGCCGCCTGCGTCATCAGCGCCATGTACTGGGCCTGCAGGTCGGTCGGGAAGCCGGGGAAGGTCCAGGTCGACATGTCGATCGGCCGCAGCGGCATCTTGGCCTGCCGCCCGACGCGGAACCAGTCGGCGCCCGCCTGCACGTGGGCGCCGGCCTGCTCGAGCTTGAGCAGCAGCAGCTGCAGGTCCTCGGGTCGCGTGCACTCGATGCGCAGCTCGCCGCCCGCGGCCGCCACCGCGATGGCGTAGGTGCCGGCTTCGAGGTAATCGGCGATCACGGTGTGCTCCACGCCCCCCAGCTCCCTCGTGCCGTCGACGATGAGCCGCTCGGTGCCGATTCCGTCGATGCGCGCGCCCATCCCGGCCAGCAGCCGGCAGAGGTCCTGCACGTGCGGCTCGCGGGCGGCGTTGAAGATCTCGGTCCGGCCCTCCGCGGTGACGGCGGCGAGGAGGATGTTCTCGGTCCCGGTGACCGTCGGCAGGTCGAAGACGATGCGGCCGCCGCGAAGTCGGTCGGCGGTCGCCACGATCTCGGTCTCGGTCTCGTCGACCTGGGCGCCCATCTGGCGCAGCGCGCGCAGGTGCTGCTCCACGCGCCGTGCGCCGATGTCGTCCCCGCCCGGCCGTGGCACGCGCGCCCGGCCGAAGCGCGCGAGCAGGGCGCCGAGGAGGACGATCGTGGCCCGCATCCGGCGACCCAGCTCGTCGGGGACGTCGGCGCCAGTCATGCCGCCCGTGTCGATGACCACCGTGCCGTGCCCGCTGGCCGTGCCGCCGAGCAGTCGGAAGATGTCGCCCATCACCGCGGTGTCGGTCACGCGCGGGACGTTGTGCAGGGTGACCGGCTCCTTCGTCAGCAAGGCCGCCGCCATCTCGGGCAGGGCCGCGTTCTTCGACCCGCTGACGCAGATGTCGCCCGCGAGCTGAATTGCGCCTGTGATCCGAAGAGCCCGATTCCGCCCGGTCATGAGCGGAGTATTACCCGCGGCGCGCCCTGGCGAGCCGCAAACGCGCTTCCGCGATCGCCAGCGCGTTCTGGAACTCCGTCTCCTCGGCCTCGGTGAGCGTGCCCGCGAGCTTCTCCTGGGCGCGTTTGCGCGCCTCCTCCGCGCGCTCGACCGAGATCTCCTCCGCGTGCTCGGCTACGTCTGCCAGCACCGTCACCCGGTCGGGGAGAATCTCGAGGAAGCCACCGCCGACGAACAACACCTGCTCCTCGCCCGCGAACATCTCCTGGATGCGCAGCGATCCCGGCTTGAGGATCGTCATGAGCGGCGCGTGTCGCGCCAGCACGCCGAGCTCGCCCTCCGCCCCGTTGGCGACCATGAACTCGACGTCGCCTTCGAAGAGGCTTCGCTCGACGCTGACGACCCGAAGGGGATATTTCACCGCCCGGACTTCATCCTCTCGCCCTGTTCGCGCGCCTCATCGATTGTGCCCACCATGTAGAACGCCTGCTCCGGCATGTCGTCGTGCTTGCCTTCGAGGATCTCCTTGAAACCGCGGACGGTCTCCTCTCTCGACACGTATTTGCCTTCGCGGCCGGTGAACCGCTGTGCGACGTTGAACGGCTGAGAGAGGAACCGCTGGACCTTCCTCGCCCGTGACACCGCCTGCTTGTCGTCCTCCGAGAGCTCCTCGATGCCGAGGATGGCGATGATGTCCTGCAGGTCCTTGTAGCGCTGCATGATCTTCTTGACGCCGTTGGCGGCGTCGAAGTGGTCCTGGCCGACGATCGAGGGCTCGACGAACCGGCTCGACGACCCAAGAGGGTCGACCGCCGGATAGATCCCGATCTCGACCAGCGAGCGCTGCAGCGTGAGGGTCGCGCCGAGGTGTGCGAAAACGGTCTGGATGGCCGGGTCGGTGTAGTCGTCCGCGGGAACGTACACGGCCTGGACCGATGTGATCGAGCCCTTGCGCGTGGAGGTGATCCGTTCCTGCAGCTCGCCCATCTCCGAAGCCAGGGTCGGCTGGTAGCCCACGGCGGACGGCATGCGCCCGAGCAGCGCCGACACCTCTGCGCCCGCGAGGAGGTAGCGAAAGATGTTGTCGACGAACAACAGCACGTCCGCGCCTTCCTCGTCGCGGAAGTACTCGGCCATCGTGAGGCCGGTCAGGCCGACGCGCGCGCGCGCGCCGGGCGGCTCGTTCATCTGCCCGAACACCATCGCCGTCTGCGGGAGCACTCCGGCGTCGCCCATCTCGACGTAGAAGTCGTTGCCCTCGCGCGTGCGCTCCCCCACTCCGGCGAACACCGACCGGCCCTTGTGGGCGTAGGCGATGTTGCGGATGAGCTCCTGGACGATGACGGTCTTGCCAGTGCCCGCACCGCCGAACAGGCCGATCTTCGAGCCCTTGGCAAACGTGCAGATGAGGTCGACGACCTTGATCCCGGTCTCGAGGATCTCGACCTTTGCTTCCTGCTCCTCGAGCGCCGGCGCAGGGCGGTGGATCGGCCAGCGCATCGTCCCCTCCGGGGTCGGCTCATCGTCGATGGCTTCGCCGACGACGTTGAACAGTCTGCCCAGCGTTTCGACGCCGACCGGCACGGCGATGGGCGACCCGGTGGCCGTGACGAGGTCTCCCCTGCGCATGCCGTCGGTGGAGTCCATGGCGATCGTGCGCACGACGTTGTCGCCGACATCGGACTGCACCTCGAGCACGACGCGGCGGTCGCCGACCTTGACGTCGAGCGCTTCGAACAGCTCCGGGCCTTCGCCTGGCTTGAACTCGACGTCCACCACCGCGCCGATGACCTCGACGATCCGGCCTTGATGCGACGTCTTCTTCTTCGTCTCGGCCGGCTTGGCTTTCGCTTTCGTTTTCGCCATCAGATCTCCTTCCTACCCGGACGCGCTGACCGCTTCAGAGCCGCTGACGATGTCCATCAGTTCCGTAGTGATGCCTTCCTGTCGAACCTTGTTGGCGTAGAGGGTCAACGCGTTGATCAGGTCACCGGCAGCGTTGGTCGCGTTCTGCATCGCGATCATCTTGGCCGAGTACTCGCTGGCCTTGTTCTCGAGCACCGCCTGGAAAACCTGCGTCTCGACATAGCGTGGCAGCAGGCCGTCGAGCACCGATTCCGGATCCGGCTCGTAGATGTAGTCGGCGCGCGTGCCGTCCTGCTGGCTTTCGCGACGCGGGATCTCGGCCGGGATGAGGACGTTGATCGTCGGCTCCTGCTTCAGCGTCGAGATCCATTTCGCATAGCAGAGGAGGACGGCGTCCGTGTTTCCGCGCGTGTACTCCTCCAGCGCAACCGTCACCGCGGGAAGGACCATGGCCACGCTTGGCCGGTCGGGCATGTTGCTCACCTCGGCGATGACCTCGCGCCGGTACCGCAGCAGGAAGTCGCGCCCTTTCCGGCCGAGGGTCACGTAGCGCGGCTTGTCCGGATAGTTCTCCTGCATGTAGCGCGTCGCGGCCCGGATGTTGTTGACGTTGATCGCACCCGCCAGCCCCTTGTCCGTAGTCACGAGGATCATCACCGCGCGCTTGCCCTCGCGCCGCACGAGGAACGGGTGCTTGTACTCGGTCGCCCGCTCGCTGACCGTCTGCAGGACCTCGATCATCTTGTCCGCGTACGGCCGGGTCGCCTGCACCGCCGCCTGCGCCTTGCGCAGGCGCGTAGCCGCCACGACCTGCATCGCCTTGGTGATCTTCTGCGTGTTCTTGATCGAGTCGATGCGGCGGACGATGTCGCGGTATGCCGGCAACTACCTCTCCTTCGTTCCAGCGGCGGCGGGCTGGGCGGCCGGGTCGGGCTCATCCTTGTAGCCCTCGACGCCGAACTGGTGGTTGAAGGTCGAGACGGCGGCGTTGAGCCGCGCGAACAGGTTGTCGTCCAGGGCCTTCTGGGTGGCAATGTCCTCCAGGACGCCAGGTCGCTCGCTCTTCAGGAAACGGACGAAACCCGCCTCCCACTCGCGCACGCGAGCGACGGCGACCTTGTCCAGGTGGCCCTGCGTACCGGCGTAGATCACGGCCACCTGCTCCGCCAGCGGCACCGGCTGGTACTTGTCCTGCTTGAGCAGCTCGGTCAGACGAGCGCCACGCTCGAGTTGGTTCCTGCTTGCGGTGTCGAGGTCGGAAGCGAACTGCGCGAAGGCGGCAAGGTCTCGGTACTGCGCGAGGTCGAGGCGCAGCTTGCCGGCGACCTGTCGCATCGCCTTGGTCTGCGCATCGCCGCCCACCCGCGACACCGAGATGCCGACGTTCAGGGCCGGGCGCTGGCCGGCGTTGAACAGGTCTGCCTGCAGGTAGATCTGGCCGTCGGTGATCGAGATGACGTTGGTGGGGATGTAGGCGGAGACGTCGTTCGCCTGGGTCTCGATCACGGGCAGCGCGGTCAGGGAGCCGCCGCCGTGGGCCTGGTTCAGTTTGGCCGCGCGCTCGAGCAAGCGCGAGTGCAGGTAGAAGACATCGCCGGGGTACGCCTCGCGGCCGGGCGGGCGGCGCAGCGTCGCCGAAAGCTGGCGGTAGGCCCAGGCCTGCTTGGTCAGGTCGTCGTAGCAGCAAAGCGCCTCGCGACCGGTCTCGAGGAAGTGCTCGCCCATGGCGCACCCCGCGTAGGGAGCGATGTACTGGAGCGACGCCGGGTCGGCGGCCGAGGCGGCGACGATGATCGTGTAGTCCATCGCTCCTGCCTCTTCCAGGGTCGCGGCGACGCGCGCGATCGCGGCGGCGTTCTGGCCGATCGCGACGTAGATGGAGAAGAGGTCCTTGCCCTTCTGGTTGATGATCGTGTCGAGAAGCACCGTCGTCTTGCCGGTGAAGCGGTCGCCGATGATCAGCTCGCGCTGCCCGCGGCCGATGGGGATCATCGTGTCGATTGCCTTGATGCCTGTCTGCACCGGGCTGTCCACGCGCTTGCGCGTGATGACGCCTGGCGCGATCTTCTCGAGCGGCAGGGTCTTCGTCGTCTTGATCGGCCCCTTGCCGTCGAGCGGCACTCCGAGCGGGCTGACCACTCGGCCGAGCAGCTCGTCGCCGACCGGGACCTCGAGCAGGCGGCCGGTGGTCTTCACCTCGTCGCCTTCGTGAAGGTGGCCGAACTCGCCCAGGATGACTGACCGCACCTGGTCCTCCTCGAGGTTGAGGGCCAGCCCATACGTCTCGTGGGGGAACTCGAGAAGCTCGCCGGCCATCGCGTTCTGCAGGCCATAGATCTGGGCAATGCCGTCGCCGACGGCGACGATGCGGCCGACGTCCGCGGAGACCAGGCTCGCGTCGAAGTCCTTCAGCCTCTCTTTGATGACCTCTGAGATCTCTTTGGTGCTGATTCCCATTCGCTTCTCCTAGGAAGCCGCCAGCCGGCGGCGCAGTTGTTCCAACCTGGTTGCCACGCTGGCGTCGACAACACGGTCGCCGTACTGCAGCTTCATCCCGCCGAGGATGCGCGGGTCGACGACGACGCTGAGCTTCACATCCTTGGCCAGATGCCGGCTCAGCTCGTTCCGCACGCGCTCGAGGTCCGCGCTTTGGAGCTCGATCGCGGTGGTCACGGTCGCGCGCACACGTCCGGCCTGCTCGTCGGCCATCCGCTGGAACTCCTCGTCGATCTCGGCCGCTTCCCCGATACGTCCTGATTCGATGAGGAGCCGGGCGAGGTTGGACCCCTCTTCGTCGAGCAGGTGAAGCCCGCCGGTGACAAGCTCTTCGCGCCGCTCGGTGGGGATGGTTGGATTGCTGAGGACCGCGGCGACGCCTGGGTCGGCGAACAGCTCGCGGACCTGGCCCAGCCGGCGGGCCCACTTCTCGAGGCCGCCCTCGTCCTGGGCGAGCTCGAACACCGCCTTCGCGTAGCGCTTAGCGGCGGCCGTCGCCACTCGCCACCTCCTCGATTGCTTTTTCGATCAGCCCGCGGTGCTTCTGCTCGTCAAGCGTCTCGCCGATGACCTTCTGGGTCGCGGCCACGACCATGCCTGCAACCTCGTTGCGCGCGGACTGCAGCGCGCGCTCGCGGTCGGCCTCGATCTCCTTGCGTGCGGACTCGCCGATCCGGCGCGCCTCTTCCTCTGCTTTCTGGCGCAGGTCCTGTCGCACCTGCTCGCCCGACTTGTTGGCCGCGTCGATCACCTGCTGGGCGGTCCTGCGGGAGTCCTCGAGCGTGCTCTGCGATTCCTGCAGGTTTGCTTCGGCCGCGCTGCGCGCCTTCTCCGCCTCGTGCAGCTGCTCTGCGATGGCGCGCTGGCGCGCCTCCGCGACCTTGACGATCTCCGGGTACACGTACCGGGCCAGGATGGCGAGCATCAGCAGGAACGTCACCAGCTCGACGATCACCGTCCCGTTGATGTCGATGACGCCGGCGGTGCCCTCGGTCGCCACGAAGATCATCGCTGCTACTTGGCCGCGGGAACGTTGGACAGGAACACGAAGCCGAAAGCCAGGTTGATGAAGTACATCGCCTCGACGAGGCCGACGATCGTGAAAAGCCAGGGGATCATCCGGCCCTGCGCCTCCGGCTGGCGTGCGACGCCACCGATGAACGCGTTGCCGGCGAGGCCGTCGCCGAACGCGGCGCCCACGGCGCCGAGGCCGATCGCGAGGCCGAACCCAATCAGGGCTCCCGCGAGTACCAGTCCGTGATCAGTCATTTATCCCCTCCTGGTGATGTTCGTGCTCGAGGCCTTCGCGCGCCATGCCGAAGTAGATGACCGTGAGCAACATGAAGATGAACGCCTGGATGAAACCGATGAAGATGACGTCGAACGCCTTCCATATAGCAAGCAGGATCGTGCCGAGGATGGTTCCGCCGACGGTGCCGACGACCGGCAGAGAGAGCAAGCCGAAGCCGGCGATCAGGGTGATCATCACGGCCCCGGCGAAGATGTTGCCGAACAATCGCAGCGACAGCGTGATGGGCTTGACCACCTCCTCCAGGATGTTGAACGGCATGAACCCGATGCGAAACGCGAGCGGCATCTCGAACGGCTTGGTGAATCGCCGGAAGTAACCCCGCCACCCCAGCACGCTGACGCTGTACCACTGGACGACGCCGATCACGATGAGCGCCATCGCCAGCGTCTGGTTGAGGTCGGCATTGGCGCCGTGGAGGATCGGGAATATCGCCAGGGGCAGGATCTCGATCCAGTTGGCGACCAGGATGTACAGGAACAGCGTCAGGGCCAGCGGGATGATGAAGAGCGCGTCGCCCGAGACGTTGGTCCGGACCAGCGAGCGGAGCTGGTCGTAACCCCACTCGAAGATGGCCTGCACCTTGCCTGGTTCGCCGCTCCGCAGCTGGGAGCGAATCCAGAATCCCACGGCGACCGTCGCCACGACAGCCAGAAGGCTCGAGATCACGCTGTCGTAGTTGAACGTGCAGAGAGTCCCGCAACCGAGGTCGATGGTCGGATGGGTCCCGAAGTGCTCTTCGCGGACGATCATCATCGCCGCAGCCCAGCCTTTACGCCGGCCGCGACCATGACAAGCTGGGCGAGCGCGATGCCCAGAGCCACGGCCCAGGCGGCGTCCCGCAGAGACAGCGCGGCGACGAGCACGATCGAGCTGAAGAAAACGATCCTGAGCAGGCTCGCGGCCGCGAACGGAGCGCGGCGCGCCAGAAGGCCCTGGATTAGGAAACCGTTGAGCGAGCCGAGCAGCATGCCGGCAGCCAGGGCCGCGCCCACAAGCACATGCCCCGCCAGCGCGACCGCGGTTCCGGCCACGACCGCCAGGATCGCGCTGACGACAACGGTGTTCCGCAGCAGTCCGTCGGACGTCACTTTGTGAACTCCCTCACCTTGATCCAGATCCCGGCGGCGCCGGCCGCCAGGCCCACGACAAGACCTACGAGAACGAACACCGGGGCAGTGTGGAGCACGCTGTCTAGGGCCACACCACCGAGCAGGGGTAAGAGGACGCTGGCTGCGAAGTAAATCCCGATCCCGGCCATGTCGGCCACGGTCGGGCCTTCACTCGGAGTGGGCTTCATTGCCCCCTCGAATTCTATCGGGAAGCCGATTCGCCCAGCAGGCGCCGCAACCAGGGCGCCGGCACGCGCCAGCCGCCGTGCTGGAGCAGGTCGGCGGCGACGGTCGACGTCAGGACGAGGGCCGCGATGAGGACAAGGGCGAGGATCCGGCCGTGGCCAAACAGGGTCAGGCCGAGGCCGCCGAGAAGGAGACTCACGGCGTAGAAGACCAGGCACGTCTGCCGAGCGTCGAGGCCGAACGACTGGAGGCGGTGGTGGAGGTGAAGGGTGTCGGCCGTCGCCACGGACTGGCCACGGCGCCGGCGGCGGAGGATCGCCCAACCCGTGTCGGCGATTGGCACCGCCAGCGCGAGCACCGGCGCCGCCAGGGCGAAAGCGACCGCGACCTTGGCCACGCCGAGGATCGAGATCATCCCCAACGCGACGCCCAGGAAGTGCGCGCCGGAGTCGCCCATGAAGATGCGCGCCGGCGGGAAGTTGAAGAGCAGGAAGCCGGCGCAGCAACCGGCGAGCGCGCCGCCGAGTTGCACTATCTCGAGTTGGTGCAGCTGGCCCGCGGCGAGGATGAGGATCACGGCGACGATCGCCACCACGCCCGCGGCCAGGCCGTCGGCGCCGTCGAGGAAGTTGACGGTGTTCTGCATGCCGGCCAGCCAGAACACGCTAACCGGGGCGACGAGCAGGCCGAGGTGGATGATGTGCGAGCCCGGCAGGCTGAAGAACTTGATCTGGGCGCCAAACGCGGCCACTGCCAGGACCGCGACGCCGACCTGGATCGCCAGCTTCACCAACGGCCGCATGCCACGCCTGTCGTCGATGATCAGGAGGGCCATCGCGAGCCCGGAGCAGGCGATCACTCCCAGCGTCTCGAGGTCCTTCGGCAGGAAGACAAGCGCCGCGGCGGTGAACCCCACCCACATTGCCAGCCCGCCGAGCAGCGGCGTCGGGTTGGCGTGGGCGTGGCGACCTCCGGGCTGAGCCAGAACGCCGAATCGCCTTGAGAGCCGGATGGCGAGCGGCACGAAGATCGCGCTGACGACCAACGCCGCGATGAAGGGCCACACGGCCGGCAGCAGGTGCTCCGTGACGTTGGTCAGCGCCTCGCCGCTGAAGAAGTCACTCACTCAGTCAAAGGCGTACGGGATCGGGAAATTTCGGCACAGCTCGAGCGCGCGCTCGTGTACCGAGTCGAGAGTGGCCGGGTCGTCGATGCGCTCGACCAGGTCGGCGATGCAGTCGGCGATCACCGCCATCTCGCCCTCTTTCATCCCGCGCGTGGTGACCAGAGGAGTCCCGACGCGGACCCCGCTCGGGTTGAACTTGGAGGCGTCGTCGAACGGGATCGAGTTCCGGTTCAGCGTGATGCCCACGTTGTCCGCGATGTCCTGCACCTGCTTGCCGGTCCGCTTCTGCGGCCGGAGGTCGATGAGCATCAGGTGGTTGTCCGTGCCCCCGCTCACGAGCCGCAGCCCACGTTCCATGAGGCGTTTCGACATCGCCTGCGCGTTGGCCACGACCTGGTTCGCGTAGACCCTGAAGTCGGGCTTGAGAGCCTCGCCGAAGCAGACGGCCTTGGCGGCGATCGCGTGCATGAGCGGGCCGCCCTGCGTGCCGGGAAAGACGGCGGAATCGATCGCCTTCTGCCACTCGGAGCGGCAAAGGATGATCGCGCCCCACGCGCCGCGGAGGGTCTTCTGCGTCGTCGTCGTTGTGATCGCCGCGTGCGGGATCGGCGATGGGTACACGCCGCCCGCAACCAGGCCCGCGACATGCGCCATGTCGACGAAGAGCGTGGCGCCGACCCCCTCAGCGATCTCGCGCATGCGGCCCCAGTCGATGATCCGCGAGTACGCCGAGAAGCCGGCGAGCAGCATCTTCGGCCGCACCTCTTCGGCGAGCTTCTGCACCACCTCGTAGTCGATGCGCTCTGTCTCGCGGTCGACGCCGTAGGAATGGATCTCGTAGAGCTTGCCGCTGAAGTTCGCGGGGCTTCCGTGCGTGAGGTGCCCTCCCGCCGACAGGTCCATGCCCATCACCCTGTCGCCTGGCTGGCACACAGCCATATAGACGGCGGCGTTGGCCTGCGACCCAGAGTGAGGCTGGACGTTGACGTAGTCGGCGCCGAAGAGCTGCTTGGCGCGCTCGACCGCGAGGGTCTCGATCTTGTCGATGACCTCGCCGGTGCCACCGTAGTAGCGGCGCCCGGGGTAACCCTCGGCGTACTTGTTGGTGAGCAGCGTGCCGAGCGCCTCCAGGATCGCGGGACTGGTCAGGTTCTCCGAGGCGATCAGCTCGAGGGTCTCCGACTGGCGCCGGAACTCGTTTCGGATGAGCTGGGCGACGTCGGGATCCTCTTTGTCGAGGGCGCGAAATGACATCGTCGTGATCGAGCGAACCACGGACTAAGGCTATCCGCTCTTGAGGGGAGGGGGCCCGAGGACGTCGGCCGAGGGGATGGCCCCCTCCCGCAGCACGTGCGGCTCCGGGCCGGTGAGGTCGACCACCGTCGAGGCGGTTCCTCCCGGCGCCGCCCCGTCAAGCACCGCCATGACGCCGGCCAGTGCGGCCGCCTCCTCGGCGTTCATCGCCGGGTCGCGGCCGTGGAGGTTGGCGCTCGTGGTCAGCAGAGGTCCCGCGTGGCGCAAGAGATCGAGGGCGACTTTGTGCTTGGGGATGCGCACGCCGAGCGTGCCGCCGCCGACCGCGTAGAGGATCACCGTCAGCGGCCCCGGCCACCACTTGCGCATCATCGCCTCGGCGCGCGAGTCGACGTGCACCAGGCCCTCGAGCTGCGACTCCGCGGCGACCATGAGGATCAGCGGCATGCCGACCGGCCGACCCTTGATGGTGTAGATCCGCCTCTGGGCGACCTCGTCGTCGGCGCTCGCACCCAGGCCGTAGACGGTGTCCGTGGGGAAGGCGACCACCGCACCGCTGCGCAACAGCCGCGCTGCCCGCTGGAGCCCGGAGTGAGTCGGCTTCAGGATCAAGGGCCCCCGCGAACTCACGCCGAAGGCTCTGACTTCGTGGAGATGGAGGACCATGCTTCGAGCAGCCTCTCGTGGCCGCCGGCGTCACGGTGGATGCGGTGGCCGGCGAAGGTCCCGATGGTCAGCGAGGGCAGAATCGCCGGGTCGATCTCGGCCAGCACCCGGCCGCCCGGCCGGAGCCGCGCTGGCGCCTCCGCCAGGAGCCTTGCGACCAGTGACGCGCCGCCGCGATCTGCGAACAGGGCCCTTGCGGGCTGCGCCGTGACCTCGGCCGGAAGCTTCGTCCCAGGCGTGACATAGGGGAGGTTGCCGCACACCAGGTCGAAGTCACCTTCGACCTCGCGCATCAGGTCGCCGTGCGCGACGTGCACGCGCTCCGTCAGATGATGGCGGGCCACGTTGCGGGCGGCCACCTCGAGCGCCGCCTGGCTGATGTCCGACGCCCACACCTCTGTGTTGGGCGCGTAGTGCGCGATCGAGATGGCGATGCATCCGCTGCCGGTGCCCACGTCCGCCACTCGCAGCGGCCCCTCCCGCTCCCGGGCGATGGCGACCGCACGCTGGACGAGAACCTCTGTGTCGGGGTTGGGCACCAGGACGTCGGGCGTGACCTCGAAGTCCAGGCCCATGAACTCGCGTTGACCGACGAGGTAGGCCACCGGCTCACCCTTGCCCCGGCGCGCGACCAGACCGCGGTAGGCGCTGAGCTGCGGGTCGGCGAGCGCGTGGTCGAACCTCAGGTACAGGTCGATCCGGCGCAGGCCCAACGCGTGCGCGAGCAGCAGCTCGGCGTCGAGGCGAGGCGAATCGGAGCCGTGCTTCTGGAGGTAGCCGGCGGAGAGCTTGAGGACCTCGACGATCGTCAACTGGCGGCCGCGCCGCCGTTCAGCTGCGCGGCGCGTTCGGCCGCGATCGCCGCCGAGACCAGCTCGTCGAGGTCGCCGGCCATCACCCGGTCCAGCTTGTGCAGGGTGAGGTTGATCCGGTGGTCGGTGACGCGGTTCTCTTTGAAGTTGTAGGTGCGGATCTTCTCTGAGCGGTTGCCGCTCCTGACCATGCCCCGCCGTTGGGCGCCGATCGCCTCCTGCTGCTCGGCGAGCTTCATCTCGTAGAGCCGCGCGCGCAGAACGCGCATCGCCTTCTCCTTGTTCTGGAGCTGCGATTTCTCGTCCTGGATGCTGACGACGAGCCCGGTCGGCCTGTGCGTGATCCGGATCGCGGAGTAGGTGGTGTTGACGCTCTGCCCGCCGGGTCCTGTGGACGTCGAGGCCTTGATGTCCAGGTCCTCGGGCTTGAGCTCGACCTCGACCGGGTCGGCCTCGGGCATCACGGCGACCGTCGCCGCCGACGTGTGGATGCGACCCTGCGCCTCGGTCTTCGGCACGCGCTGGACGCGGTGCACCCCGCCTTCGTACTTCAGCTGGGAGTACGCGCCGCGGCCGTGGACCTCGAACTCGATCTTGTCGAAGCCACCTTTCTCGGTCGGTGAGGCGTCGACGACGTCGACCTTCCAGCCCTTTTTCTCGGCCCACTTGTTGTACATGCGGAACAGGTCGGCCGCGAACAGCGCCGCCTCCTCCCCACCCTCGGCGCCCTGGATCTCGACGACGACGTCCTTCTCGTCGTTCGGGTCTTTGGGAAGCAGCAGCACCTTGAGTTTCTCGTCGAGCTCTTCGAGCTGCGCGGCCGCGCGGTGCTCCTCGGAGCGCAGGAACTCCTGCATCTCCGTGTCTTTTTCGTGGCGCAGCATCTCGCGCGCCGACTCCATCTCCTTGCGCGCCCCTCGATACGCGTCGTAGGCCTCGACGATTTCGCGCAGCGACCGTTGCTCGCGCGCGAGCTTGGTGAGCTGCTCGTGGTCGGTCGCGACCTCCGGTCGCGCCATCTCAGCTTCGATGTCGCGATAGCGCCTGGCTATCGCCTCGAGTCGATTGATCACTTAGGCCGCCGCCCCCGCGGTCTCCTCCTCACCCTCACGCGCGGCGTTGAACGCGCAGATCGCGACCTCGAGCATGTCGTCGGAGGGCTCGCGCGTGGTGAACTTCTGCGTCCCTAGCACCGGCAGCAGCGCGACCTTGATGATCGGGTTGCGGCGGTGCCGCGCCATGAACCTGATCAGCTCAAAGCCGGCGCCGGCGATCACGGGGATGGCGAGCACGCGGCTGGCGATGAGCCAGAAGAGGTTCGGGTGGAAGAGCGCGACGATGCTGAAGACGATCACGCTCACGACGAGCACCACGAGCAGGAACCCGGTGCCGCATCGCGGGTGCAGCGTGCTTGCGCGCCGCACCGAGGGCACGTCGAGGTTCCAGCCCGACTCGAAAGCGTTGATCGTCTTGTGCTCCGCGCCGTGGTACATGAAGACGCGCCTCACGTCCGGCAGGAGCGATATCGCCGCCAGGTAACCGAGAACCAGGCCAACGCGAATCACGCCTTCGACGAGCACGAACGCGAAGCTGCCGCTGCGGTGCACGGCGACGCTCGCCAGGAACAACGGCAGGCCGATGAACAGCACCAGGCCGAAAACGGCTGCCATCGCGACCGACCCGGTTATCTCGCGCTTGCCGATCTGGACGTTCTTGCTGCCGGCGTTCATGTTCGCCGACCAGATGAGTGACTTCATGCCGAGGTGCAGCTGCTCGCCGATGAGCGCGAGGCCGCGCACGAATGGCAGCTTCCAGACCGGGTTCGTGTAGATGGGCGCCTTCAGCTCGCCGCGGTCGACCACCACCTCGCGCGTTCCGGGCAAGCGCACCGCCACTGCGTAGTGCTTCTTGCCGCGCATCATCACCCCTTCGATCACGGCCTGACCGCCGTAGAAGAAGGGTTCTTTGGCCTTGGGCGTTATGTCCGTGGCCTCCGGAGCCGCTACGCTCCGGCCCATCTACGGTCGGGCTTTGACGGCCCGCTCAGCCCGCTTTCGGAACCGCTCGACCTGACCGCCGGTGTCGACGATCCGCTGCGTGCCGGTGAAGAACGGGTGGCAGACGGAGCAGATCTCGGTCTTGAGCTCCTTGCGCGTGGAGCCGGTCGTGAACGTGTTCCCGCACGCGCAGGTCACGACCGCGTCTTCGTAAAAGGTGGGGTGAATCTGTACCTTCATGGTTCTCCGGGGTGGTTAGTTTACCGAGCCAGGGTGATGAACAAACTCTCGGTCTGCAGGCTCATCACGCCAAGGTAGAGGACGAGCGCCAGCCACGCGGCAAACAGCGCCAACCTCGCCCTGCCTGGAACCGAGGTGTAGTAGGGGTTGTTGGCGTTCCGAAACGCCGTCCGGGCGCTTCCGATCCCCAGCACGGCGATGATGACCAGCAGCGCGCTGACGAAGTGGAAAACGACCGCCAGGACCGCGATTGCCGCCAGCCCGGCGACCTGGAACCACGGCGAGACCGGCGCCAGGACCCAGGCCCCGTCGAGCTGCCACACCGGCAGCATGTTGATCAGGTTCAGGAAGAAGCCGATCGTCGCCGCCAACAGGAAGATCGGGTTCTGCGTGGCGGTGAAGAGCACGAACGCCACCGTCGCGCCGATCGTGCCGGCGATGGGGCCCGCGATGCCGATCTGGGCCTGCTTGACCGCCGTCGTCGGGTGCTCGCGCTGGAAGATCGCGGCGCCGAGGAACGGGATGAAGATCGGCGCGGTCGCCCGCATGCCCTGGCGCCGGATCTCGACGACATGGCCCATCTCGTGGACGAGGATCATCGCCACCAGCGCGACGGCGAACCACCCGCCGTAGAACAGCGAGTACGCTCCGACGCTGACCAGCGCCGAGAAGAGCGTCGCGAACGCCGGGATCTTGACCAGGAAGACGAGGCCGTACTTGATCACGGCCCAGACGGCGAGTGCCGCCGAGCCCAGCCACCCGAGGGTGCTGCGGTTCGACCGGGGGGCCGACGGGGAGTAGTGGTAGGGGGACTGTGGGGGTATGTCTGAGCCGCCCTGGTAGGAGGGGGGCGGCGGGATGTACTGGCCGCCGTACGGAGGCTGATAGGGGTCGTTCTGACTCACGGGACTACCTATAGATACCCCTACCGGGATACCACTAATCCGGTTCCTGAAGGAGGTGGTGCCGCGTCGTCAGGCGCCTTACCGTGCCCTGGCGGCTGGACATGACCAGCGACGAGGACTCGGCGTACCCGCTGCCGAACGTCACGCCGGGCAGCAGCGGGCCGCCGGTCACGCCGGTGACGGCCACCGAGATGTCGACCGCCGAAGCCAGGTCGCCCAGCCCGTAGACGCGCGACGGCTGCTGGCCGAGCAGCGCCCGCTCGTCGTCGTTGCGCGGCATCATGCGTGCCGCGAACTCCCCGCCGAGGCACCGCACGGCGCAGGCTGCCAGCACCGTCGCCTGGAGGTCGCCGATGCCGACGGCGGCGTCGATGCCGGTGCCGGCGATCGCCGCGAACACCGCGCTGGCGAAGTCGCCCTCCTCCAGGGTGCGGATGCGGGCGCCGGCCGCGGCGACGTCGGCGATCAGCTCCTGGTGCCGCGGCCGCTCGAGAATGGCCACGGTCAGGTCCTGGACCCGCACGTCGTAGGCGAAGGCGATGCGGCGCAGGTTGTCGGCGACCGGGTCGTCCAGGTCGATGGCGCCACGGGCGCGAGGACCGGCGACGAATTTCTCCATCTGGGCGACCGCCGGTAGGGAGGCGAAGCCGCCCGGCTCCACAGCGACGAGCAGGGAGACCGCGTTGATGTGACCGCGCGCGACCTGGCTCGCGCCCTCGACGGGGTAGACGCCGAGGTCGACCTTCCGCTCCCCGCCCCCGATCACGGCGCCGTGCGGGAGGTGCGCCTGCGGGCGCGGACTCAGGACGACCGTGCCGGTGACCGATGAGCGCTCGACGGCGCGGCGCATGGCCTCGCCCGCGATCTCGCTCACGCCCTCGGGATCGCCCTTGCCGAGGAGCGGCGCGCATGCAAGCGCCGCGGCCTCGGTCGCGTGCACGAGCTCGAGCGCGAGCTCGTCGCGCGCCGCGAAAGAAGGTATCCCGCTCCTGTGCTGCTCCATGGTTTCCTACTGGGTTTCGGTTTCTTCGAGGAGCTCCGCCGGGCGCAGCTCCATCTGGTCGCCACTCTGCAGAAATGCGGCCCTGACGAAATCGCGGAACAGCGGGTGCGGACGGTTGGGCCGGGAGCGGAACTCGGGGTGGAACTGGCTTGCCACGAACCACGGGTGGTCGGCCAGCTCGATGATCTCGACCAGGCGGCCGTTCGGCGACAGCCCGCTGAAGGTCATCCCGGCCTCACCCATCACCTCACGGTACTCGTTGTTGAACTCGAAGCGGTGGCGGTGGCGCTCGTAGACCACCTCTTCGCCGTACGCCTTGTACGCGAGCGAACCGGGCAGCAGCTTGCAGGGGTACAGGCCAAGGCGCATGGAGCCGCCCATCTGGTCGACGTTGCGCTGCTCCGGCATCAGGTCGATGACCGGCGTCGAGGTGAACGCTGCGAACTCCGTCGAGTTCGCGTCCGGAGCGTCCAGCTTCTCGCGCGCGAAATCGATGACCGCGCACTGCATGCCGAGGCAGAGGCCGAGGTACGGGATCCGGTTGTGGCGCGCATAGCGCGATGCCTGGACCTTGCCCTCGATGCCGCGGTAACCGAAGCCTCCGGGGACGACGATGCCGGCCACGCCCATGAGCGGCGAGGTGTCGCCCGCGTCCAGTTTCTCCGACGACACCCAGCGGATGTCGATCGCCAGGTCGTGGTAGATGCCGGCGTGCTTCAGCGACTCGATCACGCTCAGGTACGCGTCGGGCAGCTGGATGTACTTGCCGACGATCGCGATCGGCAGTTCCGCCCGCGGGTGCTTGATCCGCTCGACCAACTGCGTCCACGGCGCGAGGTCGGGCGCGTGCTGCGCTTCGTCCAGGTCGAAGTGCCTGGCCATCACCTTGCCGAGACCGGCGGCCTCGAGCATCAGCGGCACCTCGTAGATCGACTGCACGTCCGGCACGCTGACCACCGCCTCGCGCGGCACGTCGGTGAAGAGCGCGATCTTCTCCTTCAGGTCGTTGTCGATCGGCAGCTCGGAGCGGCAGATGATCGCGTCCGGCTGGATACCGATCGCACGCAGGGCCTGCACGGAGTGCTGCGTCGGCTTGGTCTTCATCTCCTGCCCGCGCACCACCGGCACGAGCGAGCAGTGGACGTAGAACACGTTCTGCCGGCCGAGGTCGTTCTTCAGCTGGCGGATCGCCTCGAGGAAAGGAAGGCTCTCGATGTCGCCGACCGTCCCACCCACCTCGACCACGACCACGTCCGCCTGCGGGTCCTTGGAGGCGCGGAGGATCTTCTCCTTGATCACGTTGGTGACGTGCGGGATCACCTGCACGGTGGCGCCGAGGTAGTCACCGCGGCGCTCGCGGGCGATGACGTCCTGGTAGATCTTGCCGGTCGTCACGTTGGAGGCCACGGTCAGGTTCTCGTCGACGAAGCGTTCGTAGTGGCCCAGGTCGAGGTCGGTCTCCGCGCCGTCGTCGGTGACGAACACCTCGCCGTGCTGGTAAGGGCTCATCGTCCCCGGGTCGACGTTGAGGTACGGGTCGAGCTTCTGCAGGGAGACGGTGAGGTGTCGGGCCTTCAGGATGTTCCCGATGGACGCCGCGGTGATCCCTTTGCCCAGGGAGGAGACGACACCGCCGGTCACGAAGACGTATTTCGACATGGACGACCTCCTGGCGGTTTTTCAGATTTTACCGGAGCGTGGCTGCGACTAAACCTTGACTTCCGCCTTGGGTTCCAGGACGACGACCTTCGTCTCGTACTCGGTCACGGACGACTTCTGCACCGCCAGCTTCGGCTGTGGCTCGGCCGCGGTCACCCCCATCTCCTTGAGGAAGCGGTCGATCGGGTCGAGCTCGAGCTTGAGACCGGGGATCGCGTAGTGCATCGGCACGACGTAGCGCGGCTCCAGCTGGCGGACGACCTCCGCCGCCTGGGCCCCGTTCATGGCCGAGCGGCCACCGACAGGCACCAGCAGCACGTCGGGCGCGGCCGCGGCCTCCGCCTCCGTGTCCTCCAGCTTGTGGCCCAGGTCGCCGAGGTGGCACACGCGCACGTCGTCGATCTCGATCACATAGACGGTGTTCCGGCCGTGCTTCGCACCTCTCTCCGCGTCGTGGTAGGTCGGGATGCCGATCACGCTGACGCCGGCGACCTCGTACTCGCCTGGGCCGTGAATCTCGTAGGCGCCGTCGCGGACGACCGACGTGAAGCTGTGGTTCGCGTGGTCGTGGCTGACGGTGACGACCTCGGCGTCCATGCGGCCGAGCTTCAGCCCGATCGCCGGCGGGTAAGGGTCGGTGACCACGGCGGCGCCGCGGCCGCGAAGCCGGAAGCAGCCGTGTCCGAGCCAGGTGACGTCCATACTCGTTCCTTACATCCTTTCCGGGGCGCTGACCCCGATCAGGTCCAGCGCGGTCTTCAAAGTGTGACGCGCCGCCCGGCACAGCTCCAACCGGGCCCTCGTCAAGACCGGATCGTCGACGACGACGCGGTGTTGAGGCTCGGCGTTGCCCGCGTGATAGAAGCGGTGCACCGCCGTCGCCAGGTCGTGCACGTAGTAGGGAATGCGGTGCGGCTCGAGGAGCCGCGTCGCATCTTCCACGACGTCGGGCCAGAAGGCGAGCTGCCGGGCGACGTCGAGCTCCCAGGGTTCGGTGAGCAGCGAGACGTCGGGCGTCTCCGGCAGGCTCGGGTAGCGCTCGCGCGCCGTGACCTCGACGTTCGACAGACGCGCGTGCGCGTACTGCGCGTAGTACACCGGGTTCTCGTTGCCCTGGGTGACCGCGAGCTCCAGGTCGAACTCGATCGTCGTGTCCGGTGAACGCAGCAGGTAGAAATAGCGCACCGCGTCCGAGCCCACGCGGTCGATCAGTTCGTCGAGGGGGACGAAGCGCCCTGCGCGCTTGGACATTTTGCCCTCTTTGAGGTTGACCATCTGGTGGATGATGATCACGAGCCTCGGCGGTTCGACGTTCAGGGCCTCGGCCGCGGATTTCATTCTCGGCACGTAACCGTGGTGGTCGGCGGCCCACACTTCGACCACGCGGTGGAAGCCGCGCCGCTCGTAGCGGCTGAGCAGATAGCCCAGGTCGCTGGCAAAGTACGTCGGCTGGCCGTTGGCGCGGATCACGACCCGATCCTCTTCTTCGTCGTCGGGCTCCCCGAACCAGAGGGCGCCGTCGCGCTCCTTGATGTAACCCGACATGCGGAGACGCTCGATCGCGTCCTGTGGCAGGCCCTCCTCCCAGAGCCGGTTCTCGTAGTACCACTCGTCGTAGCGGACGTTGAGCCGCGCGACCGTGGCGCGGATGCGCTCGACCATCTTGTCGATGGCGTACATGCGCAGCCTCGGCTCGGCCTCGTCCTCGGGCAGATTCTCTGTGCCGGGCAGGTCGCGGCGCGCCATGTCGGCGATCTCCTTGACGTACTCGCCGGTGTAGCCGTCCTCCGGCGGCTCCTGGTCATGCAGCCGCGCGTAGACCGAGTCGCCGAAGCGGCGCGTCTGCGTGTTGTCCGAGTTGACGTAGTACTCGCGATGGACCTTGTGGCCGGTGAAGCCGAGCACCCGGCAGATCGAATCGCCGAGGATCACGCCCCGCCCATGTCCGATGTGCAGCGGCCCGGTCGGGTTGACGCTCCCGAATTCGACCTGCAGGCGCTCCCCGTGCCCGAGGTCGCGTGCGCCGTAATTCGGCTCGACCGCGGCCACGAGCTGCTGCAGCCACCCGTCGGTCAGGCGGAAGTTGACGTAGCCCCGCACCGCCTCGGCGGTGGCCGCGCCGTCGGGGACCGAGATCGAGGTCGCGAGCTGCGTCGCGATCGCGTCAGGCGCCTGACGCAGCACCCGGGCTAGCTTCTGCGGCGCCGGCGTGGCGTAGTCGCCGAGCTCCGGCGATCTGGTCCGCCCCAGCTCGAGGTCGGGGATGTCGCCGTCGACGCCGAGACCACGCACGGCGTCGACCAGCGCGGCGTGGAGCGCGTCCCGGATCATCCGCAGGTCGGGTGCTGGCCGACGAGCGTCAGCTCGGCCTGGGTCGAGCTGCCGCCGCGCGTGTAGGTCACGGTCACGCGCTGGTTGGCGTGGAAACGCGACCGGAGCAGGAGGCTGACCGGGTGGCCGGCGTCGATGCGCACGTCGTCGAGCTGCGTGATCACGTCGCCGGACTGCAGCCCGGCCAGCGCCGCCGGGCCGCCCTTGTCGATCGCCAGGAGCTGAGCGCCCTCGGGGATGCCGCCAAGAGCGGCGTTCTCCGGCGTCACGTCGCTCGTCGTCGCGCCGAGGGAGGCGACGACGACCTGGCCGGTCGAGAGGATCTGCTGCACGTCGTCCTGGATGTCGGCGACGTTGAGGCCGAAGCCCGCCAGCTCCGACGGCGAGACCATCGCGATGCCGACGACCTGGCTGCCCACGTTGAGCAGCGGCCCGCCGGTCGTGCCATTGTCGATCGCGACATTGGTCTGGATCGTGTCGCTGAACTGCAGGGTGCGGCCGGTGTTCAGCGGGTCGCGCGCCGACGCCACGCGGTGCATGGCGCTGACGTAGCCGGGGCTGATGGCGCCGCCGTCGACCGGGCCGCCCACGGCGACTATCACCTGGCCCTGGACGAGCGCGTTCGGGTCGGCGAAGGCGAGGGTCGGGAGGCCGCTGACCTTGTCGATCTTGATCACGGCGACGCCGGTCTGGCAGTCGTAGTCGACCAGCCGGCCGTCGTGGGGTTTCGCGTCGCCCGGGATTAGGACCGTCAGGCCGTTGGCGCCCGCGACCACGTTGATGCTGGTGACGATGTAGCCGTCGCTGGTCGCCAGGTAGCCCGATCCTCCTGTCAGCGACGGCTCCTGATGGGTGACGATCGAGACGACCGCCGGCCGGGCCTTGCTCGCGGCGGCGATGATCGCCGAGTCCTCTTTGATGCTCACTCCCGTCTGCAGGCTGACCTGCTGCGTGTTCGTGCGCGACTCCAGGCGGAGGATCGCCAGGGTGACGCCGGTGGCGACCAGGGCGGTGACGAGAATCGCGGCCAAGACGGCCAGGAGCGGTCGCATGACCTGATCTTAGGTGCGAGACGTCCGGCCGCTAGTTCGAGGGTTCGCCCGGGTACCAGGTCAGGACGAGCTGACGGCTTGGCTCGAAGCCGGCCGAGCGGTAGAGCTTGACGGCCGCCTCGTTGTCCGGGCGGGTCCAGACGTAGGCGAGGGTGACGCGGCGCTCGGCGAAGAGCCGGACCGCCTGCCGGACGAGCATGTCGCCGATGCCCTGGCCACGGTGTGCCTCAGCGACGTAGACCTCCGCGACCTCGCCCTCGAGCCCGGTGCCCGGGTCGTAGAGGACGATCCAGCAAAAGCCGATCACCTGGCCGACCTCGTCGCGGACCGCATAGATCACGTTCTCGCCCCGAAACGCGGACGGGATCGACGCCAGGTGGAGCTCGATCTCTTCGCGAGGCAGCTGCGGGTGGTCCTCGTAGTGCGCCTGCTCGGTAAGGTGAAGGTCGACGAGCAGGGGCCTGATCAAGGCGAAATCGCCCGCCGCGAGGCGTTCGACGTCGAGAGTTCGCATCCCCGTCCGATGTTAACGTAGGCCTTCACGACATCGGGAAATTTGGCCGCGATTCGTCGCTAAACGTCTTCGCCGACGTAGCTCAGCTGGCAGAGCAGCCGCCTCGTAAGTGGCAGGTCGTGGGTTCGAATCCCACCGTCGGCTCCAGCGCATGATTTCGGCGGTCAGGCACGCTGGGCCTCGGCGTCGGCAAGGTCGCGATCGCCGGCATCGTCCGCCACCTCGCCGCTCACTACGCCGCGCCTACGGCGCAGATCGCCCGGCGCCTGAGTGGCCGGCCACGCCAGCGACAGCAGGAACAGCGCCTCGGCCACGAGAATGGGCACCGCCAGCACGAGCAGCGCCAGCTCGAGGAGCGCGTAGCCCACGACCATCAGCCCGACCTGGAGCGGCGTCGCTCCCGCGCGGATCACGAGCCACCCGGCGACGACCAGCATGGCGAAGTCCTGGAAGCCGACATACGGCGTGAAGAGCAGGGAGGCGACGATGCCGGTGGCGACCGGGAGTGAGGCGCCACCGCCGCGCTGCCGCCACGCGGCGAACATCGCGACCAGGACGACGATCGCCTCGACGGCGTAAACCTGCGGCCCGAGGCCGAGGGGCCCAGCGATCGCGTAGCGGCGGGTTGGCTCCCACTGCGACGCGAGCGACAGGGCATCGCGGTAGCGCTGGAGGCCGTCCGGTCCCAGAAGGGCCAGGGCGACGACAACCATGACGGCCGTGGCCGCCAGCCAGGCGGCGAACGTCTTCCGGTGCCCGGCGACGAGGAGGCACAGCGGGACGACCAGCGCCAGCTGCGGCTTGATGGCGATGAGGCTCAGCGCCAGTCCCGCCGGCACCGGTCGCCGCCGCTCCGCAAGCCAGCAGGCGGCAGCCACCGCCGCGGCCACCAGGGCCACCGGCTGGCCCACCATCAGGCCGAAGGCGGTCGGAAAGAGACCCGCGAAGAGCGCGAGGTGGGCCCAGCGGGCCAGGCCCTCGCCAGGCGCGATCAGCTTCCAGGCCAGCGCGGCGGCCGCCACGACGAGCACGGTCCACAGGACGATGGCGACCTCGAACGGCAGCGCCAGAAAGGCGGTGCCAAGCCACGCCAGCGGCGGCGGGTTGAGGTAAGGCGACCAGTAGGCGCCAAGCGATTCGACCGCGACTCTCTGCGCCGCAAGGTCGTAGAGGTGGCCGTAGCCGTCACGCCACCCGACGAGCCCGGCGCCGTAGACCAGCCGGAAATCGTTGCGCACCAGGAACTGAGGGATGTAGGTCACCGCCGCCGCGTAGAGGTTGAATGCGCACAGCAGGACGCCGGTCCAGATGCCACCGACCGCCCAGAGCCGCGTTCGAGAGGCGAAGAAGACAAGCAAGGCGAGCAAAAAATAAGGGCTCGGACCTAAGTCCGAACCCTTTCCGGCTCTTTACTCAGTTGACTTCCTTGTATTCGGCGTCGACCACGTCCTCTTCTTTCTTCTGCTCGCCCGCGGGCTGACCTTCATTCGAGCCGGCCGCCGGCGCGCCCTGCTGGTAGATGTGCTGGCCGATCTTTTGCAGCGCCTCGTTGAAGTCGTCCATCTTGCGCTGCAGGTCCCTGGCGTCCGAGCCCTTGGCCGCGGTCTTCAGCGCCTCGAGCTTGGTGTTGACCTCGCTCTTGACGTCCTCCGGGATCCTGGACTCGTTGTCCTTGATGATCTTCTCGGCCTGGTGGATCATGTGGTCCGCCTGGTTTCGAAGCTCCACCTCATCGCGCTTGGCGCGGTCCTCGGCAGCGTGCTCCGCGGCCTCCTTGACCAGCCGTTCGACCTCGTCCTTGTTCAGGGTCGAGGACGCCGTGATGGTCACGGCCTGCTCGCGGCCGGTGCCCTTGTCCTGCGCCTTGACGTTGAGGATGCCGTTGGCGTCGAGGTCGAATGTCACCTCGATCTGCGGCATGCCCCGCGGCGCGGGCGGGATGCCGTCCAGGTGGAAGCGGCCCAGTGAGCGGTTGTCGCGCGCCATGTCACGCTCGCCCTGAAGGACGTTGACCTCGACCGACGTCTGGCTGTCCGCCGCGGTGCTGTAGGTCTTCTGCCGAGACGTTGGGATCGTCGTGTTGCGGTCGATGACCCTGTCCATCACGCCACCCAGGGTCTCCACGCCGAGAGAAAGCGGCGTCACGTCGAGCAGCAGGATGTCTTTGACCTCGCCCTTGAGCACGCCGGCCTGGATCGCGGCGCCGACGGCGACGACCTCGTCCGGGTTGACGCCCTTGTGCGCCTCCTTGCCGCCAAGCAGGTCCTTGACCAGCTGCTGGATGACCGGCATGCGGGTCGCGCCTCCGACCAGCACGACCTCGTCGATGTGCTGCGGCGTGAGGCTCGCGTCCTTCAGCGCGGAGAGGAACGGGCCGCGGCAGCGCTCGGTCAGGTCTGCCGTCAGCGATTCGAACTTGGCCCGGGTGAGCGTCATCTCGAGGTGCTTCGGACCGGCCTGGTCCGCCGTGATGAACGGCAGGTTGATGGTGGTCTCGAGCCGGCTCGACAGTTCGATCTTGGCCCGCTCGGCCGCCTCCGTGAGGCGCTGCAGGGCCTGGCGGTCGGCCTTCAGGTCGATGCCGTTCTGCTTCTTGAACTCGTCGGCGAGCCAGTCCACGACCC
>DATEGB010000018.1:0-10328 GCA_035280365.1 Candidatus Dormiibacterota bacterium | reverse complement strand
CGCGCGCCGGGCCGAGGTGACGACGGCCCAGGCGTCGCGGGGCAGGCTCTGGAGGAGTTCGGCGGCGCCGTCGAAGGCGACGATCGACGGCTCCAGCCCCGCCTGGCGCGCGCCGATCCAGCGGAACTCCGCGGCCGGGTCGGCCGAGGGGCTGAACCTGGCGAGCAGCTCCACGCCGGTCATGTGGATCGAGGCCAGGACCTCGTCAGGGTCGAGGCCGCGGTCGCGCGCCCAGTCCGCCCAGGCGGAGCGGATCATGGCCATCGTGTCGAGGAGCACGCCGTCTTTGTCGAAGACAATCGCGCGCGCGCGCAAGACGTCCACCTGCGAGGAGTGATTTTCGACCTGGACGGCGTGCTCGCGATCTCCGAGCCGCTGCTCGCAGAGGCGGCGGTCGCGCTGTTCGCCGAGAAAGGAGTGGCGATGACAGACCTGGCGCACGTGCCTGACGCCGTGCTCCGCTGGTGATACCTTGAGCCCGCCCATGGCCACCGTCCTCAAGAAAAAGGACAAGAAGCGCAAGAAGAAGGATGGCGAGTGGGCCGGAAAGGCCAGCGTCCTTTCCAAGAAGGGCTATGAGAAGGAGCTTCGTCGCCTCCAGGTCGAGATGGTGAAGCTCGAGGACTGGATCAAGACTCGCGGCCTCCGCGTGGTCGCGATCTTCGAGGGCCGCGACACCGCGGGCAAGGGCGGCGTGATCAAGCGGATGACAGCGCTCATGAACCCGCGCAACGCGCGCGTGGTCGCGCTTCCGGCGCCGACCGAGCGCGAGCGCACGCAGTGGTACTTCCAGCGCTACGTCGGGCACCTGCCCGCGGCAGGCGAGATCGTCTTCTTCGACCGCAGCTGGTACAACCGCGCGGGCGTCGAGCACGTCATGGGCTTCTGCACCGACGAGGAGTACGACGAGTTCATGCGCACCTGCCCGCAGTTCGAGCGCATGCTCGCCCGCGCGGGCATCACCCTGGTCAAGTACTGGCTCTCGGTGAGCGACGAGGAGCAGGAGCGGCGCTTCCTCGGCCGCATGAACGACCCCAGCAAGCGGTGGAAGCTGAGCGCGATGGATTTGCAAGCGCGCGCCCGCTGGGTGGACTACTCGGAGGCGAAGGACCAGATGTTCGCGTACACCGACATCGGTGAGGCGCCCTGGTACGTCGTTGAGACGGACAACAAGCGAGCCGCGCACCTGAACCTGATCAGTCACTTCCTCTCGCTGATCCCGTACGAAGAAGTGCCCCACGACGACATCAAGCTGCCGCCGCGGCAGAAACGCTCGTACAACCGGCCGCCGAAGAGCTCGCAGCGAATGGTGCCGACCAAGTACGAAGTCGGGTGATCGACGACCCCGTCCTGCTGGAGGACTGGCATCCCGTGGCGCGCGTCACTGACCTCGAGCGCGGCGGCCCGATCGCGTCGCGGCTGCTGGGCGAGGACATCGTCGTCTGGCGGTCGGGAGAGAGGTTCCAGGCGTGGCGGGACCTGTGCGTGCACCGGGGCACTCGGCTGTCGCTGGGTCGCGTTGTCGGCGGAGACCGGCTCGAGTGCCCGTACCACGGCTGGACCTATGGCGCCGACGGCCGCTGCGTCCTCATGCCGGCGCATCCCGAGCAGACGCCGCCGGCGAAGGCGTGCGTCACCGTCTACCGCGCTCGGGCCGAGTACGGCGTCGTCTGGGTGACGCTGGGCAGCGGCGCCACCGACCTGCCGCGCTTCGTGCTCCTCGACGACCCCGGTCACAACGTCCTCATGTCGGGCCCGTACCGCGTGCGCGCCAGCGGACCGCGCGTGGTCGAGAACTTCCTCGACGTCGGCCACTTCCCGTTCGTCCACGAAGGCATCCTCGGCGACCGGTCCCGGCCCGAGATCGCCGACTACGAGGCGGTCGTGAGTGACGACGGCGTGCTCGCCACCGGGGTCAAGGTCTACCAGCCCGACCCCTACGCGACCGGCCAGGGCTCGACTGTCACCTACACCTATCGCGTCCACCGCCCTCTCGCCGCGTCGTTCATCAAGCACGGCGAGCACTCCTTCGGCATGCTCCTGGCGGTCACGCCCCACGACGCAGTCGACAGCTCCGTCTTCATGTGGATGGCCATGAACTACGAGCCGACCTCGGAGATGGTCGAGTTCCAGGACCGGATCTTCGCCCAGGACCGGCCGATCCTCGAGTCCCAGCGCCCCGAGCTGCTGCCCCTCGACCTCCAGGCCGAGCTCCACCTGCGCAGCGACCGGACCGCGATCGCGTACCGCCGCTGGCTGCGCCGCCTGGGCGTGCGCACCGGGGCCGCGTAGGGCAACAGCAACTCACTTAGCGCGGCTCAACCGCGTCGGACCGATGGCAAAATGCACGCCACCACGAAGAGAAAAAGGCTGGGCGCTGTGGGTGGCCTTGTGCGCTTCGGGCTGCTTGCCCTGGTGCCTGTCGTCGCGCTCGGGGCCGTGCTGGCCGCGGAGCTCAACGCCGACGTGAAGCAGCGCTATCTCGATAGCGAACGGACCAGCGCCACCCTGATCACCCAGGTCGGCATCCAGCCGCTGCTCAACGCCCAGCAGGTGGCGAGCGGCCTGACCCAGGGCGAGGTGACGGAGATCGACCAGAAGCTGCAGGGCGCGGCGGTCAGCGACCAGGTCCAACGGATCAAGGTCTGGAACAGCGCCGGGACCGTCGTCTACTCCGACAACCACGCCCTGATCGGGCGCACGTTCCCCATCGACTCCGACCTCAAGGAGGCCCTGGAGGGCAACGCGAGCGCCAGCATCACCAGCGGCAAGGACGAGGAGAACCAGGGCGACGACCTCCCCGGGCCGCTGATCCAGGTCTACGTGCCCCTAGTGTTCGAGGGCTCGTCCAGACCAAGCGGCGCCTTCGAGGTCTACCTCCCCTACGCCCCGGTGCAGGCGTTCATCGACCACGAAACGCGCCAGCTGAACCTGCTGCTGGCGGCCGGCCTGACCCTCTTTTACGCGTCGATGTTCCCGGTCGTCTACTTCGCTGACCGCTGGCGGCGACGCGCCGAGTCGACTGCCGTCGCCAACCTCGCCGTGCTCGAGCGACTCAACCAGCTGAAGAGCGAGTTCCTAGTTCGCATGAGCCACCAGTTCCGGACCTCGATGACCGGCATCGAAGGCTTCTCCGAGCTCATCCGCGACTCGGAGAGCGTCGACCCGGACGAGGTCAAGGAGTTCGCGAGCGACATCTACGAGGACGCGCGGCGCCTCGAGGGCGCGTTCAACGACATGCTCGAACTGGACCAGATGGAGACCGGCCGCACGGTGGTGCGCATGGAACCGGTCGACCTCAATCAGCTGATCGAGAACGTAATCCCCTCTCAATCGCGCCACGTCGAGTGGCGTCCCGACCGGTCCCTGCCCAAAGTCTCCTGCGACGCGCGCCGGATCAGGCAGGCCATGGACAACGTCATCGGCAACGCGGTCAAGTACTCGCGCGGCGACGTCGAGGTGAGCACCGATTTCGACGGCGACTTCGCCAGGATCAGCGTCTCGGACCGCGGGCCGGGGATGCCGAAGGACTTCGACGCCCACCTCTTCATCAGCCACTCCAACGGCGGCGGCATGACCGGCCTGGGCCTGCCGATCGCCCGCCAGATCGCCGAGATGCACCGCGGCCGGCTCTGGTTTGAGGGCCGCGAGGGCGGCGGCACGACCTTCCACCTCACGCTGCCGCTCAAGGTCCGGCGGACTCGCGAGCTCAAGGCTGTCGCCCGGGTCTAGCGCCTAGCGGCGCAGGGCGGTCGCGAAGCCGATGGGCTCGCGCTTAACCTGCGAGTCGGCCGCCGGAACAAGCTCCTTGAGGCGCGCGAGCTCGAGCCTCGCCGCCTGGCGGGAGGTCGCCCAGACCTCGACGTAGACGCTCGGCCGGCTACCGTCGAGGCGATCGAGCGCCACCGACACAACGGCGTGCTGCACGTCGAGCACCATCCGCTCGGACTGCTCACGCTGCACGTCGATCACGACATCGGCCTCGAGGAGTCGCATCAAGTGGTCGAGGGTGACGAGCTCGGTCGGCCACTTTTCGGACGCGCCGAAACGGAGCGCCCTCGCGAGCGCCCTCTCCATGAAGACCGCCCGCGGGAGGTCTCCATAGGACAGGTCGTACCGAAACTTTGGAGTCTTCATTGACATCCGAACAGGTATGGCTAGCCGCGGGCGGCCCGGGAACGGCGACCGAGTAGCGTGCGAAGCACCCGCCGCCGGCCCGGACCGTGAATCCGTCGCGGCACAGGACCGCCGTCGGGAGGCCGGGTCCACGCGCCCGGCCTCCCACGTCAAACGGTCAGTCCTTGTACGGGTCGAACTCTCCCGCGCCCGCCATCGCCACGCCGATCGGCGTGAGCGTGTGCAGCACGCGGACGGTGCCGGCGTGGTGCTTCAGCACCTCCGGCAGTCGCTTGTAGGCCTGCGGCGCCTCGTCGGTGTCGGCTCCGCGCAGCACGACGCCACGCTTGCCGATCCAGCGCTGCATGTCTTGGCGCGAGATCAAACCGGGCTTGCCTCGCTTGCCGCGCGCGGCGGTGCGGCTCATCACCCGGCCGGCTCCGTGCACGGTCGAGAACAGCGATGCCTCCTGGTTGAGCGCCGCCGCCTGCGGGTTATCGACAGGATCGACGCCCTCGAGGATCACCGCGTCGTCGCCCATGCTGCCGCCGACGAATCCACGCTGGCCCGGGAACGCCGGGGTGGCGCCCTTGCGGACGACCCACACGTCCCGGCCGTCATGGCTCTCCTTCCACGCGAAGTTGTGGTGGTTGTGCACCTCGTCGAGCTTGCGCGCGCCGAGGATCTTGACCACGCGGTCACACACCCAGTCGCGACCCGCGTACGCGTAGCGTCCGGCGAGGGTCATCGCGGCGATGTAGTCCGCGCCGAGCTCCGAATCCGCGTCCAGCACGAGCGGCGCGACGTCCATACCGTCGCTGGCGCCGCCCGCCTTGAGCGCCCACGTGGCCACGCCGTGGCCGAAGCCGCGGCTGCCGAAGTGCACGCCGACCCAGACGCGGTCCTGCCGGTCGACAAAGATGTCGACGTAGTGGTTGCCCGAACCGACGGTGCCCAGCTGGGCAGCCGCCTTGTCGCGCAGCTGCAGCTTGCGGATCACCGACCAGGCCGGGTCGTCGAACAGGTCGTGGTCGACCCTCTCCGGGTTCTTGCGGCCGACCCCGAAGCTGATCGTCCGGACGACGTCGTCCATGATCCGGTTGATGCCGGCGCGCGCGTCCGCGCCCGACATGTCGGTGAGCACGGCCTTGTTGCCGCAAGCGATGTCGTAACCGACGCCCGCGGGCGAGATGGCGTTGTCGTACGCGACCACGCCGCCGATCGGAACCGCGTAGCCCCTGTGGTGGTCGGCCATCAGCGCCGCGGCGCGCGCCTTGGGGTGGGCGCGAGTGCGGCGGATCTGGTCGAGGGCCGCGGTGTCCACCGGGTCGCCGAAGACGGCGATGCCATCGATCAGCTCCACGTCTTTTGCCTCCTTCATTAGATATCTGGTGATGGGCGGCCGCAAGAGGCCATCCACCTGTCGATCAGCCGATTCTGCCCTCGGAGCGGAGCATCGTACCGAGCGCTTTTGCACGTGAGATGGTCCCGAGAGGGAGAGTCGAACTCCCACGACCGTGTAGGTCACGGGGTCTGAGCCCGCCGCGTTTGCCATTACGCCACCTCGGGACGAAAACTAGGACCCGGCGTGTTGGCGCCAAGGGACCTTTTTGCCTGAGCCGCTCGCCCTTGCGAGCTCATCCACCCAGTGGAATCGCGGAGGGGACTCGCACCCCCGTCATCTGCATGGCACGCAGACGTCCTGGCTGCTGAACGACCGCGATGTGATTGGAGCCCCCTGGACGATTCGAACGCCCGCCTTCGGGTTCGAAGCCCGATGATCTTCCCCTGAACTAAGAGGGCAATTGGGTCCGGTGGCGGGAATCGAACCCGCAACCCACTGCTTACTACGCAGTCGCTCATCCGACTTGAGCTACGCCGGAGTGACTGGTACCCCGCCCAGGAGTCGAGCCCGGTGAGAGCTTCGCGGGCCCACCTGAGATCCGTCTCGCGAGGCATCGAAAAGTTGGTCCGGGGAGGAGGACTCGCACCTCCGCGCGACGGCGTATCAGGCCGCTGCTCTAGGCTGCTGAGCTACCCCCGGATTCGTCGCGTGGCCGGGTTGTCGTGGAGGAGGGTCTGGGATTCGAACCCAGGAGGGCCGTGAAGTCCTGGCTGTTTTCGGGACAGCTGCCATCAACCGGACTCTGCCAACCCTCCGAAATTGTTTGGTGTGATCGGTCGGAGTCGAACCGACATCACTCGGGCCACGACCGAGCGCTCTGGGCCGTTGAACTACGACCACCGTGAAAGGGCACCGCGGAAGGATTTGAACCCTCACCTTTCAGGGTTCCCGCGCGAAGCGCGGGAGCCAGCGTGCGCTCTAGCTGTTGAGCTACATCGGCAATCTTGGTCAGGGGAGGAGGATTCGAACCTCCGATCTCGCGGTTCCTGACCGCGCGCCTGTGACCGGGCTCGGCCATCCCCTGAAGTTGCTCTTACCTTCTGAGCTGCTCCAGCGCAAATCTGGCACCAGGGGAAGGACTTGAACCCCCATCTCGTGGTTCAGGGCCACGTGCCCTACCGGTTAGACCACCCTGGTGCAAAAAACTGGCGCCCCCGACGGGAATCGAACCCGCCACGCCCTGCTCGACAGGCAGACGCCCCCACCAGGGAGCCTCGAAGGCGCAATGAAAAACGCGTGGTGGTGGCGCGCCGGGGAGGATTCGCACCTCCACAGCACCTGGCCACGGGGTTACAAACCGCTGGGCTCGCTCATGCCCGAGCCGGCGCGCGCTTCCACCACGCGTGACGAAGTTGGCTTGCCATGCCTATTCGGTTTTCAATGTGCTGACGGACAAAAGAAAAAGGGCCTGGCGTCGCCAGGCCCTTTGATAGAAAGCTTCTTCGCTTACACGAAGACACTCCGGGCCTGACAACGAGCTGGGGTCGGGAGTTGATGCACGGACACAGCTCTCATCTGGGCTGTGACTTCATAGGCACCGTCAAAACACAATGATCGCCTCATGGCTCCGCCAGCATATCTACCACGTTGGCAGCTTGTCAAGCAGTCAATTTGACCGAAGTGCACTTCGTCCGGTATGATCGGCGGCGCGTGCGAAGCATCGTTTCTATGAACCCTGCCGGGCGGGTGACCCTGCCGGCCGACGTCAGGCGATCCCTAGGTCTGGACGACGAGGCCCTTTTTGAGGTCGAGGTCCAGCGAGGCGCGATCGTCCTGAAGCCGGTGGCCGTCGTCCCGCTGCAGCAGGCAAGGCACAACAACCACCGCAGGGCGTCTTAGACCGGTCCGGTCCGGGATGCTCCAGGCAGCCCGCCGGATCGTGATCGTCGGCTCGGGCATGGCGGGGGGAGTTGCCGCCCGCACTCTTCGCGAAGAGGGCTACGACGGGCCGATCACGATCGTCGGCGACGAACCTGGCGTGCCGTTTGGACGCCCGCCGCTCTCCAAGACCTACCTGCGCGGAGAGGAGGACCTGTCCCACTGGCTCGTCGAACCGGCGGACTGGTACCGCGCACACGATGTCCAGTTGATCCGGAGCTCCGTCCAGCGCGTCGACACGAACCGGCGGCGAGTCGCCTCCGACCAACCGGAGGCGATCGAATACTCAAAGCTGTTGATCGCGACCGGGGGACGAAACCGCCGGCTGGCTATACCCGGCGCCGACCAGGAGGGCGTGTACCAGCTGCGCACGGTCGCCGACTGCGACGACATCAGACGAGCCGCGAGATCCGGTGCGCGCGCCCTGGTCGTCGGCATGGGGTTCATCGGCTCTGAGGTCGCCGCTTCGCTGCGTCAGCTCGGCCTGGAGGTAACGGCGGTCTTTCCGGGCAGGTTCCCGCTTGGCTCAGTGCTCGGACCCGAGATGGGACAGGTGATGGCGGGCATCCACGCCGATGCTGGTGTGGAGCTCATCGCCGAGGAGACGGTGGATCGTTTCGAGGGATCGGGCCGCGTCGAGCGGGCGGTCACGAAAGGCGGAAGGACCATCGAGTGCGACCTGGTCATCGCCGCCGTCGGCATCCAGCCCAACACAGAGCTGGTCCACGACACCGACATCGCTGTCGACAACGGAATCATCGTTGACGCTTCATGCCGGACGAGCGCTCCCGACGTCTTTGCCGCGGGCGACGTGGCCAACCATCTCCATCCATTGTTCGGTCGAATTCGCGTCGAGCACTACAACAACGCCGAAAAACAGGGAGCCGCGGCGGCCAGGTCGATGCTGGGATCCGAGGTGGCCTACAGCTATCTGCACACGTTCTGGTCAGACCAGTACGAGCACAAGCTCGAATACGTCGGCCACGTGCGGCGCTGGGACCAATTTGTCGTCCGCGGATCGCTCGAGGACCGGAAATTCCTCGGCTTCTATCTCGAGGATGGCGTGTTGCGCGCGGCGGTTGGCCTCAATCGAGGCGGAGACCCAGAACTCGACACCGACGGCGAGATGGCGATGGCGGGCGGGCTCGTGGCCAGGCGAGCTCGGCCGTCACCGTCAGCTCTCAGCTGACCGCCTTCTTGATGAGCGCGCCGATCTTCGCCTCGACCGCGGGGGTCATCTCCTTCACCGCGTAGGCGACGGGCCAAATGCCGCCTTCGTCGAGGTGCGCCACGTCGTTGAAGCCGAAGGTCGCGTACCTCGTCTTGAACTTCCGCGCGTCCTGGAAGAAGCAGAGGGTCTTGCCGTCCTTGGCGTACGCGGGCATCCCGTACCAGAGTCTCGATGTGAGGCCAGGCGCGCTGGCCATGACGACGGCGTGGATCCGCTTGGCCATGGCGCGGTCCGAAGGCTGCATCTCGGCGATCTTCTCGAGCACGGCGTCTTCGCCCTCCGCCTTGCCCGACTGCAGCTCTTTGACGCGCTCCTGCATCGCGCCTTTCTCGGAGTCCGTGAATCCCTTGCCCTTGGAGGCTTTGGCGACCACGGTCGTCCTCTTGGGGGTCTTTGTGGCTTTCATTTCCCTTCTCCTTTCATGTTCAGGCCGTCACCTTGCGGGCGACCTTCTTCGGCTGGAGGATCCGGATGGCGTTGCCGAAAGGGTCGCGCACGCCCATGTCGGTCCCGTAGAAGTGCTCCATCGGCTCCTGGGTGAAGTCGGTGACGCCGCGCGACTTGAGCTCCTCGTACAGACGCCGGGCGTCGTCCGTCTCCAGGACGAGTGCGCCCAGAGCGCCCTTGGTGATCAGCTCGCGGAGCTGCTCGGCGGTGGCTTCGTCATGCACAGGCGGTCCCGGCTCTTCGAGGAAGATTTCCGTGCCGGAGCCGCCCGGGACGCGCACCGTGAGCCAGCGGAACGAACCCTGTTTGATGTCCTGGCCCTTCTCCAGCCCGAGCTTGTTGACGTAGAAGTCGAGAGCCTCCTCCTGGTCGAGGACCTTGACGGAGGTGGCGTTCAGCATGGTGATCATCGTCTGTCTTCTCCTCTTCGAGATTCGGTGGATACGACACACATGCTAGGAAGCCGCCTCCGCGCGAGCGTCTCCAAAACTGCTCGATGGCATCGCCACGGGCCGCGTGCCCGCCATCTGGAAACAGTTGGGCGCCGCCATCGGCCCATTCCCCACGCGGTATTCCGACGGCGTCTCGCCGACGATCTCCCGGAAGGTGCGGCTGAAGGTCCCCCGGCTGGTGAAGCCGACGTCGAAACAGATGTCGGTGACGCTGCGGTCGGTCTCGCGGAGAAGGAACATCGAGCGCTCCACCCGCCGCCGCTGCAGGTATCGGTGCGGGGTCTCGCCGAAGACGGCGCGGAAGCTGCGGATGAAATGCGCCTCGGAGAGGTAGGCCACCGCGGCCACGGCGGGGACGTCAAGTGGTTCGGCGTACGCCCGGTCCATGGCGTCGCGGGCGCGAAGCAGGCGTCGGTTCAAGTTCTCGACGTCCCGGGTCACGCCGCAACGCTACGCGATCAGGTCCGCTGATCTAAACGCCGCTCCCGGCGTGAGCGCTCCCTCGCGGAACGCTACCGGCGGGCAGCGGTCGCCGACCTTCCACGCTAGCCGCGAACGCTCTCAGTCGTAGAGAAGCGTCCCCCACTGCTCGGCCTCGAGGTCGAGGTCGAGGTGCTTCAAGGGACCGAGACCGCGAACGGTGATCCGGAAACGAGAGGGAAGGCGGGCGGCAGCTCTTCGATCGATCAGGAACTCGGTGCCGTCGTCGAGAGCGCCGCTGGCTAACGTCTCCGCTTGGTCGTGGCGCGACTGCTCGCGCACGCTGACCTGGCAGATCTTGCCGCCGCCACAGCAGCGA
>DATEGB010000017.1:0-10437 GCA_035280365.1 Candidatus Dormiibacterota bacterium | reverse complement strand
GGGCGCGCTCGGCGCGTTGGCCACGCTCGAGGCGACGCGGCCCGGGGTGGCCGCGGGGGCGCTCGGCATCGCGCGCGCCGCCTACGAGTTCGCGCTCGAGTATGCGCAGGACCGCAAGCAGTTCGGCAAGCCGCTGTGGCAGCACGAGGCGGTGGGCTTCAAGCTCGCCGACATGGCGATGAAGATCGACGCCGCGCGCCTGCTCATCTGGCGCGCCGGCTGGATGGCCACGCAGAACAGGCCCTTCGAGCGCGCGGAAGGCTCGATGGCCAAGTGTTTCGCCGCCGACGTGGCGATGGACGTGACCACCGACGCCATCCAGGTTCTCGGCGGCTACGGCTACATCAAGGAGTATCCGGTCGAGAAGTGGTTCCGGGACGCCAAGATCTACCAGATCTGGGAGGGGACGGCGGAGATCCAGAGGCTTGTCATCTCGCGCGCCATCGCCGGACAGCGCGCGGCCATCAAATTGAGGGGTTAGTCGATGTTCGATCTTTCAGGCAAAGTCGCCATCGTCACCGGCGCGTCCCGCGGCCTCGGCCGTCAGGACGCGCTGACGCTCGCGGGCGTGGGCGCCGACGTCGTCATCACCGACGTCCTGGTCGAGGACGATCCCGAGCTTCAGAAGACCGCCGAGGCGCAGGGCAGCATGCTCGCCCAGGTCGCGGTCTCGCAAGGATGGGTGCACTCGAACAGCACCGCGGAAGAGATCCGCAAGATGGGCCGCAAGTCGCTGGCCATCAAGATGGACGTGACCAACCGCGAACAGGTCCGCGACGTCTTCAAGAAGGTCAAGGACGAGTTCGGCAAAATCGACATCCTGATCAACAACGCCGCGACGCTCGACCACGCGGCTCAGATCCCCAACCAGTCCTACGAGCTGTGGGACCGCGACGTGAAGGTGAATCTCACGGGCGCATTCAACTGCACCAAGGAGGTGTGGCCCTACATGGTCGAGAACAGGTGGGGCCGCTTGATCTACATGTCGTCGGTCGCGGGCACATTGGGCGGCTTCGGCCAGGCGAGCTACTCGTCGACCAAGGCGGGGCTGATCGGGCTGGCCAGGACCGCCGCCCTGGAGGGAGGCCGCCACAACATCACCTCCAACGCGATCGCGCCGGGGATCATCGAGTCGGAGGCGGGCAAGGCGGCGGCCGCCAACAACCCGATGTACGACCGGTTCCGCGCACGCACTGTCTTCAAGAAGTTCGGGCAACCGGCGGACATCGCGAACACCATCGCGTTCCTGTGCACGGAGGAGGCCGGCTACATCACCGGCGCCGTGATCGAGGTCGCGGGCGGCATCCCGCTGTTCACGGCTTAGCCATGGGCGAGTGCGTCGACGTCAAGCGCGACGGCGGCATCGCCCGCGTGGTCATGCACCGCAAGGGCAACAACTCGATCGCCGAGGACCTGATGTCCGAGCTGGCGGCGGCCTTCGACGAGCTGGGCAAGGATCCCGAGGTCCGCGTCGTCGTCCTCGCGTCCGAGTACGAGAAGTACTTCAGCGTCGGCGCCGACCTGACGTCGCTCGCGGGCGTCGACCGCGAGGCGCCCGACGCCGCCCAGCAGATCGTCGCCTTCATGTCGCGGATGAACGCGCGCTTCGCGGCCATCGAGCGATGCCCGAAGCCGGTAATCGCCGCGATCAACGGCCACGCCCTCGGCGGCGGCAGCGAGCTGACGCTGTGCTGCGACTTCCGGATCATGGTCGAGGACGGCCGCTCGAAGATCGGCCAGACGGAGTCGTCTCTCGGCATCATCCCCGGCGCCGGCGGGACGCAGCGCCTGCCGCGCCTGATCGGCATGGCGCGGGCGAAGCCGTACCTGGTCGAGTCGACGCGGCTTTCGGCGAAGGAGGCCGAGGCGGTGGGCTGGGTCGACCGCGCGGTTCCGCCGGAAGAGCTCCAGGCGGCCGTCGACGAGCTGGCCGGCCGGCTGGCGAAGGCGGCCACCCTGGCCATCGCCCTCATCAAGGACGCGGTGCGCCGCGGCTACGACCTGCCGCTGGACGAGGCGCTGAAGATCGAGTCGGAGAACTTCGCTCGCGCGGCGCTCAGCATGGACGCCGCCATCGGCATCATGTCCTTCCTCAGTAAGCAGGAGCCGCAGTTCACCGGCCGGTGAGTCGATTTCGGGTCGCGCCGTTCGTCGTACAGGCTGGAGGTAAGCCATGAAATACGTTCTCTTGTTCGGCGGCACCATGGAAGGCGTCGACCAGCTCGAGAGCCCGGCTCGCGAGGCGGCAATGAAGGACTACGAGCAGTCAGGCGCGTGGTTCGAGAAGTACTCCAAAGCCGGCAAGATCGTGGGCGGCCACGAGCTGCAGGGGCCGAGCACGGCGACGACCGTGTCGCGCAAGAACGGCAAGGTCACCGTGACCGACGGCCCGTTCATCGAGTCGAAAGAGGTCATCGGCGGCTACGCCGAGATCGAGGTCGCCGACCTCGACGAGGCGCTGGCGATGGCCAGGGAGTGGCCTGGCACTGTCGAGATCCGGCCGGTCGTAGATCACTCCCAGGAGGCGGGGCGATGAAGTACGTGCTCATGTTCGTCGGCACCATGGACGACCAGGAACGCTGGGACAAGCACACGAAGGAAGAGCGCGACGCGGCCATGGCCGCGGCGGGCAGGTGGTTCCACCAGTACGGCTCCAAGATCGTCGGCGGTGAGCAGCTCCAGGGTCCGCAAACGGTGACCACCGTTCGCTCGAAGAACGGGACTCGCATCGTCACCGACGGCCCGTTCATCGAGTCGAAGGAAATCGTCGGCGGCTTTGCGATCGTCGACGTCAAAGACCTCGTCGAGGCGCACGAGATGGCGAAGGCCTGGCCGTCGGGGCCAGTCGAGGTCTGGCCCGCGGTAGCACGATAAGGGGCCTGAGCGAATCACCGACAGCCACCGAAGCGGCAGTCGCCGCGGTCTTCCGCGAGGAGGCCGGGCAGCTGACCGCCGCCATGGTCCGGGTCCTGGGCAACTTCGACATCGCCGAGGAGGTGGTGCAGGACAGCCTCGTCGCCGCGCTCGAGAGGTGGCCGCTGCAGGGCATCCCCGACAACCCCGGCGGCTGGCTCATGACCACGGCGCGGCGCAAGGCGATCGACGTCCTGCGCCGGGACCGGCGCTACGCGGAGAAGGTCGCCCTGCTGGAGCGCTCGATGGGACCGGCTGACCCCGCCGAGGTCGACGACCGCCTCCGCCTGATCTTCACGTGCTGCCACCCCGCGCTTGCGCCCGAGGCGCAGGTCGCGCTGACCCTGCGCGCGGTCGCCGGCTTCACCACGCAGGAGATCGCGGCGGCGTTCCTCGTCTCCGAGCCGGCGATGGCGCAGCGCATCGTGCGCGCCAAGCGCAAGATCGTCGCCGCGAACATCCCGTACCGCGTGCCCGAGGCCGAGGAGCTGCCGGGGCGGCTGGAGGCGGTGCTGGCCGTGCTGTACCTGATGTTCAACGAGGGTTACCTCAGCCGCGGCGCCGCGGCCGGCATGCGGCGCGACCTGGCCGACGACGCCGTCTGGTTGACCGGCCTTCTCGATCGCCTGCTCCCGAACCAGCCCGAGGTCCTGGGCCTGCTCGCCCTGATGACGCTGAGCCTCGCCCGGTCGGCCGCGCGATTCGACGCCGACGGCGGGATGGTGCTCCTTGCCGACCAGGACCGGTCACGCTGGGATCGCCAGGCCGTCGCCGAGGGCGTGCGCCTGCTGGACACAGCCGCCCTGCTCCGGCGTCCAGGGCCGTACCAGCTCCAGGCGGCGATCGCGGCCGTGCACACGGAGTCGCGGTCGTGGGACGCGACCGACTGGCCGCAGGTGGTGGCCCTCTACGACGCGCTGCTCCGCATGGCCGACACGCCGGTCGTGCGCTTGAACCGGGCAGTGGCGCTGAGCCACGTGCGCGGCCCGGAAGCCGCCCTCGGCGAGGTCAACGACCTTGCGCTTGCGCTCGGCGAATATCACCTGTTTCACGCCACGCGGGCCGAGCTGCTCGACGAGATGGGCGAGGCGGCGCTGGCCCGCGAGGCACGGCTGCGCGCCCTCGAGCTCTGCCAGAACCCGGCCGAGCGCGCGCTCCTTCTAAGAAAGCTGGGGCACTAGCTCCTCCGCGCGGCGCCAGTGGTCTAGGAGCATCCGGGCGTGGTCGGGCGTGTAGATCTGATCGGCCGGCACGAAGTGGTGCACCCCCGCGAACCTCTGGACGCGCAAGTCGGCGAAGAGCTGCGCCAGGATGCCCGCCTTCAAAGCCTGCTCCTCGTGGGAGAGGTCGCCGTATCCGTAGTAGACGGGGAACGGCAGCGCACGCAGTAGCTCGCGGTCGAAGGCGTACGCGTCGAACGCCCGGATCAGCGCCGCGATGGCGGCCGGCCGCTTCTGCATCTCCGGCGAGGCCGGACCGGACGGCGGCGGCGCGAGTTTGGCTCCGGGCTTGACCTGTTCGCGGGCGAACGTGACATGAACTCATCACCGGACAGGCCGGCGAGCCTGGTTTCGAGCGAGGTGAAGAATGCGTGCTCCTGGTCGGTGAGCTGGCCTGGGATTCGCGCCGGCTCGAACAGCGCGAGGCTGATGACGCGCTGCGGGTGCGTCGCCGCGTAGGCAAGAGAGATGAATCCGCCGCCTGAATAGGCGACGAGGTGGAAGCGCGACAGCCCCTTGGCATCCGCCAAGCGGTCGATCGCGTCGACCTCCTGGTCGATCGAGTAGTCCGCCGGCGGCTTCGCGTCGCGATAGACCTCCAGGTCTTTGAGGTGGAAGTCCGCCTCGGCGCCGGCCGCCGCGACCAACGGTGCGTATCTCTGCGCGGCGGGCGCGACGCTGCCGGGGACGCAAACAACCTGTGGCTTCATACGGGGGCCCTCCTCCTGATCTCTTCCAGCGCCTGGTCGACGCGTTTCGCGTCCGCGCCCAGGACCCGGATCACCAGCTCCTTCGTCTCGAAGTTGGGGTACGAGCCGACCGATACGTCGGGGAATCGTTCCTCGAGTTCGCTCATCAGCGGATAGAACCGCGCCTCGACCGCGAATGTGAAACGCAGCTCGCGCACCGTCGCCGCCGCGCCGCCGCCCAGGAACTCCGGCTCGATCTCCTCGGTGAAGATGCCCTTCATCTCCAGGGGCACCCCGGGCAGGACGAAGACCCGCTTGCCCTTCGCCTCGTACAGCGCGCCGGGCGCCATACCGCGCCGGTTCTTGAAGACGTGCCTCGGGCCGGCGGGGATGCGGGCCATGCGCAGGTTGCCCTCCGTCACCTCGGCCGACTCGAGCAGGCCCATCGAGTGCATGCGCTGCACGCGGCGCTCGATCTTCGCCCTGGTCTCGTCCCAGATGACGAGCTCCCTGCCCAGCGCTCCGGCAAGCGCCGCGAAAGTGCGGTCGTCGGGCGTCGGACCGAGGCCGCCGCTGAGGAACACGTCCGTCACGTCGGAGTCGTCGAGCTCGCGGTGGACCTGCTCCACGATCTCGGCCGGCCTGTCGCGTACCTGCGTGACCCGCTTGACCGGGTAGCCGAGGAGGCGAAGGCGCTCGGCCATCCAGTGCGAGTTGGTGTCGAGGGTGAAACCGCCCACCAGCTCGTCGCCAATGGCCACGATGCTGGAGGTCGGCACCGGAGGAGCATATAGAGGTGGAGCGCCTGCACGCCGTCGTCCACGGAGACGTTCAGGGCGTCGGTTTCAGGTACTTCGTCCAGCGCGCGGCGCGCCAGCTGGGCCTGCGCGGATGGGTGCGCAACAACGACGACGGATCGGTGGAGCTGGTCGCCGAAGGCGAGCGCCCACGGCTGGAGGAGCTGGAGCGGGCAGTGAAAGAGGGCCCGCGCGGGTCGCGCGTCGACCGGGTCGACGCGCGGTGGTCGAGCGCCACGGGCGCCTTCCGCGGCTTCGACCTCGCGTGGTGAGGTTCCCCGTTCCTTTAACCTATCGCTCCGCGGCAAGTTCTCCGCGACCAGAGGGGAGGTAGATGGATTCCGGCACTGCGTGGTTTGGCGTGGCCGGCGGCGTGGCCGCCGTGCTCTTTGCCGTGGTCCTGATCTTCCTCGTCCTCAGCAAGCCGACCGGCAACGACCGCATGCGGGAGATCGCCGGCGCCATCCAGGAAGGGGCGGCCGCGTATTTGAACCGGCAGTACACGGTCATCGCCGTCATCGGCGTGGTCATCGCCATCGTCATCGGTGTCTTCATCAACTGGACGACCGCAGGTCTCTACTTGGTCGGCGCGGTCCTCTCCGCCGCCGCGGGTTACGTGGGCATGAACATCGCCGTGCGGGCGAACCTGCGCACGGCGGAGGCGGCGCGGTCCGGCCTCAACGCCGCGCTGCAGGTAGCATTCCGCGGCGGCGCCGTCACCGGCTTCATGGTCGTCGGACTTGGCTTGCTCGGCGTGTCCGCGGCGTACCTGGTCTTCAAGAATCCAGACGCTCTCGTCGGACTGGCGTTCGGCGCGAGCCTGGTCTCGGTCTTCGCCCGGCTGGGTGGTGGCATCTACACCAAGGCGGCTGACGTCGGCGCGGACCTCGTCGGCAAGGTCGAGGCCGGCATCCCAGAGGACGATCCGCGCAACCCGGCCGTCATCGCCGACAACGTCGGCGACAACGTGGGCGACGACGCCGGCATGGCCGCCGACCTGTTCGAGACCTACGCCGTGACGATGATCGCCGCCATGCTGCTCGCCTCGCTCCTGTTCAAGGACAAGCTCGGCTGGGTCGTTTACCCGCTGTTGCTCGGGGCCGTGAGCGTGGTCGGTTCGATCGTCGGCACCTTCTTCGTCCGCATCTTCAACCCGCGCTGGATCATGGGCGCGTTGTACGCAGGGCTGCTCGTCGCCGTGCTCATTGCGATCGCCGGGTTTTTCGTCGTGACCGAATGGATGAAGAGCAGCGGCTTCCTGCCAGGGTTCGACCACGACCCGACGAACCTCTTCTTCTGCGCGCTGGTCGGCGTCGTCATCACCGTCCTGATCGTCGCGATCACAGAGTTCTTCACCGAGACGCGCTACTGGCCCGTGCACCTCATCGCCAGAGCGTCGGTCACAGGCCACGCGACGAACATCATCGCCGGCCAGTCGATCGGCATGATGGCGACGTCGCTGCCGGTGATCGTGATCGCGGCGGGCATCCTGATCAGCTACGGCGTGGGCGGCCTGTTCGGGATCGCGATCGCCGCGGTGGCGATGCTCTCGATGACCGGGATCATCGTCGCCATCGACGCGTACGGCCCGATCACCGACAACGCCGGCGGCATCGCCGAGATGGCCAAGCTGCCGCCCGAGGTGCGCGCGATCACCGACCCGCTGGACGCGGTCGGCAACACGACCAAGGCGGTGACCAAGGGCTACGCCATCGGCTCCGCGGGACTGGCTGCGTTGGTCCTGTTCGCCTCCTACACCCAGGAGCTCGCCAAGGCCGGCCATCCAACGAAGTTCGAGCTGTCCGACCCGCTCGTGATCGCGGGTCTCTTCCTCGGCGGCATCCTCCCGTTCCTCTTCGGCTCGCTGGCGATGCTCGCGGTCGGCCGCGCGGGCGGGCTCGTGGTCGAGGAGGTGCGGCGCCAGTTCCGCGAGATCCCGGGCATCCTCGAGGGCAAGGGCCGCCCCGAGTACGGCACGGCCGTCCGGATCGTGACCGCGGCGGCGCAGCGAGAGATGATCCTGCCGGGCATCATCCCCGTAGTCGCGCCGATCGCCGTCGGCTTCATCCTCGGGCCGCGCGCCCTTGGCGGCCTCCTGCTCGGCGCGATCGTGACTGGCCTCTTCCTCGCCCTGCAGATGACGAGCGGCGGCGCCGCCTGGGACAACGCCAAGAAGTACATCGAGGAGGGGCATCTGGGCGGCAAGGGGTCGGACGCGCACAAGGCGGCAGTGACCGGTGACACCGTCGGCGACCCGAACAAGGACACCGCCGGTCCCGCGATCAACCCGATGATCAAAGTCGTCAACATCATCGCCATCCTCGTCGCGGCGGCGGTCTCTACCAACTATCTGATCCACTAGTACACTCGTCCGTGAGGTGGACGACTACCAGAAGGAGATCGCCGACCTCGAAACCCAGGTGGAGCGGCTGGTGGAAGAGGAGGGCGACGCCAAGACGATCGCCGAGCTCAGCATGCAGCTGGAGATCCTGAAGGCGCTCTACGCCCGCGCCACCGACCTGCACATGCGCGGACTGAACGACGAAGGCCTTCGTTACGGCCTGCGCATCCAGGGTTACGGGGACTGGACGCTGGACAACGTGTACGCGTTCGTCTACGAGCGCTCTGTCGAGCTCGAGCCGCAGGCGCACAGCGCGTTCGTCGGCGGTATCAAGGCCGCCGACTTCGCCCTGATGCTCAACTCATAGGAGAGAGCGACACATGGAGACGCCACTCACACCCCTCGAGTTCGCCCGCCGCACGCGCAAGCTCTACGGCGACCGCGAGGGGGTCGTTGACGGCGACCTGCGCATGACGTACGAGCAGTTCTTCGACCGCTGCGACCGGTGGTCGTCGACGCTGCAGGCGATGGGCATCGGCAAGGGCGACCGCGTGGCGTACATCGCGCCCAACACTTACCTCCAGCTGGAGTCGTTCTACGCCGTGCCCCAGATCGGCGCGGTGGTGGTGCCGATCAACTACCGGCTCACGGCGGACGACTTCGTCTACATCACCTCCCATTCCGGTTCGAGAGTGCTGTGCGTCCACCCCGACTACCTCGACGCCATCGACGGCGTGCGCGACCAGCTTCGCGGCGTCGAGCACTTTGTCGTCCTCGGCAGCGCGGGCGGCCGCAAGGGCTGGGTGGAGCACGACGCCGAAGCCGCACGGGCGAAGCTTTCGTTCAAGCGCCCGGACATCGATGAGAGCGACCTGCTGGCGTTGAACTACACGAGCGGCACGACCGCGAAGCCGAAGGGCGTGATGATCACGCACCGCAACGCGTGGATGAACGTCATGGACACGCTCGTCCATTTCCACATCACGGTCGACGACACCTACCTCTGGACGCTGCCGATGTTCCACGCCAACGGCTGGACGTTCGTCTGGATCATCACCGCTGTGGGCGGCCGGCACATCTGCCTGCCCAAGGTCGAGCCCGCTCGGGTGTTCGATCTGATTCGCCGCGAGAAGGTCGGCTGGCTTTGCGCCGCGCCGACCGTCCTCATCTCCCTGGCCAACGCCCCGGCCGACGTCCGGGGCGACGTGCCCGACGGCGTCCACGTCATCACCGCGGGCGCGCCGCCCGCCGCGGCGACGATCGAGCGCATGGAGGGCGAGTTCGGTTGGGAGGTCACGCAGGTCTACGGCCTGACCGAGACGTCGCCTTTCTTGACCGTCTGTGAACCGCGGCCCGAGCACCGGTCGATGTCGGCGGCCGACCGCGCGGTCATCAAGGCGCGCACTGGCGTAGAGATGGTCGGCGCCGGCGAGCTGCGGGTCGTCGACGAGAAGGGCAAGGACGTGCCCGCCGACGGCCAGACGTTGGGCGAGATCGTTTTCCGCGGCAACGTCATCCTGAAGGGCTATTACAACGACGCCGAGGCAACGCAGAAGGTGATGGGCGACGGCTGGTTCCATACGGGCGATGCGGCGGTGATGCATCCCGACGGCTACGTCGAGATCCGCGACCGGATCAAGGACGTGATCATCAGCGGCGGCGAGAACATCTCTTCGATCGAGGTGGAAGGGGTGCTTCTCCGTCACCCGGCCGTGCAGGAGGCGGCGATCGTCGGCCTGCCGCACGAGAAGTGGGGCGAGGCCCCGTTCGCGTACGTGGTACTGAAGCCGGACGCGTCGGCGACGGAGGCCGAGCTGATCGCATTCACGCGCGACCGCCTTGCGCACTTCAAGGCGCCGCACGGCGTCACTTTTGTCGCCGAGCTGCCCAAGACCGCGACCGGCAAGATCCAGAAGTACGTGCTCCGGAAGGGCGCGGCAGCGATCGTCCGCCAGTAGGCCGTCAGACGACCCAGACCTCGGTCTTCTCCCACGCCAGGCCGTCACGGGTTACCCGCGCGGTGACGAGCGTCGCCGGCGCAAGAGAGCGTTCATCGAAGAGCTTCACAGTGCGAGCGCGAAACCGGTACGGGGTGTAGGCGCTCGGATCGACACGGAACCTCCGCGTGTATGCGGGCGTCGCTTCCTCGTAGGGCGCGATTGCCGCCGTTCTGAACAGCTGAATGCCTCTGTCCGGCCGTCCATTGACCTGGTGAGAGTCGTAAATCGTGATGGCTGCCGTCGGGCTGCGCTTGAGGTTGCGCGAGTGAATGGAGTCCCGGTCGGAAAACCAGATCACTTCATAGCGGTCGCTCCACACGAAGTACATGTGGTTGATGTGCGCGCGGCCGCCCGGCGACACGGTCGCGAGGGAGCAGAGGGTGGAGGCGTTCATCAGGCGGCGTGCCACGCGTTCGAGTCGTTCCGAGGCGAACCGGCGTGATCTCCGCTCGACGGTCACGACCTTTCTAGTCTGGC
>DATEGB010000016.1:0-6468 GCA_035280365.1 Candidatus Dormiibacterota bacterium | reverse complement strand
CATCTGATCACTCTCCGACTTGATCCAGCACTCCCTTGCATCTCGGGAGATCGGGATCGTCTGATGCAGGTTCTGACAAATTTGCTCAGCAACGCTGTTAAGTACTCCCCCAACGGCGGTCGGATCGTGGTTGCCATACGAGCTGAAGACGCTCACGTCACTGTTAGCGTCCAGGATCAGGGCTGCGGCATTCCACCGGAGTTCATGGACCAATTGTTCGATCGGTATGAACGTTATGAAACGAAGCTAACCAGGATGATCGTAGGGACCGGACTTGGCCTGGTGATCACTCGCCGCATTGTTGAGGCACATGGCGGTCGCGTTTGGGCCGACAGCAAGGTCGGTGTCGGCTCAGAATTCCATTTCAGCCTTCCCCTTACAAAGAAGGGATCGGATTGAACGTTTTAGCCCTCCTCAGTCGTCCATCAGCCGGTGTCTCACCTGGATAACCGTGGCTCACCTGGATACGAGGACGCGCGCGACCTCAACCGGTTTAGAAACCGTCTGCAGATCTTGACTGTCATCTTGGCTGTCTTTTGCCCGGACCGCCAAATTTGGCGGGGATGGATGGGAATCGAACCCACCCAGGACGCCTCAGCAGCGCCCCGCAGACGGTTTTGAAGACCGCGGGGAGCACCAGCTCCCGTACATCCCCTCGCCAATCGTAGGACTGGGTCACACCACGAACGGGACCAGCCGCTTCGTCCGCCGCATGTAGTCCCGGTACGGTTCGCCCAGGGCCGTCAGCAGCGCCCTCTCCTCGACCCGGATCCGGTAGGCAAACCCCGGCAGGGCGATGACGAAGCACGTCAGCGACAGCCAGTTCGTGTTGCACAGCACGACGCCGAACACCGTCAGCAGCGCGCCCGTGTAGCTCGGGTGACGCACCCATCGATACGGGCCGGATTGCACGACCGTCTGGTCCGGCCGCGTCATGACCCGAGTCGTGAAAAACCGGCCGAGCGTGAGCACCGCCCACCACCGCAGCGCGATCCCGAGCAGCGCCACCGCGATGCCGAGGCCGAAGACCAAAGACCGGCCATCGCTGATCGAGGCGCTCGGCACGAGCCTGGCCACGAGCAGGCCGAGCCAGACCGACACGGCGAGAAAGCCGACCAACGCCTGGCCCGACCATCGGTCCTGCCGCCGGAACCCGAACGGCGCGGCTCGGGTGAGGCCGATGATCACCTCCGATCCGAGCCACAGGACGATAACCGCCTGGTAGAGGATCACCCAGGACGGGCGAACTCGCGACGCAGCCGCTCGCATTCGGCGCGCGCCGCACACCCGCGCACGTGGTCGTTGACCAGGCCCATCGCCTGCATGAAAGAAAGGACGGTGGTCGGGCCGACGAACCCCCAGCTGCGCCGACGCAGGTCCTTGCTCAGCGCGACGGACTCGGGCGGCATTTCTAAGCCGGTGCGCTTTCGTGGCTCGTATCGCCACACATAGGCCGCGAAGCTCCCGAATTCCTCGACCAGCTCGGGCATGCGTCCGGCGTTGTTGATCACCGCGTCGATCTTCGCCCGGTTGCGGACTATCCCCTCGTCGGCCATCAGGCGGCGGACGTCGCGCGCGCCAAACCGGGCGATTACGACGGGTTCGAAGTCGAGGAACGCGGCGCGAAAATGCTCGCGCTTGCGGAGGATGGTGAGCCAGCTCAACCCCGACATAAAGCCTTCGAGACAGAGCTTTTCGAAGAGCCGCCGGTCATCGGCTGAGGGCCGGCCCCACTCCTGGTCGTGGTAGCGCCGGTAGAGCTCGTCGGCGTCGCCCCACCAGCACCGTTTGATGCCGTCGGCGCCGGTGGTGACGCCGGACGAAGCTGCGATCGCTTAGATCAGCGCTTCGAGCTTGGCCTTCAGGTCGCCCTTCATGTTCGGGCGATAGCCGACGGTCCGCTCGGCGGGCTTGCCGTCCTTGAAGATGATCACGGTCGGGATCGACATGATCCCCAGCTGCATCGGCACCGACGGGTTCTCGTCGATGTCCATCTTCATGACCTTGACCTTGTCGCCGAGCTCGCCGTGGATCTGCTCCACGATGGGCGCGATCATGCGGCACGGACCGCACCACGTCGCCCAGAAGTCGACCAGCACCGGCTTGTCGGCCTTCAGGACCGCGCTCTCGAACTCGCTGTCGGTTACTTCCTTGATGTTTCCCACGTGCACTTCCCTCTCTACTGACTCAATCGCCGGATTCCGACTTTGATTCCGCCTTCGGCTCGGTCTTCGACTCGGGCTTTGCCTCGGAGGCTGGGCCGGACCCATTGGCCGAGGCCGTCTTGCCGGAACCCTTGTAGTCGGTGCTGTAGAACCCGCTGCCCTTGAAGATCACGCCAGCAGGGTAGAAGATCTTGGTGAGCTTTCCCTGGCAGTTCGGGCAGACCTTGAGCGGCTCGTCAGAGACCTTCTGCAGGACCTCGAGCTGGTGTCCGCATTCGGTGCATCGGTATCCGTAGATGGGCATTTTTTCGGGTTCCTAACTATAAACGTCGATCTCTTTCCAGCCGGTCGAAGACCATCCCGGAGGGCGGTTTCGGGTGGAAATAGGTCGCCTTCTGAGGCAGAGTTTTCCCTTCCCGGGCCAGGCGCAAAACCTGCTGCAGGTCGGGCGCGTCGAGGAAGAAGGCGGCCACGCCGACGCCCTGGTCGACCCACCGGACCGCCTCGGCGGCGTCCCGGGTGTAGACCAGGTTCTCCTCCAGGCTGCGCTTGCCGAGGACGTTGTCGACGACCTGCTCGTGCAGCTCGACGACGGGCACCTCGCCGTCCAGCGGCAGGACCTGGAACCGGTGGTCCCGGTAGGCTCCGGCCGCCACCCGGCCCCGGAGCGAAGCCAGCGTCTCCTCCAGCGAACCCTTCGCCTCGCCGCCGGTCACCGCGACGCCGGTCTTCATGACCCGGTGCGTGGGCAGCACGACCAGGCCGGGGTCGGCGACGTCCGTCAGCAGGGCGAGCGTGAACCGCGACGGATCGTCCGGGCCGGCGCCGACCTCATCGGCGTAGGCAAGCGCCGTCTCATAACGATGGTGGCCGTCGGCGATGAGGACCTGGCGGTCTTCGAGCGCCGCGTGGACCGCCGCGTGGACGGCTCGGTCGGAGACGACCCACAGGCGGTGAGATGTATCGCCCGGACCCGTGGACGACGCGGCCGGAGCCCGACCGACGGTGGCTTCGAGCGTCGCCGGCACGCCGGTGCCGGCGCCTTCATAGAGGAACCACAGCGGCTCCAGGCTCACCTGCGTGGCCCGGAGCAGGGCCAGCCTGTCCTCCTTCGGGCCGCGGTGTGTGCGCTCGTGGGGCAGGACGACGCGGTCGGAGTAGGGCTGCAGGCGCAGGCTCGCGATCAGGTCGCGGCGCACCCGACCGTCGAACTCGACCTCGTGGACATACATCGACGGCCCGTCCCGCTCGAGGGTCCGGTCGTCGAGCCAGCGCTCGAAGGCACGGGCGGCGCCGGCGTAGTCGGTCCCCGGTCGCGTCAGGTGGACGACGTTGTGCGGCGAGAGGGCGCGGTAGTGCTCGACGTCGGATTCGGAAAGGACGTCGTAGGGTGGCGCGACCAACTTCGACAGCTCGCCGGCGCGGGCCAGGTAATAGCGGATGCCTGGGAAGGCGCGGACGTCAGCTATCGGAAGGATGCCCCAATTCGACGTAGCGCAGGTCGGACATGCCGGCCACGTCGCGCAGCTTGTCGAGCAGCTCCGGCGCTACGCGGTCGTCGACGGCCAGGATCATCATCGCGTTGCCCCGCGGTGCGTCGCGCCCGACCTGCATGCTCGCGATGTTCACGTCGTGCTCACCGAGGATGCTGCCCACACGGCCCACGACCCCGGGCCGGTCTTCGTGGCGGCTGACCAGGAACCGCCCGTCTGGCGCCAGGTCGACGCGGAACGAGTCGATCCGCACGGCGCGCATCTCACCCATGAGCACGGTACCCGCGATCTCGTGCTCCTGCATGCTCAACGTCACCAGGCTCGCGTAGCTGCCGTGCGCACGGCTGCGGTGCTCGACGAGCCGGATGCCCCGGTTGCCGGCGATGAGGCGCGCGTTGACGGCGTTGATCCGCTCCTCGGTGAACGGCTGGAGCACGCCCTTGATCGCGGCCGCCGTGAGCAGGCTCACGTCGTGCTCGGCGAGCTCGCCCTCGTATTCGAGCTCGATCGCCGAGACGCGGCCGCCGAAGAGCTGCGAGTGCAGCGCGGCGAGCCGCTCGGTCAGGTCGGCGAACGGCCGCAGGTAGGCAAGCTCCTCCGGAGGAAGCGCCGGCGCGTTCACGGCGAATCGCGGCAGGTCCCCGGCGAGCACCGCGGCGACCTCCTCCGCGACATCGAAGGCGACAGACACCTGCGCCTCGACGGTCGAGGCGGCGATGTGCGGTGTGGCGATGAAGTTCGGCAGCGCGAGCAGCGGGTTGCCGGCCGGAGGCTCGGTCTCGAAGACGTCCGCGGCCGCGGCGGCGATGCCACCCGACGACAACGCCTCATGTAGGGCCTTCTCGTCGACTATCCCGCCCCGGGCGGTGTTGATCAACCGCGCGGTCGGCTTCATGCGCGCCAGCTCCGCGGCGCCGATCAGGTTGCGGTTCGAGTCGACCAGCGGCACGTGCACCGTGACGAAGTCCGCGCGCTGGAGCAGCTCACCCAGGCTGACGAGCGCGACGTTGAACAGCTCGGCCCGTTCCACCGACACCACCGGGTCGAACGCGACGACCTCCATCTCCAGGCCGTGCGCGCGCTTGGCGACCTCCGAGCCGACGTTGCCCAGGCCGATGACGCCGAGGGTCTTGCCGCGGATCTCCGTGCCGAGGAACTTCGACCGGGTCCACTCGCCACGCCTCACGGAGGCGTCCGCCTGCGGCACCCAGCGCGCGAGAGAGAACAGCAGCGCGATGGTGTGCTCGGCCGCCGCGACGATGTTCCCGCGCGGGGCGTTGACGACCAGGATGCCGCGTCGGGTCGCGGCGGAGACGTCGATGTTATCGACGCCGACGCCGGCGCGGCCGACAACACGAAGCTTGCTGCCTGCCTCGATGATCGGCGCCGTGACCCGCGTCTCGCTGCGCACCACGAGCGCGTCGAAGTCAGGGATGCGCCGGATGAGCTCCGACTCCGCGAGCTTGCTCACCACGGTGACCTCGCCCGCGCGCCGCAGCCGCTCGAGCCCGTCCTCGGCCAGCGGGTCGGCGACGAGGATCTTCGCCAAGCGGCCCTTACGCCGGCACGCCCTGCACCGAGGCGGTGACAGCGGCCACGCCGCGTCCGTCGGCGCGCGCGACGTCGAGCTCTTCGAGCGCCTGTTCGATCGCCCAGATCACCTGCACGACGTCCCCCTCGGCGACCGCGCCCAAGTGGCCGACTCGGACCATCTTGCCGGCCATCTTGCCTTGGCCGCCGGCGATCACGACCCCAAACTTGGTGTCCAGCAGCTTGCGCAGGGCGTTGACATCCAGGCCCGCCGGCGGAAGGGCCGACGTGACGGTGTTCGAGCGGTAGCCCTCGCGCGCGTACAGCTCGAAGCCCAGCGCGACCAGGCCGGCCTGGGTGGCCCTTGCAAGCCGCGCGTGGCGCTCGTAAACGCGCTCGAGGCCTTCCTCTTCCAGCATGCGCAGCCCTTCCTGCAGGGCGAACGCGACGGGGACCGCGGGCGTGAAGGGAGTCATGCCCTTCTCGGCCCACGCTTTCGCCTCCTTCCAGTCGAAGTAGAAGCGAGGCGATCGGGCCGACGCCTGTCGCGCCCAGGCGCGTTCGCTGACGCTGACCAGGGCGAATCCCGGCGGCGCCATCCAGCCCTTCTGGGAACCGCTGACCGCGACGTCGACGCCCCAGGCGTCGGTCTCGATTGCGATGGAGCTGATCGAGCTGACGCCGTCGACGACGACCAGTCGCTCCTGGTTGCGCGCCACAAGGGCGAGCTCGCGCAGCGGGTTGGTCAGGCCGGTCGAAGTCTCGTTGTGCGTGAGGAGGACGGCATGCGCTTTGGGGTGACGCTGCAGGATGACGGCGAGGTCGTCCGGGTCGACGGGCTGGCCCCACTCGAACTCGAGCCGCACGACGTCGGCGCCGTAGGCGGCGGCCAGCGCGGCGAAGCGCTCACCGAAGTTGCCGCACAGCGCGACCACGACCTGGTCGCCGGGCGAGACGAGGTTGGCCACCGCCGACTCCAGGCCGCCCGTGCCGGAGCTCGTCAGGAGCAGCAGGTCGTTCCTGGTCTTGAACACGCGCTTTGCCCCGGCCGTGATCTCGGCCAGGATCGCCGCGAACTCGGGCCCGCGGTGGTCGATCATGGGCCGGTTCATGCTGCGCACGACCCGGTCGGGCAGCGGTGTCGGTCCGGGGATTCGAAGCTGCGTGTGGAAGGTCATGGGCGCGCTCCAGTACTTGGATTCGGCGGCGCTACAAAGTTTGCCCTAGTGAAGCTCCGTCGTGTACGGAAGCAGGGCGATCGCGCGGGCCCTCTCGAGCGC
>DATEGB010000015.1:0-39847 GCA_035280365.1 Candidatus Dormiibacterota bacterium | reverse complement strand
GTGTGCGTGATGAGCAGGTGCGCCTGCACCGGCTCGGTCGGGGTGAAGGCGTTGCCCAGCTCGGCGATGCCGGAGCCCGAGTCGATGATGAGGAGGTTGTTCTCCTTGTCGCGCACCTCGACGCACGTGGTGTTGCCGCCGTAGCGCAGCGTCCGCCGCCCTGGGGTCGGTCGCGTCCCCCGCGTGCCCCAAAACTTGACCCTCATCGCGAGCCGACCGGTTGGTAGAGCCTCTTGGTGACGAAAATTTCGAGCAGGTCGATGTCGAGCTTGCCCTGGCGCGCCTCGTCGTGGAGGATGTCGAGAGCGACCGTCGGCGTGACAGCTCGCTTGTAGGGCCGGTCCTGCGCCGTGAGCGCGTCGTAGATGTCGGAGATGGTCATCATCCGCGCCTGCAGCGGGATCTGCGCGCCCGTCAGGCCGCGCGGATAGCCGGACCCGTCGAGCTTCTCATGGTGCCCATATGCGATCTCCGGTATCCCGCGCATGACGGGCGTCCAGGGGATCTTGGTCAGGAAGTGGAAGCTGTGCGTGACGTGAGACTCCATCTCGAGCCGCTCCTGCGGGTCGAGCGTGCCCTTGCGGATGCTGAGGAAACGGAACTCCTGCGGCTCGAGCATCGGGTGCTCGCGGCCTGACATGTCCTGGTAGATCTGCTGGGAGAGGAACTCGATCGTCGACGCCTTGTCCTCGGGCAAGACGGTGGGCTCATTGGCGGCGACCACGCTCTGCACCCATTCCTCCAGCTGGAGGAGCTCCTGCCGCAGCCGGTCGTCGATCTCCTGCAGCGCCGCGCCGTCCTTGCCTGAGCGCAGCGCCTGGAGCTTCTCGGTCGCGTACTTGACCTGCACCGATCTCTCTATGAACTCGAAGCGTGCCTGGATTACCTCGAGCTGGCCAGGGATGAGCTTTTTGGCCTTGACCAGGATGTGCTCGCGCACGCCGACCTTGCCGAAGTCGTGCAGCAGGCAGGCGTAGCGCAGCTCCTTCATCTGGTCTTCGCTCAGGTGCACGTCGCGGTACGTTCCGGTCGCGATCTCGTTCACCGCGCGCGCAAGCGCGGTGGTCAAGCCCTCGACCCGGCCGGAGTGACCGGCGGTCGTCGGGTCTCGTTGCTCGATCGCGGTCACGCTCGCCTGGACGAAACCGTCGAACAGCGCCTGGATCGAGTCGAGGAGCGTCTTGTTGTCGATGGCGACCGCGGCCTGACTGGCGATCGACTCGATCATCTCCACGTCGTCGGGCTGGAAGCTGATGACCTCGGTGTCGACGTTCTCCGGCGTGAGTCGCGTCTCGAAGCGGCGCTTGGCGTTGACCAGCTGCACGGCGCCGACGACGTCGTTGTTGTAATTGCGCATCGGCACGGTGAGCATCGATTTCGTCCGGTAGCCGAACTGGGAGTCGAAGCTCTTCCCGCCCACCGGCTTGCCCGGCGGCGGGTTGTACGCGTCCTCGTAGATCTGGCTCGTGCCGATCGAGACCGCGTAGCCAACGACCGACTTCTCATCGACGGGGACCGTGAACGCCTGGTAGGTGTTCTTGTCGATCGAGTGGTTCTGGCTGGAAGCGAGGAACAGCTTCGGCACGCCGTCCTCTTCCATCTTCAGCCACAGGCTCGCGCCGTCCGCGTGCGTGAGCTGGCGCATCGTCGTGAGGATGAAAGACTGCAGGCGGTCGATGTCCTTCTCCGCCGACAGCGCGATGCCGATCCGGTTGAGCTCCCGGAACTGGCGGTGGCGGCGATGCGCCTCGCTCTCCAGGTCGGCGACCTGGAGCTTGAGCTCGATGTTCTCCGCGGCGACGCGGACGAGCTCCCTTACCACCGACGGAGGCGCGCCCGGCGGCACCTCGATGGCGATCGGCCTCAGGTCGTCCGGGACGACCTGACCCGGCGCCACGAGCACCAGCGCCGGCTCCTCGAGCAGCGAGAAATCCATGAGCTTCTTGGCGTCCAGCCCGGCCTCGGCCAGACCCGCCGGCTGGTCGCCGTCGAGCACGTAGAGATGGAAGCGGGGAGCCGTCTTCATCAGAGCGCTCTTATCTAGCACCCCCGTCGGAGTTTTGAGCGTAGATAAGCCGTAAACCCTCGAGGGTCAGCAACGGGTCGGTGGCCTCGATCACGGGGGTCAGCTCGGCCACCAGCGGAGCCTGGCCGCCCGTGGCGACCACCCGGGCCTTGCCGCCCAGCTCGTCGACCATCCGCTTGACCATGCCTTCGACCTGGGAGACGAAACCCCAGACCAGCCCCGACTGGATGGCGGTGATCGTGTTCCGGCCGATCACCGAGTCCGGGGCGACCGGTTCGACGCGACGCAGCATCGCCGTGTGCGAGACCAGGGCGTCGAGCGAGATCTGGACGCCGGGCGAGATCGCGCCGCCCAGGTAGTCGCCGTCGGCGTTGATGGCGTCGTAGGTGACCGCGGTGCCGAAGTCGATGACCACCACCGGCCCGCCGTATTTCGTGTACGCGGCCAGGGCGTTGGCGATCCGGTCGGCGCCAACGTCGCGCGGGTTCTCGTACCGTACCTTGACGCTGGTCTTGACCCCCGGGCCGACCATCACCGGTTCGCACTTCAGGTAGCGCCGCGAGGCCTCGACGAGCGCCGGGTTGATCGTCGGGACCACGCTCGCGATGACGACGCCGGAGACGGCGCCCAGGTCGATCCCACGGAGCGCGAACAGGTCGCGCAGCTCGACCGCCATCTCGTCTGCGGTCCGCTCCCTGTGCGAGGTGACCCGCCAGTCGGCGACCAGGCGGTCGCCGTCGAAGAGGGCGAGCGTCACGTTCGTGTTGCCGACGTCGACGGCCAGGAGCACGCGCGAACTCTACCTTTTGAGGGCGGCGGCTTCCCGGCGCAGGGCCTTCGCCCGCCGCGCCACGTCCAGGCGCCGCTTCGCCACCGAAGTCCTGGCGTCCCATGGCGGCTTGAACGCGGCGTCGCGGACCTGCCGGCCCACCTGCTCGTGGGCTTCCCGGAAGGGAGTGCCGGCCCGCACGAGGAGCTCGGCGGCGTCGGTGGCGAGGAGGAGCGGGTCGGCGGCGGCCGCGGCCAGCCGTCCGCGGTCGAACTCCAGGTGCTCGACCAGGAGGGTCGCCGCCTCGAGCGACTCGAGCACGTTCTCCACCGCGGCGAAGAGCGCCTGCTTGTCCTCCTGGAGGTCGCGGTCGTAGGCGAGGGGCAGGCCCTTCAGGACCGTGGCCAGGGCCACGAACGCGCCCAGCGAGCGACCGGTGCGGCCGCGCAGCAGCTCGGCGATATCGGGGTTCTTCTTCTGCGGCATCAGACTCGAGCCGGTCGAGACTTCGTCGGCGAGCCTGACGAAGCCGAACTCGGAGCTCGCCCACAGGACGACGTCCTCGCCGAGGCGGCTGAGGTGAATCGACGCGCACGCGCACGCGTAGGCGAGATCGAGAGCGAAGTCACGGTCCGACACGGCGTCGATGGTGTTCTCGGTAAGCTCGCCCAGGCCGAGCTCACGCGCGACCGTACCTCTCTGGAGCGGCAGCGTCGAAGCGGCCAGGGCGCCGGAACCGAGCGGCATAGTCCCCGCGGAGTCGAACGCGTTCTGAAAGCGCCGCGCATCGCGCAGCAGAGGCTCGGCGTGGGCCAGCAGGTGATGGCCGACGGTGACGGGCTGGGCGCGCTGCAGGTGCGTGTAACCGGGCATCAGCCAGGCGGCGTGCGCCGCGGCCTTGGCCGCCAGCGCATCGACCAGGTCGCCGAGCAGCCTGATGGCCTGGCGCGCCGCGTCGCGGCAGTACAGCCTCAGGTCGAGGGCGACCTGGTCGTTGCGCGAGCGTCCGGTGTGCAAAGCCGCCCCGGCCGGGGTCAGCTCGGTCAGCCGCCGCTCGATCGCGGTGTGGATGTCCTCGTCGGACGGCACGAACTTGAAGTTGCCGCCGTCCAGCTCTTTCTCGACCCGGCGCAGGCCGCGTTCGACTGCCGTCAGCTGCGTCTTGGTGATCAGCCCGGCCGCGGCCAGGCCTCGTGCGTGGGCGACGCTGCCCGCGATGTCGTAGGGGTAGAGCTCGTAGTCGACCTCGAGCGACGACGAGAACCGCTCCAGCTGGGGAAGCAGCTTGCCCTTGAAGCGGCCGCTCCACAGCTTCTTCTGTCGCGGCGCTATGGCGTCAGCCTCTTCGCGTCGCCCAGCACCTCGCCCAACTCGCGCGCGTGCAGCCGGCCCTGGATCCGGGCGGAGGTGCGCAGGCCCATGCCCCAGAGCTTGATGAAACCGGCGGCCGCCGATTGGTCGAACTGATCACCCTTGCCATAGGTCGCGAGCGAGAGCTCGTACAGCTGGTGCGGGCCCTTGCGGCCCACCACGTGGGACGAGCCTTTGTAGAGCTTCAGCCGCACGTCGCCCGTGACGTGACGCTGAGTCTCGGCGACGAACGCGTAAAGGGCGTCCCTCAGCGGGCTGAACCACAGGCCGTCGTAGACCACCTGCGCCCACTGCTGCGCCACCAGGTCCTTGAACCGCGCGACCTCTTTGGGCAGCGTGATGTCCTCGAGCGCCTGGTGCGCCTGCAGCAGCAGGACGGCCGCCGGCGCCTCGTAGATCTCGCGCGACTTGATGCCGATGAGCCGGTTCTCGAGGTGGTCGATCCGCCCCACTCCGTTCTCGCCGCCGATCCCGTTCAGGGCCGTCACCAGCTCGAGCGGAGACACCTGCTTGCCGTCCAGTGCGACCGGGATCCCTTCCTTGAAGGAGATCTCGACGTAGGCCGGCTCGTCGGGGCAGGAGCGTGGGTCGCGCGTCCACGCGTAGACGTCCCTCGGCGGCTCGGCCCAGGGGTCTTCGAGCACTCCGGCCTCGATCGAACGGCCCCACAGGTTCTCGTCCGTCGAGTAGGGCTCGCGCACGGTGGCCGGCACCTCGATCCCGCGCCTGGTCGCGTACTCGATCTCGTCGTCACGGTTCATACCCCATTCCCGGACCGGCGCGACGACCTGAAGGTCCGGGGCGAGCGCGGCGGTCGTTACGTCAAAGCGCACCTGGTCGTTGCCCTTGCCCGTGCAGCCGTGGGCGATCGCCTGCGCGCCCTCGCGCCGCGCGACCTCGACCATCATGGCGGCGATCAGCGGCCGGCCGAGCGCGGTGGCGAGCGGGTACTCCTTCTCGTACACGGCGCCCGCCTGCAGCGACGGCCACACGAAGAGCTGGATGAAGGGCAGGCGTCCGTCGGCGACGTACGCGGCCGAGGCGCCGGTCTTCAGCGCCCGGGCCTGGATCGCGGGCAGGTCCTTCTTCTCGCCCAGGTCGACCGTGAACGCGATGACGTCCCAGCCCTGGTCTTTGAGCCAGCGGATCGCGACCGAGGTGTCGAGCCCGCCCGAGTAGGCGAGCACGAGCTTCTTACTGTCAGGCACTGGCGAGAAGCTCTTTCAGCTGTCGCGCCGCGCCCGGCCTGCGCAGCACCGCGATGATCGTGTCGTCGCCGGCAACGGTGCCCGCGACGCCGGGCAGCGCGGCTTCGTCGATGCGGCGCGCCACGAGGTTCGCGGTGCCGGGCGGAGTCTTGATCACCGCCACCGGCTCGACGAGCTCGAACGACAGCACGAGCTCGCGGACAAGGGCGGCCGACGTCCGATAGCCGCCGCCGGAGCGGACGAGTCCCAGCTCCTGGATGTCGCGCGAGATCGTCGCCTGCGTCGCTCGCATTCCGCGGCGAGCGAGCGCGGCGGCGATGTCCAGCTGCGTGTGCACTGAACCGCCGTTGACCAGGCGCAGGATGGCGCTTTGTCGCTGTGCTTTGGTGGCGGTCATCCCGCGACCTTCTTCATCACGTCGTGCGCGCGCTCGATCTGCTCTGCGGTGATGACCAGCGGCGGCACGAGCCGGACGGAGTGGTCGTCGACCGCGTTGACCACGAGCCCCGCGTCCAGGCACGATTGCTGGAAGGGCTTGGCCTTCGCGTCCTCGAACTGGAAGGCGCGCATGAGGCCGACGCCGCGAGTCTCCTTCGCGCCCAGGTCATGCAGCGAAGACGCGACAAGGTCCCCCATCTCCGCGGCGTGGCCGACGAGCCCGTCGCGCTCGACCACGTGAAGAACGGTCGCGGCGACCGCGCAGGCGAGCGGGTTGCCGCCGAACGTGGAGCCGTGGTCGCCGGGCTCGAACACGTCGGCCCGAGGGTTGGCCAGGGTCGCGCCGATGGGCACGCCTCCGCCCAAGCCCTTGGCCAGAGTCATCACGTCGGGCGTGATGCCGGCGTGCTGGTGGGCGAACCACCGGCCGGTACGGCCGAGGCCCGTCTGCACCTCGTCCAGGATCAGGAGCAGGTTCTTCTTGTCGCACCACTCCCTGACGCGCTTCAGGTAACCGGGCGCCGCGGGGATGACGCCGATCTCGCCCATCACCGGCTCCACCATCACGGCCACGGTCCTGTCCGTCGTCGCGGTCTCGATCGCTCCGGCGTCGTTGTACTCGACGTGGACGAAGCCCGGCGGCAGCGGCTTGAAGGGGTCCGAGTACTTGGGCTGGCCACCCGCGGTGACCGCGGCGAGCGTGCGGCCGTGGAACGAGCCGGTCGTGGTGACGATCTCGAACGCGCCGTCGCAGTGCTTCGCGCCCCACTTGCGCGCGAGCTTGATCGCCGCCTCGTTGGCCTCGGCGCCGGAGTTGGAGAAGAAGACGCGCGAGGGGAACGAGAGCTCGACCAGGCGGCGGGCGAGCTCGACCTGGGGTTGCGTGAAGTAGAGGTTCGAGGTGTGGATGAGCTTCGCAGCCTGAGCGCTGAGGGCGGCCACGACTTCGGGGTGCGAGTGGCCGAGCAGGTTGACCGCGATCCCAGCGACCATGTCGAGATATTCGCGGCCGGCCTCGTCGTAGACGAGACACCCGCGGCCGTGGACGAAGGTGACGGGCAGGCGCCGGCCCGTCTGCATGAGGTAGCGCTCGGAGAGCTCGAGCGTGGTCGTCATGCGTGCCGACCGCCGGCGAAAGCACCGAATTTCGAGCTGGATTTGGTGCGTTCGCCGGCGATGGGCGGAAAGAGGCCGGCCGTTTTCAAGGCGTGACCATCGTCCCGATGCCGGCCTCGGTGAACAGCTCCAGGAGCAGCGCGTGCTTCGTGCGGCCGTCAACGATGTGCGCCAGCGGCACGCCGTCGAGCGCGCGGAGACACGCTTGGAGCTTCGGAATCATGCCGCCCGTGACCTCGCCCTTCTCGATGCGCTGCCGCGCGTCCTCTTTGGAGAGCACGGCGACGACCTCACCGTCGACGCCCTGGACGCCGGGCACGTCGGTGAGCAGGATCACCTTCGCCGCTCCAAGCGCGACCGCGATCTCGGCCGCGACGGTGTCGGCGTTGATGTTGTAGGCGTGGCCGTCGTAGCCCAGCCCGATCGAGGCGATGACGGGGATGTAGCCGCGGCCGAGCAGGGCGGTGATCGGCTCCTTGTTGACCTGCGTCACCTTCCCCACGTAGCCCATCGACTCGTCGAGCGGCTCGGCGATGATCGTGGGCCCGTCCTCGCCGCTCATGCCGACGGCCTGGCCGCCGAGGCGGTGGATCGTGGCCACGAGGTCGGGGCCGACCTTGCCGGTCAGCACCATCTTCACGACCTCCATCGTCTTGTCGTCGGTGATGCGGAGGCCGTTGCGAAACTCGGCCTTGAGGCCGAGTCGCTCACTCATGGCGGTGATCTCCGGACCGCCGCCATGGACCAGCACAGGCTGCATGCCGACGTAGCGCAGGAGAACGACGTCCAGCAGCGTGTCGTCGCGCGCGTGGTCGATGGCGTTGCCGCCGACCTTGACCACCACCACCTGGCCGTGGAAGCGCTTGATGTAGGGCAGCGCCTCGACCAGGACCTTGGCTCGCTCTTCGACCGTCAGCGTCATGTCGTGTAGTCGGCGTTGATGCGCACGTACTCCTCCGATAGGTCGCAGCCCCAGGCCTCGGCGCTTCCCTCGCCGAGGCCAAGCCTGGCTATGATTTCGATCTCCGGTTGCTCGAACGCTCGCCGCACCACCGCCAGGTCGACGTCGACGCCGGCGCCACGCTCGAAGACGACGAGTCCACCCACCGTGAGGTGGAGGCGGTCCAGCGCCAGCTCCGCGCCACTGTAGCCGAGCGCGCACACGATGCGGCCCCAGTTCGGGTCGCCGCCGTGCACGGCGGTCTTGACCAGGCTGGACGAGGCCACCGCCCGGGCGGCCTCTCGCGCCTCGTCGTCGGACGCGGCGTCCAGGACCTTGACGGTGATGAGCTTGGTCGCCCCCTCGCCGTCCTTCGCGATCGCCCGCGCCAGCTCCTGGGCGACGTGGAGCAGGCCCGACTCGAGCTCCTCCGCCTGCACGGTGCCTGCCCGGATGGGCTCGTTGCCGGCAGCGCCGTTGGCGAGGACCAGGAAGCTGTCGTTTGTCGAGCTGTCGCCGTCGATCGTCACCTGGTTGAAGCTGCGGTCGGCTACCGACTTGACCAGCTTCGCCATGAGGCCTGGCTCGACCGCGGCGTCGGTGGTGACGTAGGCCAGCATCGTCGCCATGTTGGGGTGGATCATCCCCGAGCCCTTGCACATGCCCCCAATGTGGATGGTGGCGCCGCCGACCGCGAGCTCGGCGCGCGCCGTCTTGGGCACGGTGTCGGTGGTCATGATCGCCCGGGCCGCCGCATCGCCTGCGTCTGGGCTCAGCCTCCCGCAGGCCTCGGCGATCCCCGGCTTGATCGCGTCCATGGGCAGGTAGCGGCCGATCACGCCGGTCGAGCTCACGAGCACCTGGTCGGGGTCGAGGTCGAGCCGGTCCGCGGAGAGCTTGGCCATGAGCAGCGCGTCGCGGAAGCCCTGCGCCCCGGTGCAGGCGTTGGCGTTGCCGGAGTTGATCGTGAGCGCCTGCACGCGGTTGCGCTGCAGGTGGAGCTGGTCGATGACGACCGAGGCCGATTTCACCTTGTTCGTCGTGAACACGCCGCCGGTGTCGCACGGGTACGCGGAGTGGATGACGCAGAGGTCGTCCTTCTGGCCGCTCGGGATCGCTGACGCGCCGGCGGTGAAGGCCTTGATGCCGCACGCCGCCGTGCCGGCCCGAAAGCCTCGGGCGTAAGTCACGGCCACTGCACCGAACCTTCGAGCGCGGCCGTGCGCTCGAGCCCGAACGCGATGTTGAAGCACTCGACGCCCTGACCGGAAGCGCCCTTGACCAGGTTGTCGAGCGCGGCCGTGACGACGGCCTTCTTGCCCTGGGCCGCCACGTTGACCAGGCATAGGTTGGAGTGCGTGGCGAGCTTGGTGGTCGGCGTCCGGGCTACAACCTTTGTGAAAGGCCGGCCGGCGTAGAACTCGCGGTAAGCGTCCTCGAGCTCGCCCACCGAACATTTCAGGTCGAAGTAGCAGGTGGCCAGGATGCCGCGCGTCATCGGGACAAGGTGCGGCACGAAGGTCACCAGGGCCTTGCCGTCGAGCTCCTGCTGAATCTCAGGTAGGTGGCGATGTCCTTCCACCGCGTACGCACCCAGGGATTCGTTGACCTCGCTGAAGTGGACGCCCAGGCCAGGCGAGCGACCGGCCCCGCTCACGCCCGACTTGGCGTCCACGATGACGTCCGAACCGACAAGGCCCGATGAGACGGCGGGCGCCAGCGCCAGGATCGCAGCGGTGGAGTAGCACCCCGGAACCGCGATCAGCCGGGCATCCCGGATCTCGGCTTCGTGGAGCTCGGGCAGGCCGAGCACGGCGCTGGCGAGCAGCTCGGGCGCCGGATGCTCCTGCCGGTACCACTTCGGGTACAGCGAGGCGTCGTGGAGCCTGAAATCGGCGCTCATGTCGATCACGCGCGCGCCGTCCTTGAGCCACGTGCCGGCGGCGCGTGCGCCGACGTTATGAGGCAGGCAGCTGAAGACCGCGTCCAGCCCGGAGGGGAGCTCGGTCGTGAACTCGCCGGCCAGGTCGAGAAGAGGAAAGACCTCGGAGTAGGGCTTACCCGCCAGCGAGCGCGAGGTCAGGCCGCAAAGCTCGACGTTCGCATGCCGCGCCAGCAGGTGAACCGCGGTCATGCCGGCGTAGCCGTTCGCGCCCGCCACGCCGACTTTGAGCCTTCCGGTCATTGGCGCATGAGTATACAGGGAAATGCATAAACAATCAGTCGCCGACCACGTTGAAGAAGCACGACTCCGCGCCCGTGTGGCACGCCGGTCCGGCCGGGGTGACGCGGAGGAGAACGGCGTCGAAGTCGCAGTCAATGCGCGCCTCGACGACCTCCATAGTGTTGCCCGAGGTCGCCCCCTTCTCCCACAGCCCGCGGGTGCGGGAGTGGAACCAGGCCCGGCCGGTCGCCCGTGTCTTGCGCCACGACTCCTCGTCCATGTAGGCCAGCATCAGGACCTTGCCGGTCGCGGCATCCTGCACGACGGCGGGGACGAGGCCTTTCGAGAAGTCCGGTGTCACTGCCTCACCTCCAAGCCCATGCCGGCCAGCTGTCGCTTGACGTCGGCGATCCCCAGCTCGCCGAAGTGGAAGACCGATGCCGCGAGCGCCGCTTCGGCGCCACCGTCGTGAAGCGCCTCGAACATGTGGCGCACCGAACCCGCTCCGCCTGACGCAATCACCGGCAGCCGCACCGCGTCGCCGACCGCCCGCGTCAGTTCGATGTCGTAACCGGAGCGCGTGCCGTCGAAGTCCATCGACGTGAGGAGGATCTCCCCCGCCCCCAACCGCTCGCCGAGCGCCGCCCACTCCACCGCGTCGCGGCCGGTCGCCCGGCGGCCGCCGTGGCTGAACACCTCCCAACCCGCCCCCTCCCGCCGCCGACGCGCGTCGATGGCCAGGATCACGCACTGCGAGCCGAAGATCTCGGCGCACCGCGTGATGAGCGACGGGTCGTCGAGCGCGGCGGTGTTGATCGACACCTTGTCCGCTCCGTGCGTCAGCAGCTCGCCCATGTCCTCCACGCTCCGCACGCCTCCGCCGACCGCGAGCGGGATGAACACCTGGTCCGCGGTCCGCTCGACCGCCTCGAGCAGGATCCCGCGCGCGTCCGAAGATGCGGTGATGTCGAGGAAGACGATCTCGTCCGCTCCCTCACGGTCGTAGGCGGCGGCGAGCTCGGCCGGGTCGCCGGCGTCGCGCAGATCCTGGAACTGCACGCCCTTGACGACCCGCCCGCCGTCGACGTCGAGGCACGGGATGATCCGTTTCGCCGGCATCACTTACACATGGCGACGAAGTTGGCATAAACGCGCAACCCGTCGGGCCCGCTCTTCTCGGGGTGGAACTGAGTGCCCGCTACGTTGCCGGCGGCCGCGGCGGCCGCGGGCGAGTGGTCGGTGCAGGCGATGCGGTCTTGCGTGCGCTCGGGCGTGAACGAGTGCACGTAGTAGAAGTAGGACTGGTCGGCGATCCCATCCCACAGAGGCGATGACGCCGACTGCGACGTGCGGCACCAACCGATGACGGGCAGGCGCGCGCTCGTCGTCACCTCGACCACCCGACCCGGCAGCAGGCCGAGGCCGCGATGCAGGCCGTGTTCGGTCGACTCCTCGAACAGCAGCTGGTAGCCCAGGCACACCCCGAGTACGGGCTTGCCGGCGCGTGCCAGGTCCACGATGCGCCGGCCGAGGCCGCGCTCGTTCAGCTTCGCGAGCGCAGGCGCGAACGCGCCGACGCCAGGCAGGACAATCCCCTCGGCCGCCTCGAGCCGATCCTCGTCCGCGGTGAGCTCAGCTTCGGCGCCCACCTGGACCAGCGCGCGCTGCACCGAGTGCACGTTGCCGACGCCGTAGTCGACGACCGCGATCACCCCAGCAAGCCCTTGGACGAGGGGATGCCGCCCCCGGCGCTCGTCGCCATGGCCTGCCGCAGCGCCAGGCCGAGGGCCTTGAACGTCGCCTCGGCGATGTGGTGGCGGTTGCGGCCGCGGATGACGTCGACGTGGATCGTCGCCCCGAGGTGGATCGAAAAGGCGCGCCAGAACTCCTCGAGCACCTCTGACTCCAGGGTGCCGACGCGGCCTCGCAGGGCGACGTTGTAGGAGAGGAACGGCCGCCGGCCCAGGTCGACCACGACACGCGCGAGCGACTCGTCGAGCGGCGCATACGCCGACGCGAAACGTGCGATGCCCGCCCGGTCGCCCAGCGCCTGCGACAGCGCCTGGCCCAGGACGATGCCTGCGTCCTCGACGAGGTGATGGGGATCGACGTGGACGTCGGCGGTGCCGCCAAGTTCGAGGTCGAAGCCGCCGTAGCGCGCCACCTGCTCGAGCATGTGGTCGACGAAAGGCAGCCCGCTCGAGACCCGGACACGGCCCCGTCCCTCGAGACCGACCGTGGCGGAAAGCTGCGTCTCCTTGCTCTTGCGTGTCACGACGCCCTTGCGCTTACTCAAGTCGCACCTCCACCGCGTGCGCGTGCGCACCCAGGCCCTCGAGGTGCGCGAGCCGCACCGTCGCGTCACGCAGCGCGGCGACGTCGTCGCGGTCGAGCGCGAGCATGCTCGTCCTCTTCATGAAGGTGTGCACGCCGAGCGGCGAGCCGAAGCGCGCGGCGCCCGAGGTCGGGAGGGTGTGATTGGGGCCCGCGACGTAGTCGCCCAGGGGCACGGTCGCATACGGGCCGACGAAGATTGCGCCCGCGTTGTGCACCCGCGAGGCGAGCTCGTCTGCCCGCGCGGTCACGATCAGCAGGTGCTCGGGCGCGAAGTCGTCGACCACGCGCAACGCCTCGTTCATGTCGCGGACGTGAACGAGGCAGCAGTTGGCCTGCCGGATGACTTCCGCGCGGTCGAGGCCGCGAAGCAGGTCGCCGAGCTCCTCTTCGACGCGTCTTGCGAGTTCGCTCGAGTCGGTGATCAGCACCCCCCACGCCATCGGGTCGTGCTCCAGCTGCGCCGCGAGGTCCGCCGCCACGAAGTCGGGGCGCGCGGTTTCGTCCGCGACCACGACGACCTCGGTCGGCCCGGCGATGCCGTCGACGCCCACCGCGCCGTAGACCTCCTTCTTGGCCAGCGTCACGTAGACGTTGCCCGGCCCCGCGACGACGTCTACCCGCGGGATCGATTCGGTGCCGTAGGCCAGGGCCGCGATCGCCTGTGCACCGCCGATGCGATAGACGGCATCCACCTCCGCAATGCGAGCGGCGGCGAGGATGGCCGCGGGCACCCGGCCGTCCCGACCTGGCGGGGTCGCGAGTACTACACGTTCGACTCCCGCGACGCGAGCCGGGATAGCTGTCATGAGCACCGTCGACGGATACGCGGCGCGTCCTCCTGGCGCGTACACACCGGCCCGGCGGACCGGTCTGGTGATCAGGCGGAGGTCATCGTCTGACGGCGAGGCGGGCAGCTGGCGTTCGTGAAACTCGCGGATCCTGCCGGCGGCGAATTCGAGCGCCTCCTGGTCCGCGGGATCGAGCATTGCGGAATCCATGTCGGCTTCGAAGGTCTCACCGGCAGGCGGCGCCCAGCCGTCGAATTTCCTGCCGAGATCGCGCAGGGCCGCATCGCCCTCCGCCTGTACACGGGCGCAGATGGCCGCCACCGTCGAACGCTCCGACGCCAGGGCCTCGGAACGCGACCGCTCGCGCACCACCTCTGCGAAGGAGGCTGCGTCGAAACGTCTAACGGTCAAGGCCGGCCGCCTCCCGCAACTTCGCGATCACGGACTGCACCGCGGCGGTTCGCGTCTTCATGCTCGCCTGGTTGGCGATCAACCGCGCTGTCGAGCTGCCCAGGACCGCCGCTACGCGCAGCCCGTTCTCGCGGAGCGTCCGGCCCGTCGCGGTCAGGTCGACTATGCCGTCGACCAGCCCGACCTGCGGTGCGAGCTCGACCGAGCCATGGAGTTGCACGACCTCCACCGCCTGGCCGACGTGCTCGAACCAGGCCGTAGTGGTGCGCGGGTACTTGGTCGCGATGCGCAGCAGCGGGGGCCACGTGTCGGGTCCGTTGACGCTCGACGCCTCCGGCACCGCGAGCACAAGGCGGCAGCCGCCGAACTTCAGGTCGACCAGCTCGTAGTGCGAGCCGGGCGACTCCCACAGGATGTCCTTGCCGACTATGCCCAGGTCGGCGGCGCCGTGGTCGACGTAGGCGGGGACGTCAGCCGGACGCACCAGGATCACGCGCACGCCTGGGCCCTCGACCATCAGCTGCCGGCCGAGCTCCTCCGCGGTCATGCTCACCAGGCCCGTCCGGGTCAGGAGGCTGAGCGCGTCGTTCATGAGCACGCCCGTAGGCAGCGCTATCGAAACGGCCCCGTTGGATTTCACGAGATGCCTCCTGCCAGCCGGGCCGCGACCTGCTCGGGCGGGAGGTTGCGCGCGCGCTGACCCTCGACCGCCCACGTCACCTCTGAGCCTCCCCGGCAGTAGACGAGGTTGGCCGCCCCGACCGCTTGCCACCACGACTTCGCCTCGGCGGCGCCGCGCGCCTCGGTGTCGACTATCGCTCGCATCCCGAACAGGCGCAGCGTGGACCCAAGCCGCAGCGCCGTGCTGAGCCCGGACCCGGACCATGCGATCGCTGCGTCGATCCGCGGCAGTCGGGGCGATGCCAGCACCTCCGAGACCAGGTCGAGCTGGACCACGAAGCCGGTGGCGGGCGCGGGCCGGCCGAACTTCGCGAGCAGGCCGTCATAGCGTCCGCCCTGCGCGACAGGCTGGCCGAGATCGGGACCATAGCCCTCGAAGATGACGCCTGTGTAGTAGTCGAAGTCGCGAATCGCGCCCAGGTCGAGGACTACCACGTCGCCGATGCCATGTCGCAGCAGCAGCTCGCGCACGCGCGCGAGCTCCTCCACCGCCACCTCCGAGCGCTTGTTGCGGATGAGCCCACTCGCGGCCTTGAGGATCTCCGGTCCGCCCCGCAGCGCGGGAAAACGGAGAAGGAGCTCGTGTTCGGCCGACTTCAGCGGTGTGCCTTCCAGCAGTGACTCGAGGCCGACGAAATCGCGCGCCGCAAGCGCCGCGCGGACTGCCGCCTTGACATCTTCCGGAAGCCGGACCGCGTCCATGATCCCGTGGAAGAACTCGGCGTGGCCGACGTCGATCTGATAGCGGCGGATTCCGGTGGCCTCCATGCAGCGCGCGGCCAGCGCGATCACCTCCGCGTCAGCGACCGGACCCGAAGCGCCGATCAGCTCGGCGCCGACCTGGTAGGTCTCGCGGCGGTGGTGGAACCGGCCCTCGGCGGTCGAGACCACCGGGCCGGCGTAACAGAGGCGCATGGGCAGCGGGGTGCCGCGGAGCTTGCCGGCCGCGAGCCGCGCCACCGGCACCGTTCGCTCGCCGACTATCGCCACCACGTCGCCTCGCTGGTCGGTGAACTTGAAGAGTCGCCTGCGCTGGTCCACTCCCAGCCCGAGGTCGAGCACCTCCATGCTTTCGACGAGCGGCGTGATGACATGGCGGTAGCCCCAGCGGCGCATCTCGCCGAGGAGCGACTCCTGTGCCTCGCGCAGGACCTCGGCCTCGAGCGGAAGTAGATCGCGGAACCCAGGCACGCCGCCAAGTTGCACGGGTGGCGTAAAGCCCCGCGAAATCAGAGGCTTCGCCTTGATTTCGCGGGGACCCCTGTTAGGGTCGGTGAAGAAACCTCCGGGCCGCGGCCTGCTGAACCTTCGACTCAGCCTTCGTCTTCATCTTCGTCCTCGACCTCGCCGTCGGCGTCCTCCGAGAAGTCGATGGCCTCGCCCTCGTCCTCGACGGCGTGCATGCCCTCCTCGATGTCCTCGCCCGCGGGCTCCTCGGCGAGGCCCTCGCCCTCCTCCTCGTCCTCGGCGAAGACTTCCACCTCCCGCGCGAGCAGGCTCTCCTTCGCGTATGGCCGGAACTCGACCTCGCGCTTGCGGCGCATCGGAAAGCTCGGCTTGCCCGCGAAGCGCGGGTCCTGGTAGGTCTCGCGCACGATGAGCTTGACGGCGCTGCCGTCCACCGAGGTGACGCCCGCCTGGTACCGGTTGCCGCCGCGCATGAACTTGATCAGGCGGCGCGCCAGTTTTGGTTCGAGCTGACCGATGCGCACGCCACGCGACGTCTCTGCGGCGATGCCGTCACCCTCGATCTTCAGCTCGGCGACGTCGCCCGCGGCCACCTTGGACGAGATGTCCGCGCTGGCCGGCGACTCGACGTTGGTGAGGACGGTCTTGCCCATCTCCTCGACGAAGAGGTTCAGGTCGACCTTGCTGCCGCCGACCTTGAGGCCTTCCTTCTGGTGCAGCAGCGCGTTGATGCGGGCCGCGTTCTTCTTGGCGATGGAGTTCATCGGGTTGAGCTTGAGAGCGGCCTCGTACGCGGCCTTGGCGTCCTTCAGCTTGCCCAGCTCGGAGAGGGCCTTGCCCAGCCGGTTCTGCGTCTCCTCGTCGGCGCCGAAGCTGTCGATGATGAACTTGTTCAGCTTGACGGCCTCGTCCCACCTGCCCTGGATGGCAAGCTGCACCGCATCCTCCGCGTACTGCGACCGCGGTTTAAGGTGCTCGCTGGTGTCGGTCTTCATTCAGGCGCGCTCCAATGGCAGGGCTCGAAGAGGAATGCTGAGTATACGTAGAACCCAGTTGGAGAGCGCGCTGCTCGCATGCCTCGTCGTGGTGTCGTCCGCCTGCAGCTCATCCTCGCCCGCGGCGCGGGCCGGCAACGTGCTCCGCATCGGCGTGGACCTTCCCCTGAGCGGTCGCGAGACCCGCGCCGCGACGCCCGCAGTCGAAGGCGTGCGCTTCTTCGTCCAGACCCACCCGACGCTGGACGGCTTTCCAGTCCACCTGGCGGTCACCGACGATGCGGCGGACCCCGCCCGCGGCGTCTCCAACGTCAACCGTCTCCTCGCCGACCCCACCGTCGTCGCGATGATCGGACCGTTCGACGGGGCCGTCGCGCGCAAGGAGATCCCCGTCGCCAACGCGGCCTCGCTCGCGATGATCAGCCCGGCGACGGGCAACCCCTGCCTCACGCGCGACGTCTACCTCCCGGCGCTGCTCAACCCCTCGCGCACCGCCATCACCTGCAAGGAGGCCGGCCTGCCCCCCGCCTCCGAGCTGCGGCCGTCGGGCACCAACAACTTCTTTCGCCTCGCCGCGACCGACGAGCTGCAGGGCGCGGCCGCCGCCGACTTCGCCTTTGACACCCTGCACGTCCTGCGCGCCGCGGTGATCTCCGACCATGAGTCCTACGGGCAGGGCCTCGCCGCGGCGTTCAGCGCCCGGTTCGGCCGCCGGGGCGGGAGCGTGGTCGCGCGGCTCGACGTCGCCGGCACCGACGTCGCGACGTTCCTCGCTCGCGCGAAGACGGAAGGCGCCCAGGCGGTCTATTACGGCGGGGCGACCGCGGCCGGATGCTCGATCCGGGCCCAGATGTCCTCGGTCTTCGGCGCCGGCGAGGCGGCCCCTTTCCTGGGCGGTGACGGCGTCGCCCACGATCCGAGGTGCGTCCTGGCCGCCGGCGCCAACAGCGCCGGCATCTACGCCACGGTCCCGTTCCCAGACGCCGACGCACTGCCCGGCGCGGTGGCCACGATCAACGCCTTCAGGGCGGCGTTCGGGAGCACGGCCGCCTACGGGCCGTACACGATGCTGGCGTATGACGCCACCGCCGTCGTCTACGCCGCCCTCGACCGGGCGATCCGGGCCGGGGCGGGAGCCCCGCCCGACCGGGCGGACGTGCTCGCCCAGGTCGCCCGGACCTCCGGCCTGGCCGGAGTCACCGGCAGCCTCGGCTTCGACGCGAACGGGGACACGACGAACCCGGTGATCACAGTTTTCGAGGCCCCGTCCGGGGACGAACGGGCGCCATGGAAGCCCGCCGGCACGGTCGACTACGGGGCGCGACTACCTTATTGATCGGGGTTTGATCTGGGCCCGGCGGCAGGCTCGACTTGACTTGCGGGGCCCTGCAAGTCGATAGTGTGCTCGGAGTAGCAGTTCGGCCATCCTCATGTGGCCGCACTCGCCGCCGGCGCACTCTCGCCCCGACGCCAGGTTGGGAAGAGGGCGGCAAGTGACAGGGAGGCGTCAGGTGTGGTGTTGCGCATTGGCCTCCCGACTAAGCACAAGGGGGAACCATATGGTTCGAGCTAGGGGACTCATGGTCCTCACCGCGGCGGCTCTCGTCGCCTTTGCCTGCGGAGGCGGCGGGGGCGGTGGTGGCGGCAGCAAGGGCACCATCAAGATCGGCTCCGACTTCCCGGTGTGTACCGTGGGCGGTCAGTCGACCGCCAACGGCGTCAAGTTCGCGGTCGACACGAAGAACGCGGCCGGTGGGGTCGAGGGCTTCACGATCGCGTACACGAGCTTCGACGACTGCCGGCAGGGCGCTTACAACGCCGACGCCGGGGTCGCCAATGTCCGCCAGATGCTCGACGACAAGGCGTACCTGGGCATGATCGGCCCGTATAACTCGGCGGTCGCCAAGGCCGAGATCCCGATCGCTTCGCCGCAGGGCTTCGCCATGATCAGCCCGGCGAACACGAACCCGTGTCTGACCAAGGACCTGGCGACGTGCTCGTATCACCCGCAGGACCTGCGGTCGGGCAACCCCAACAACTACTGGCGCGTCGTCACCACCGACGACTACCAGGGCCCGGCGATGGCCGACTACATGTTCAAGCAGCTCAGCATCAAGGACGTCGGCATCCTGGACGACAGCACGGTGTTCGGCGTGGGCATCGCGGGCGCCTTCGAGACGGAGTTCAAGAAGCTGGGCGGCACGGTAGCCAAGCATTCCGAATACAAGAAGGAGCAGACGAGCGACTTCAAGGCGCTCCTGCTGGGCTTCAAGAACGCCGGAGCGACGGCCGTCTACGTGGGCGGCACGGACGACCAGAACATCTGCATCCCGCGCAAGCAGATGAAGGACATCGGCTGGAACGCGCCGTTCGGCGGCGGTGACGGCATCGAGACCACCGACTGCCTCGAGCAGGCGGCCGGCAACGAAGCCGACATCCTGGCGACCTCGGCAGGCGCCGACGCGACCCAGGTGGCCGGGGCCAAGGACACCATCGCCAAATTCCGTCAGGCGTTCACCGGCGCGAACGACTTCGGCGGCTACACCATGCAGGCCTACGACGCGGCCAACATCATGATGACGGCCATCGGCAACGCGATCAAGGCCAATGGCGGCAGCCTGCCGAGCCGAAAGCAGGTTCGCGACGCGATGGCAAAGATCACGACCTTCCAGGGCGTGATCGGCAACTACGGCTTCGACCAGAACGGCGACACGACGCTCAAGATCGTGTCGATCTACGTGGTCAAGACGGGCCTGAGCGCCAGCGACGTCGCTGCCTCGACGGGCGTCTGCGGCAAGAAGGCCGCCAACGCCTGCTTCGTCTGGAAGACCCAATTCGACTTCGCCCAGAGCAGCTAGTAGTCTTTTAGCCCAAAATCCAGCGAGGAGGCCGGCCAACGGCCTCCTCGCCCTTTGACCAAGGAGGGGAAGCACTGGAGGCGGGCGCGGTAGGAAGCGGCGCGGCGGCCCTCAGGCGGTTCCGCGCGATCTCGCTGGGCGGGATGAGCGTCGCCGACTACGGGTTCTACGTGCTGTGCGCCTCTGCCGTGGTCCTCCTCGCCGCCCAGGCGGTCCTCAACCCGACGCAGTTCGCCCAGATCCTGGTCTTCGGCCTGACCCAGGGCTCCATCTACGCCCTCGTCGCGCTCGGCTACACGATGGTCTACGGCATCATCGAGCTGATCAACTTCGCCCACGGCGACGTATTCACGCTCGGTGCCTACATCGGGACCACGATCCTCGGCTTCCTCGCGGTCACCGAAGGCGGCTTCACGGCGTTCAACCTGATCGCGCTGGTCATCGTGTTCCCGGTCGTGATGCTGATCATGGGCGGGATCAACGTCACGATCGAGCGGATCGCGTACCGCCCGCTCCGCAACGCACCACGCCTCGCGCCCTTGATCACCGCGATCGGGATGTCGTTCTTCCTCGAGGGCATCATGTTCATCTGGAAAGGCCCCGCGACGGTCCACTTCCCGGACATCCTTCCCCAGCAGTCGACCACGGTCGCCGGAGTGTTCTTCGGCTTCAAGGACGTGTTCGTGGTCGTCACCGCGGCGATCCTCGTCTCCCTGCTTGCCGTGTTCATCAACCGAACCAAGCTCGGCAAGGCCATGCGCGCCACCGCCCAGGACCGGGACGCGGCTCAGCTGATGGGCATCGACATCAACCGCACGATCGCCGCCACGTTCTTCATCGGCGCCCTCCTCGCCGGGGCGGGCGGCATGATCTGGGGCCTCTACTACAACACGATCTACTACCAGCTCGGCTTCCGCAGCGGCCTCATCGCCTTCACCGCGGCGGTGTTTGGCGGCATCGGCAACATCCCGGGCGCGGCGATCGGCGGACTGGTCATCGGCCTGGTCGCGGCGTTCAGCGACAACTACATCGGCTCGAAGTGGACCCAGGTGGTGATCTTCGGCATCCTGATCGCCGTGCTGGTGTTCCGCCCGACGGGTCTTCTCGGCATGCGGGTGCCCGAGAAATGAGCAACGCCAGCATGACCCGGCGCCCGCCGCTCCGGCAGCGACTGCGGCCGCGGGAGATGATTCGCGACCGGGACACGGCGGTGTACGGGGTCCTCATCATCGTCGCGGTCCTGTTTCCGATCATCTCTATCTGGGCCACCAACGGCACTGCTCTCGTCTCCCACGCCACGCGCGCCGGCTACTGGGTGCTGCTGGCCATCGGCCTCAACGTGGTCGTCGGCTTCGCCGGCCTGCTCGACCTCGGATACGCGGCCTTCTTCGCGATCGGCGCCTACTCGTACGCGCTGCTGGCCTCCCCGCAGCTCGCGTCGTCCCCCGCCCACCACGCGGTGCACATCACCTTCTGGATCCTGATGTTCGTATCCCTGGTCTTCGCCGCGGTCGCGGGCGCGGTCCTTGGCTTCCCCACGCTCCGCCTGCGAGGTGACTACCTGGCCATCGTCACCCTGGGCTTTGGCGAGATCGTGCCTCAGCTCTTCTACAACTTCGACCAGTGGACCGGCGGCATCAATGCCGTCGGCTTGATCGACCAGCCGCGCCTCCCCGTGTGGATCCAGGGACCGTGGTCGGGCGACGGGCCGGTCGCTTGGGTCAGGGACTTCAACTTCAACGGCGACCCGGTGGCGTACTACGTCCTCATCTGCGCGCTGATCGCGGCCGGGGTGATCCTGGTCACCAACCTGCACCGCTCGCGGCTCGGCCGCGCCTGGATGGCGATCCGCGAGGACGAGGTCGCCGCCGCCGCCATGGGCATCAACACCGTCACGACCAAGCTGCTCGCGTTCGGCATCGGCGCCTCGTTCAGCGGTTTCGCCGGTGCCTATTACGGCGCAAGCGTCAGCCTGGTGAGCCCGGACTCCTTCCTGTTCATCGTCTCGATCACCGTGCTCGTGATGGTCGTGCTCGGCGGGATGGGCAACATCACGGGCGTCATCGTCGGCGCCCTGGTCATGTACTACATCGTCTTCTACCTGATCCCCGGACTGCCGGACTTCGCCAGGGGGCTGGCGAGCGACCTGGGTCTGCAATCGCTGAACAACAGCAACGGCGACTGGCCCGGGCTCGCCGAGGAGACGCAGCGCCTGAACTTCCTCATCTACGGCGCCATCCTGGTCGGCGTGATGCTGCTCCGGCCGCAGGGCCTGCTGCCCAGCCGCGTTCGGGAGCAGGAGTTGAAGCATGCCGCGGTCCAGGAGGACGAGGCGGCCGTGGAGCAGGCGCACGCCAGATGAGCGACGCGAAAATCGACAACATCCTCGAGGTCACCAACCTGACGAAGCGGTTCGGGGGCCTGGTCGCCGTCGACGACGTGACGCTCAACATCAAACGCGGTGAGGTGTTCGCACTGATCGGCCCCAATGGCGCCGGCAAGACCACGATGTTCAACAACGTGACGGGCCTGTACCGGCCAACCAGCGGCACGGTCGTTTTCGACAACAGGAACATCACGGGTTACAAGCCTCACCAGGTCGCGCGCTTTGGCATCGCGCGCACGTTCCAGAACATCCGCCTGTTCGACTACATGTCGTGCCTGGACAACGTGCGCGTCGGCCGCCACGTACGCATGAGGGCGAAGGTGTGGGACTCCCTGTTCAAGACGCCTCGTGAGCGACACGAGGAGGATCGGGTGACAGAGGAGGCGATGGACCTGCTCCGCTTCGTGGGCATCGCCAAGCACGCGAACCAGTACGCGCGCAACCTCGCCTACGGCCAGCAGCGCCGGCTCGAGATCGCTCGGGCCCTTGCCACCGAGCCCAAGCTCCTCCTCCTCGACGAGCCGGCGGCGGGATTCACGCCGCAAGAGAAGGTCGAGCTGATGGCCCTCGTGCGGAAGATCCTGGACCGGGGCATCACCGTGTTCCTGATCGAGCACGACATGAAGGTCGTGATGGGGATCTCAGAGCGGATCGTCGTACTCGACCACGGGGAGAAGATCGCCGAGGGCAGCCCGGACGAGGTGAGGAACGACGCCAAGGTGATCGAAGCATATCTCGGCAAGTCGGCCTGAGAGAGTGACCTGATGGCCCTGCTCGAGGTGGACGGCGTCGACGCCTTCTACGGCCGGATCCAGGCCCTCCGTGGGGTGAGCATCAAGGTCGACAAGGGCGAGGTCGTGGCCCTGATCGGGTCGAACGGCGCGGGCAAGACGACGACGCTGCGCACCATCTCCGGCCTGATGCACCCGCACAACGGGAGCGTCACCTTTGACGGCCGCGACATCACGCGCACCGGACCGTCGCGGATCGTCGCGCTCGGCATCTGCCAGTCGCCAGAGGGCCGGCGGCTGTTCCCCCGCATGACCGTCCTCGACAACCTCTTCATGGGCGCCTACTCGCGCAATGACAAGCCGGGCATCGCGGCTGACATGGAGCGCGTGTACAAGCTGTTCCCCCGCCTGCAGGAACGGCGGACTCAGATCGCGGGCACGCTGTCAGGCGGCGAGCAACAGATGCTGGCGATGGGCCGGGCCTTGATGGCCCGCCCGAAGGTGCTGATGCTGGACGAGCCGTCGCTTGGCCTGGCTCCGATCCTGCAGGAGACGATCTTCAGCATCGTCCGCGAGATCAACGCCCAGGGCACCCCCGTCCTGCTCGTCGAGCAGAACGCGAACAAGGCGCTCGAGGTCGCGACCCGCGGTTACGTGCTGGAGAGCGGGGTCATCGTCCAGACGGGCACCGGTCGCGACCTGCTCGCGTCCGAAGAGGTCCAGAAGGCCTACCTGGGGATGTAGTGCGTCCCGGCGAGAGCCGGACGGCGCACTGCCACGCGAGCTAACCCCCTGACCGGTGTTTTTGCGCTAATTGTTGCGGTTGCTCTCTGGAGCCACCTATGCTCGCTCGCGCCACGAAACGGAAATTGCATGCCTCGCTGGCCCGGAAAGACATCGAGTGGGCGGTCGTCATCGGGCCCAAGGCCGTAGTCCGGCACCGCATCCGCCACCTCGCCGCGACCGTGGTGGCGATCGGTGTCGCGGTTCTCCTTTACCCGAGCCAGCCGGAGGCAGGATTCGCCGTCCTGGCGGTTCTCGGCGTGGCGGCCGGATGGCTGCTCTCGGGCAGAGTGGCAGCCGCGATCGGCCTGGCCGAAATCGCCGTCGTGGTGGGTTTCTACGGCTCGGGCTTGCTGCAGTGGCCGGCCGACCTCCTCCAGGTCTGCCTCCTGGCCGGCTTGATCGCTCTTGCCCATCTCACCGCGGAAAGAGAGGGCGTCGCACGCCGGAGCCCCGCCAGGGAGCGGCGCCTCGAGGGCTTGAATTTGCTGCTCGAGGCTGCGGAATTCCTCGCCGCGGCGCCAGATCGTGAGGCGGTGCTGAACACCGCCGTGCACGTCTCGGCGCGCGGGATATCCAGGGCCGGCCACGGCCGGACGGCACACGCGGCTTTTCATTCGGTAATCGGCGACAAGGTCAACATCTCGGTGGTCGCCGACGGAGCCGTTGAACGCGAGATGGCGGTTGGATTCGAATATCCAATCGCCCGCAATCAGGCTGCGCGCGGTGCGATCCGCACCGGACGTCCCGCTTTCGCCCGACCCGACCACATGACCGGCCCGTTGCGGGAGCTTGCCGACCGCCTGGGTTGGCAGGTGCTGATCATGGCGCCGGTCTACTCCGGTGGCTCCCTGCATGGGCTGCTTGCGGCCACCGCCCGTGACGGCCCGGCGGTCGACCCGGTGCAGCAGTTCATGCTTCGCACACTGGCGCGCTTGACGAGCCTGAGTCTTGACTCCGCGGCCGGCACAAACGATCTAGTTGCGGCGGCAAACGACGGCACGGGCGAGACTGCGATGCCCATCTTGCTCCCCGCCGTCGTGAACGAATTGCGCGACGCAGTGAAACCGATCAAGAACGAGATCGTCGACCTGCAATCCTCCAGGAACGGCGCGAGCCACGGTGGTGAGGATGTGGCGCACGCGTTGGGCAAGCTCGATGACCTGATTTCCGCCCTGGCGTCGCGGACCGCGATTGACTCGACCACGGGGCTGCTCAGCCGCGAGCTGGGGCTCGCTGCCCTGGAGCGTGACGTGCTGCGGGCGCGGCGGACTCGCGCCGGCAGCCACTGCGTCGCGGTGCTGAGCGTGTCCACATCCGAGGCGGCCAACGGCGCCGAGCTCGTCCGGTTGGTGGCCGACCGCCTGCGCAAGGGGTTGAGGCAAGAGGACCTGATCTTCAGGTACGCGGAGGACGAGTTTGTCTGCTCGTTTGCCGACATGGACAGCACTGATGCCTGGCCCATCCTGAACCGCATCCAGACGGAGCTGGCCGGGGATCTCGGATACACCCCGTTTGCCATCGGCCTGACGTCGGTGGGCCTGGAGCAGACCGCGGGCTGATCGCCCTCAGCCGGCCTCTTCCAGCACTCGCCCGAAAGCCTTCAGGTAGCTCGAGTCGCCGGATCTGCCTCGAAGGACCCAGTACTCCGCACCCCAGAACAGGTAGCCGTAGAGAGGAGGATCGCCCGCCGACCACTCCATCGCGGCGTTGTAGTTCCGGATGACGTCTTCCGGCCGGCAGCTGAACATTGCGCGCTGGTCGGGATTCGGCGCCACCCTCACGGCCTCCCATGGTTCCGCCTGGCCTTCCGACACCATCAAGCGTTTGCCCCGTCCATGGACGGCTCGCAGAACCGCCCTGGTGCGGGCCCTCTGCCACGGAAGATTCGCTCCGTCCAGGTAAAGGCTTCTGCGACCCAGAGCGAACAGCGCGTGGCGCGGGTAGTAATCGACGCCCACGACGTCGGCCATCCGCGCGGCGGCGGCCAAAGAGTGACCCTGGTCTCGGGTGCGCCACCACTGGGAGAGCCTCACCACCGAGGACGTAGGCAGGAAGCCGTTCATCAGCACAGGACGAGACGGATCGGCCTCCCTGAGCGAGTCGAGCTCGGCCCGCACGAAGTCGACGCTCAGCCGCCAGGAGTGCTCGATGCCGAGCGGGTCGACGGCCTCATGCTCCAGCTGCCATGCGACGACCGATTTTCGGTCTCGGTATCGCTTGACGATCTCGGCGATGAACTGCTTTGCTCCCGACAGCAGGGCCGCGTGAGTCGCGGGCCCGACCAGCGACCCTTCCGCCAGCGGGCGCTCGAGCCGATGCCGCGGTACGAAGAACTCAGGGTAGCCAAAGTTCTTGATCGCGCCGACCGACAGGATCACCTGTTTCCCGGCGCGCTCGGCCGCCTCCAGCTGCCGGTCGAGCTCGCTCGCGTCGAAAGCGCCCGCTCGCGGCTCAATGCGGTTCCAGTAGGCGGCGAGGCGAATCAGCTGAAACGGGTGGGCGAGTAGGGCTTCGAGCGTGGCTTGCCGGTCCAGGCCGAAAGCGTCGGTCTGCCACGGACGAAAGCTGATCCCGAGCGAGGTCTGCCCACGTCGGGCGACGGGTAAATGTTTCCAGCTCTCATTCAGAGGCTGGGCGCTCTTTGCGAAGCGCGCCTCGAGCAGGATCGAGATCGTCAGCGGCCTGGCTGGTAGCTCGTGACGAACAGGTAGATCAGGACGACCGCAAACGCCCCGTATTCGAGGACCACGTTGCGAGTGAAGCTGTCCTCGACGGTGTGCCGCACGAGGCCGCGGTTGATGTACCAGGCAAAAAAGAGCATCACCGCGAAGGTGCCCTCGTTGACGTAGAGGTACAGCTCGAGCGCCTTGATCGCCCACGCCAGGAAGGTGACGACCTGGGCCACGAAGACGGCGAAGATGAACGCTCGCCGAGGAGCGATCGCAGCCCCGTTGACGCGGAAGCTGCGGTAGGACGCCAGAAACGTGATCGTGAAGATCCACAGCAGAGTCAGGACCGGGTTGAAACGGCTGGTGACGATCACCAGGTACGCGCCCGCGACGACGACGACTAGGATGACCTCCTGCAGGACGACGTGACCGAGCTTCTCCTGGCTTCGGAGTCGTAGGTAGTCGAGCCTCGCCAGGATGATGAACCCGGTCCCGAACAGGACGGTCGCGACCGAATACTTCCAGAGCTGGACGTCCTGGAACAGCGAGAGCCCGGCCAGCGTGATCGCGCCCAACGCGACGGGGATGTAGTGCTCGATGCGGGGGAACTCTTCGGTGCCGCGCAGGTAACCGAGCAGCGCCGGCGCCGCGACCACGACGAGGCCCAGGGCAAGAGCCCAGACCTGGCCCTGGCCGAGGAGCTCGGACTTGAAGCCAAGCGCCAGCGCCACCAGCACGACGCCCGCGAAGATCAAGAAGCTCCGATCGCGCTCTGATCTGGTGGCGGAGTCGGCCGGGATGGCCTTCTCCACCAGCACCGGTGGGAGTTTCATCGCAAACCCCGGAATTTAAGCACGCCCGTACCGGTCCTCGAGACGCACAACGTCGTCGATCTCGGGCGTCGAGACTTCGAAGATGTCGGCGTCCTCGACGGCCGTGAGCCTGTGCCGCGTGCCTGGCGTGAGATGAATCGTGTCCCCGGCGCGCATCCGGTGGGTCGTCAGTACGCCGTCAGCTCCGCCGAGCTCCATCTCGATCTCGCCGTTGATCACGTACTGGCACTCGTCCTTCAGGCGGTGGTACTGGAGCGAGAGAGCCTCGCCTTTGTTCAGGTGCAGCACCTTGCCCAGATAGCGCTCGGTGATCGCCCAGCGGAGCTCGTAGCCCCAGGGCTTGTCGACCTTCGTGTCTTCGATTCGGCCGATCTCAGGACGCCCCGACATGTTGCCTTACGCCGACGATGTCTTCCAGTGCCTTGATCCGCGTTTCCACGGCATCGCTGTCGGGCGCCTCGGCGTAGATCCGGATCAACGCCTCGGTGCCGCTGGCCCGCAGCAAGACCCAGCTGCCGTCGCCGAGGTAGAACTTGAAGCCGTCGTCCGAGCGCACGCGCTGCACGGGTACTCCCGCGATCTCTTCCGGCTCGTTCTTCTCCAGCGTCTCGAGGACACGCTTCCTTTCCGCCTCGTAGGTGTCGCGGTGCAGGTGGATGTCATGGCGCGCGTAGGCGTGCGGTCCCACCCGCTGCTCGAGCTCGGCCAGGATCCGGGAGACGCTCTTCCCCGTTTTCACCATCATGTCGGCGAAGAGCAGACCCACCAGGATCCCGTCGCGCTCCGGGATGTGGCCGCGGATGGCAAAGCCGCCGGACTCCTCGCCACCCAGGACCGCGTTCGTCTCCATCATCTTGGGCGCGACGTTCTTGAACCCGACCGGAACCTCGTAGACGCGCTCGCCAAACTCCGCGCCCAGCTTGTCGGCCATCGCGGTCATGTTCACCGTCTTGACCACGGGGCCGCGCAGCCCGCGCGTCTCAAACAGGTACAGCATCAGCAGCGCGAAGACCTGCAGCTGGTTGATGAACCTGCCGGTCTCGTCGATGATGCCCACGCGGTCGGCGTCGCCGTCGGTGCAGATGCAGAGGTCCTGGCCGCCGACCTTCATGAACGCGATGGTGGAGTCGATGTTGGGCGGGATCGGCTCTGGGTTCAAACCCCCGAACAGCGGGTTGCGCTGGTTGTGCAGCTCGGTCACCACCGTCCTGCCGCCGCCGATGAGCTCGGCGATGTAGCCGTAACCCGACCCGTACATGCACTCGTGGACGATGCGCAGGCCGGCCTCCTTGATCGCGTCGACGTCGACCATGCGCGCGATCTGCGCGTAGTAAGGAGGCCGGGGGTCGTAGGAGGTCACGAGCGTGCGCGACGCGGACCGGTCGCTCGCGGGTACGTCGTCGAGAGCGTTGATGTTCTTCTCCAGCTCCGCGATGACCTCGGGCGGCACCGCGCTGCCGGTCTCGGTCTTGTACTTGTAGCCGTTGAACTGGTACGGGTTGTGGCTCGCCGTGATGGCGGCGCCGCCCGTGGCCTTGCGGTCGATGACGGTCCAGGAGACGACCTGGGTCGGCGACGGACGGTCGAAGACGAGGGTCTTGATGCCGTTGCTCGCGAACACGTCGGCGACGGCCTGGGCGAAGTCTTCAGAGGCGAAGCGGCAGTCGTAGCCGACGACCGCGAGCGGCTCGTGCGAGCGCGCCTTCATGTACTGCGCGGAGCCCTGGGCGACGCGGCGCACGTTGCCGAATGTGAAGTCGTCGGCGATGATGCCCCTCCAGCCGTCGGTGCCAAACTTGATCTGCTGGCCGGCCATTTCGCCTAAAGGTATCTGGTCTTGCGGGCGCGCTTCAGGGCCTCCACGACCTTGCGCACGTCCTGCGCGCGCGACCGCGGAACGACCAGCACGGCGTCCTCGCTGTCGACGATGATCATGTCCTCGAGCCCGATCGCGGCCACGAGCCGCCGGTCGCCGAACACGAGGCTGCCGGTCGTGTCGACCAGCACGGCCTCGCCCTCGACCGAGTTGCCCCGCATGTCGGCGTGCACGCGGTCGCCGAGCTCCGCCCAGTTGCCGATGTCGGCCCAGTCGAACGCCGCCGGCACGAGCACGAGGCGGTCCGTCTTCTCCATCACGCTGCGATCGATGACTTCGACCGGCAACCGTCTATAGAGCTCCGCCGCCGCGGCCTCGTCGCCCGCTTCGCGGGCCGCGACGACCTTGCGCAGGCCCGCCAGATGTCGCGGCGCGTGGCGGGCGAGCTCCTCGACCAGCACCTCGAGGCGCCACGAGAACCAGGCGAGGTTCCAGTAGTAGCCGCCGTCGCGCACGAACCGGCGGGCGTCGGCCGCGGCAGGCTTCTCGATGAAGCGCTTCACCTTGAGCGTGCCGCGCGACACGCGGCCGGGCGCGTGGATGTAGCCGAGGCCGGTCGAGGGAATGGTCGGCTTCAGGCCGACCGTGACGAGCGCGCCGGTCGTGGCCGCGGCCTGGACGGCGGTGCGCACAGCCTTCGCCGCGGCGGCGGTGCCGCGCACCACGTGGTCGGCCGGCAGGGCGATCATCACCGCGCCCGGAGCGCGCGCGGCCAGCGTGAGCGTCGCGAGGCCGTACGCGTTGGTCGTGCCGCGCGCCGTCGGCTCGAGGATCACGTGGTCGTGGTCGACCTCGGGCAGGACCGTCTCGATGATCTCGCGCTGTCGGGTCTCCGTGAGGACGAAGACCTCGTCGGCGACAGTCTTCGCTCGCTCGAAGGTTGCGCGCAGGAGCGGCCGACCCCGGTCACCGAGCGGCAGGACGTGTTTCGGAGTCGCTCGTCGTGAACGCGGCCACAAACGCGTCCCCGCCCCGCCGGCCGGAATGACCGCGATGGTGCGCGTCACGCCTTCAGCGACAGCTCTTCCGCCAGCTCGCCCGCGCGCGCGGTCGACTCCCACGGGGCATCGATGTCGGTGCGTCCGAAGTGGCCGTAGACCGCCGTCTGCCGGAACAAAGGACGGCGCAGGTTGAGCTCCTTGATTATGCCCAGCGGGCTCAGGTCGAACAGCCTGGTCACCGCCGAGGCGATGGACGCGTCCGGCACCTTGCCGGTGCCGAACGTGTCGACGCGGATCGCCACCGGCTTGACCACGCCGATCGCGTACGAGACCTGGACCTCGCATTTGCTCGCCAGGCCCCCGGCGACGATGGTCTTGGCCACGTGGCGCGCGCCGTACGCGCCGGCGCGGTCGACCTTGGTCGGGTCCTTGCCGGAGAAGCAGCCGCCGCCGTGTCGGGCGTAGCCGCCGTAGGTGTCGACCATGATCTTGCGCCCGGTCAGGCCGGCGTCGGCGACCGGGCCGCCGATGACGAAGCGGCCGGTGGGGTTGATGTAGGTGCGGATCCCGCCGTCGCGCAGCTCGGCGGGGATGGTCGCGTCGATGACCTGCGCGGTGATGTCCGCGCGCAGCTGCTCGACGTCGACTTCGTCGTGGTGCTGGGCGGAGAGGACGACGTTGTCGACCCCCGCCGGCTTGCCGTCGTCGCCATAGCGCACCGTGACCTGTACCTTGCCGTCCGGGCGCAGGTAGCTCAGGGCCTTGTTGCGCCGCACCTCGGCCAGCCGCCTCGCCAGGCGATGCGCCAGCATGATCGGCAGCGGCATGAGCTCCGGCGTCTCGTCGCAGGCGAAGCCGAACATCATCCCCGAGTCGCCAGCCCCGCCGACGTCGACGCCCTGCGCGATGTCGGGTGACTGCTCGTCGATGCTGCTGACCACGCCGCAAGTCTCGGCGTCGAAGCCGTACTTGGCGCGGGTGTAGCCGACCTCGCGCACGGTCTGGCGGATGATGCGCGGGATGTCGACGTAGCAGTCGGTGGTGATCTCGCCGACGACTATCACCAGGCCGGTGGTGGCGATCGCCTCGCACGCCACCCGCGCCAGCGGGTCCTTGGCCAGGATGGCGTCGAGGATGGCGTCGGAAATCTGGTCGGCCAGCTTGTCCGGATGGCCTTCGGCGACGGACTCGGACGTGAACAGGGACGGCATCGGCGGTCCTCCTTTGAATCCCCCACGCCGGCAAGGACTCGCGACCGTGTGCGCGCGTCCCCAAGCGCCAGGGTCATACCTCTTGGGACGCCCTGAATCCTAACCGAGGGGCAGGTAGTGGATCCCCGAGTGGCGGAAGAGCTTCGATCCGCGCTGGTGGAGCAGGTTCGCGGTCGCGGCCCGCGCGGCCTCGATGACCGACTCCACGTGCTCCCGCTTCATGACCCAGGTCGCGGTGGGTGCGGTGATCGGGCAGAGGACGATGATCCTCGCCCGGTAGCGCAGGCGCTCGTAGTCGCTGAGCATCTGGTGGTGGAGTGAGAGCTGGAGCGTGCGAGCGATCAGCTCGGGCAGGCTGTCCGGCGTCGGCTCGTACTCCCCGCCGCCCATCAGGCTGATCGCCATGATGTCCTTCCCGCCGTCGTCGACGGCGGTGTCGAGGGGCGTGTTGTCGACCACGCCGCCGTCCATGTGCTCGCGCTCGTTGATCCGCACCGAGGGAAACAGGCCGGGGATTGCTGTCGAGGCGAGAAGCGCCGGCGTGAGGTCGCCGGACCGGAACACTGCCGGCCGTCCCGCGTTGAGGTCCGTTGCCACCACCGCCAACGGGACGCGCAGCTGCTCGAAGGTCGTGACGCCCGTGAGCGACTGGGCGCGCTCGATGAGCCGCCTGACGTTGTCCTGGGGCATCAGGTTGAGCTGGTCTCTCCGCAGGCCCGACACGATCACGCCCAGGGGGTGGGCGGAGAAGACGGCTGCCGCCTGTCTGGAGAGCCAGACCTCGCGCAGCATCATCGTCCCGGCGAGCGACGGGTAGGCCGCAATCGACGCCCCGTTCAGGGCGCCGACGCTGGTCCCGATCAGGGCCGTGGGCGGCTCGACGCCGGCCTCGAACATGGCCTGCAAGACGCCGACCTGCGCGGCACCGCGTGCTCCCCCACCGCCCAGCACCCAGGTGCGCCGAGCGGGACCGAACATTGCTGGCGCTTAGATTAGGTGCCTTCTTCCCAGCTGGAGAGGTATCGACGCTGTTCTTCGGTCAGGGTGTCGATCCCGATGCCCATTGCCCGCAGCTTGAGCCGCGCCACCTCGGTGTCGATCTCCGCCGGCACGTCGTAGACCTTGCGCTCCAACGACTTCGCGTTCCTGGCGATGTACTCGGCGCATAGGGCCTGGTTGGCGAAGCTCATGTCCATCACGGCGGCGGGATGGCCCTCCGCGCCGGCCAGGTTGATGAGCCGGCCCTCGCCGAGCAGGAACAGCCGGCGCCCGTCGCCGAGCCGGTACTCCTGCACGGACGGACGGGGCTGGCGGACCCCGGTCGCCATCTCGTCCAGCGCCTTGAGGTTGATCTCGGAGTTGAAGTGCCCCGAGTTGGCGAGGATCGCGCCGTCTTTCATGACCTCGAAGTGCTTGCGGTCCAGCACGTTCACGTCGCCCGTAACGGTGACGAAGATGTCACCCTCGCGCGCGGCCTCGTCCATGGTCATGACGCGCAGGCCGTCCATCGCGGCCTCGAGCGCCTTGACCGGGTCGACCTCGGTCACGACCACGTCGGCGCCGTGGCCCTTGGCGCGCGAGGCGAGCCCGCGCCCGACCCATCCATAGCCCGCGACCACGAAGGTCTTGCCGGCCAGGAGCACGTTGGTGGCGCGGATGATGCCGTCGAGCGTCGACTGGCCCGTGCCGTAGCGGTTGTCGAACATGTGCTTCGTGTCCGCCTCGTTCACGGCGACGATCGGATAGGCGAGCACGCCGTGCTCCGCCATCGCCCGCAGGCGGATGACGCCGGTGGTCGTCTCCTCGGTCCCACCGACGACCTCGGGCAGCTGCTCGCGACGCGACTTGTGCAGCACTGAGACAAGGTCTGCGCCGTCGTCCATGGTCAGCTGCGGCCGGTGATCGAGGGCGGCCTCGATGTGCTCGTAGTAGGTCTCGTTGTCCTCGCCGCGGATCGCGTAGGTCTTGATGTTGTGCCGCGACGCCAACGCGGCGGCGACCGCGTCGTTGGTGGAGAGGGGATTGGACGCGCACAGCGCGATGTCGGCGCCGCCCGCCTTCAACGTCAGCATGAGGTTGGCCGTCTCGCTCGTCACGTGGAGGCACGCGGCCAGGCGCAAACCCTTCAACGGCTGGTCCTTGGCGAACCTCTCGCGGATCAGGATCAGCACCGGCATCTCGCGGGCGGCCCAATCCACCAGGTCCTGGCCCTGCGCGGCCAGGTTGGTGTCCTTCACGTCGTTGCCCCGGGAACTTACCTTCAAGTCTTTCTCCTACTCGTACACGATCTCGCTTGCGAGCCTGACGTCCTGCAGCTTCTGCCGACCGCCGAGGTAGGCGAGCTCGATCAACACCTGGACGCCGATCACGTCGGCGCCGAGCTTGCGCATCAGGCGAACCGCGGCCGAGGCCGTTCCACCCGTGGCAAGAACATCATCGACGATCAGGACCTTCTGGCCGGGCTGGACCGCGTCGGAGTGCACCTCCAGCTGGTCGGTGCCGTACTCGAGGTCGTAAGACTCCATCACCGTCATCCAGGGCAGCTTGCCTGTCTTGCGGATGGGGACGAAGCCAGAGTCGAGCCGAACTGAGATGGCCGAGCCGGGGATGAAGCCGCGCGCCTCGATGCCCGCGACGAGGTCGGGTGGTTCGGCCTGCCAGGACTTCGACATCAGCTCGACGACCTCGCGAAAGATCTTCCTGTCGCCGAGCAGCGGCGTGATGTCGCGAAAGACGATCCCTTTCTGCGGATAGTCGGGGACGTCGCGTACGTACTTCTTCAGCTCTTCGGGCGTCGTCATCTCGATAGCACCGAACGAAAGTATTCAAGAGTTCGGGCCAGGCCGTCTTCCAGGCTCACCTCCGGCTGCCAGCCGAGCAGCTTTTTGGCGCGGGAGATGTCGGGCCGGCGCTGCTTGGGGTCGTCGACCGGGAGGTCGCGGTGCTCGATCCGGCTCTTCGAGCCGCTGATCCTGACGATCGTTTCCGCGAGCTCGAGGACGGTGACCTCGTGCGGGTTGCCGAGGTTGACGGGGAGCTCGTCGCCTCGGTCGATCGCCGCGAGCACGCCCCGGACGAGGTCCGAGACGTAGCAGAGGCTGCGGGTCTGCGAGCCGTCGCCGTACACGGTGAGCGGCTCGCCGCGGATCGCCTGGGCCATGAAGTTGGGCACCGCGCGGCCGTCCTGGACCTGCATGCGCGGGCCGTGGGTGTTGAAGATGCGCACGATCCGGGTGTCGACCTGATGCGTGCGGTGGTAGGCCATCGCGTACGCCTCGGCGCACCGCTTGGCCTCGTCGTAGCAGCCGCGCGGGCCGATCGGGTTGACGTTGCCCCAGTACGTTTCGGGCTGGGGGTGGACGAGCGGGTCGCCGTAGACCTCGGAGGTCGAGGCAAGAAGAAATGTCGCCTCTTTGGCGCGGGCGAGGCCGAGCATGTTCATCGTCCCCACGGTGCCGACCTTCAGCGTGTGGATCGGGTTGGAGTCGTACTGCGGCGGCGACGCGGGTGAGGCGAAGTGCAACACGTAGTGGACGTCGCCGCCGATGAAGATCCCGTGGTTGACGTCCATCTGCCGGAACTCGAAGTCGGGGTTACCCTGGAGATGGCGGAGGTTCTCGGCCGAGCCGGTGATGAAGTTGTCGAGCGCGACCACGCGCAGGCCGCGCGCCAGGAGCGCCTCGCAGAGGTGAGAGCCGATGAATCCGGCCCCGCCGGAGACCACCACTCGCGGCCTCCGCGGATTGTGTGCTCCGCGCGGAGCCCTATTCGCGGCCAATGCCGCGATAGGTGAAACCCAACCCCTTCATGACCGCGGGGTCGTAGATGTTCCGGCCGTCGACGATCACCGGCCGCCGCATCAGCTGCCGGACGCGCGCCATGTCGAGCTGGCGGAACTCGTTCCACTCCGTGACGAGGACCAGCGCGTCGGCCCCCGCGGCGACCTCGTACGCGTCCTTCAGGCACTCGACCTCGGGCAGCAGGAGCTTCGAACGCTCCATCGCCGCCGGGTCGTAGGCTCGGACATGCGCTCCCGCGCTCAGGAGCACCCTGGCGATATCCATGCTGGGCGCCTCGCGCAGGTCGTCGGTGTTCGGCTTGAACGCAAGTCCGAGCAGGCCAATCACGCGGTCCGGCAACTCCTCCAGAAGATCGCGCAGAAGGTCGATTACCAGCATGCGCTGATCCCGATTGATGTCCATGATCGCGTGGAGCAGTTCTGGGTGGTAGTCGAACCTCTGAGCAAGTGCGGCCAGCGCAGCCACGTCTTTGGGGAAACAACTGCCGCCGTACCCGATGCCGGCGTCCAGGTAGTGCGGGCCGATTCGATTGTCGAGCCCCATCCCCTCCGCCACGAGCTTGGCGTCGGCACCGACGCGCTCGCTGATTCGGGCGATCTCGTTGATGAACGAGATGCGGGCGGCGAGGAAGGCGTTGGACGCGTACTTGACCATCTCCGCGGTGTAGATGTTCGGCGTTACCAGGACCTGCGCGTTCAGCGGCGAGTAGAGCGCGGCGACCTTCTCCGCAGCGGCGCGGTGCTTGCTGCCTACCACGACGCGGTCGGGGTGCATGAAGTCTTGGATCGCCGAGCCCTCACGCAGGAACTCCGGGTTCGAGACCACGTGCGCGGCATGGCGCGTGTTGTGCTTCTTCAACACCTCGGAAACCCGGTCCCCGGTGAGCGGCGGGACCGTCGACTTGTTGACCACGATTAGTGGCCCATCCATGCTCTCCGCGATCGACCGCGCGGCGGAGTCGACGTAGGAAAGATCCGCCTCGCCTCCCTCGCCCTCCGGCGTGCTGACGGCGATGATGGCGAACTCCGCGCCGGGCACCGCGTCCGCGTAAGACGTCGTGAAGTCGAGCCGGCCAGCGGCCGAGTTGCGCTCGATCAGCTCGCGCAGGCCCGGCTCGAAGAACGGCATCACGCCGCGCCGCAGCGCGGCGACCTTGTCCCTGTCGATGTCGACGACGGTCACGCTGTGGCCGAGGTCGGCGAGACACGCCGCCGTGGTCAGACCCACGTAACCCGCGCCGACGACCGCGACCTTGCTCATGCGGAAGCGATTATGTAGGCCTCGATCGTGTCTCGCGCCGCCTTCTCCCAGCTGAAGTGGCGTGCCCTCTCGATCCCCGCCCGCTCCCATCGCTCTGGCGCGTCCACGATCTCGCCGACAGCCTCGCCCAGCGCCTCGGCGTCCCCGTCCTCGACGAGCACCCCGGCGGCGCCCACCACCTCGGGGATGCTCGAGTTGCGAAACGCCGCGACGGGACAGCCACACGCCATCGCCTCCAGGCACGGCAGGCCGAAGCCCTCGTAACGGCTCGGGAAGACGAGGCAGGCAGCGGCCCTGTAGAGGTCGGCGAGCTCGTCGTCGACGACGCGGCCAAGCTGCACGGCGCCGGACATGCTCGGCGGCGCCTGCCGCCCCGGCACGCCGGCGATCAGCAGCTTCAGGTCGGGATGCTTGATGCGCGCCGTGGTCCAGGCGCGGAGAAGGGCGTGCGGGTCCTTGCGGGCGTCGAGCGCGCCCACGAACAGCAGGTAGCGCCCGTCGACGCCCCACTTGGCCCTGACCCGCGCCGCGGCGTCATGGCGAGGCGTGAACACCGGGTCGGCGGCCTCAGGGACGACCCGGATGCGCGAGCGCGAGGCCGCATGAAGCCGGACCGCATCGGCGGCCGTGCACTCGGAGACGGCGATGACGACGTCGGCGCGTGGCAGCAGGCGGCGGAACGCGCCGTAGCGCAGGCGTTCGCCCTGCATCTTCGCTCCTCCCCACACCCACGGGATCAGGTCGTGGAGCGTCACCACCAGCGGGCGCGGGGAGCGGCCCGGCAGGTGGAAGTCGATCGCGTGGTACACGTCCGGAGCGATGCGCGCGATGTCGTTCGCCAGCGCCACGGCGTCCTCGTAGGCGGAAACCTGGCCGTGGCTGCGCCGCCTGCACCCCGCCAGCCTGTAGCGACCGACCGGCAGGGCCGGCGCGTCGAAGGCGACGTCCAGGAGCAGCGTCAACTGGGAGTCGAAACCGGCCTTGATGAGCCCTTTCAGCAAGCCCCGCGCGTAGGCGCCCACGCCGCGGACCGCGCTCGGGCCCTGAAGCGGCCTCATGTCCAGCAATACGGACGGGCGACTCGCGCCCTTCCGAGATTGGTTCATGAGCACGAGGAAGCATAATTTGGCGGCCATGGACGACCTTGACCTGGTGATAGTCGGGGGCTGCGGCCACGTGGGCCTGCCGCTGGCGCTTTCCCTGGCGGACGCCGGTTATCGCGTCGGCGTCAACGACGTCGACCAGGCCAAGATCGAGATGATCCGTGCCGGCAACGTGCCCTTCCGCGAGACGGGGGCCGAGGCCCTGCTCCGCAAGCTCTTGCCGACCGGCCGGCTCGAGCTCTCGCGGGACCCGGCCATGCTCGAGCGCACGCGCGTGGTCGTGCTCGTGATCGGGACCCCGATCGATGAGTTCATGAACCCGTCGGTGCGGATCTTCGACCGCGTCCTCGATGAGTTGACGCCACACGTCCAGCAGGGCACCTTGATCGTGCTGCGCTCGACCGTCTTCCCCGGCACCAGCGAGACCGTCGAGCGCCGCCTGCAGTCGGCCGGCATCCAGGCCGAAGTGGCGTTCTGCCCGGAGCGCATCGCCGAAGGCCACGCGCTCGAGGAGTTGCGCTCGTTGCCGCAGATAGTGGGAGTGACTTCCGACGGCGCCTTCGAGAAGGCGAGCGCGTTGTTCCGCCGGCTCGGCGTGACCTCGGTCATCCGGACCACGCCGCTGGAGGCGGAGCTGGCCAAGCTCCTGACAAACACCTGGCGATACATGAAGTTCGCCATCGCCAACCAGTTCTTCGAGATCGTCAACCGCTCGGGCCTCGACTACAACCGCGTCCTGAACGCGATTCGCGAGGACTACCCGCGCGCTGCCGACCTACCGGCGCCTGGCTTTGCCGCCGGCCCGTGCCTCCTGAAGGACACCATGCAGCTCTCGGCTTTCACGCCCGACCACTTCCCGATGGGCCAGGCGGCGATGCAGATCAACGAAGGACTTCCCGGCTACATCGTCGACGTGCTCAACGCCCGCCGGCCGCTGCTCGGCCGCACGCTCGGCATCCTCGGCATGGCATTCAAAGGCGAATCGGACGACCCGCGTGCGTCGCTCAGCTACAAACTGCGCAAGCTCGCCCAATTCAAGGGCGCGAAGGTCCTCTGCACAGACCCGTACATCGTTGACGAGTCGTTCGAGCCGCTCGACAAGGTGCTCCGCGACTCTGACGTGCTCGTCATCGGCGCGCCGCACCGCGCCTACCGCGGGCTCGACCTGGGGGGACGCGAAGTCGCCGACGTCTGGGGCATCACAGGACCGATCCGCCTCTGAGGCTCCTCACCAGCTGTGGCCATGGCCGTTAGTCGCGACTATCGCGCATCGGCGCAACGCAAAACGGTCGATAGTCGCGACTATCGCGGATGAAAGTCCTCGTCACCGGGGCCGCCGGGTTCATCTGCGGGTACCTCGTCGCCGAGCTGCTCCACGCCGGGCACGAGGTCGTCGGCGTCGACAACCTCAGCAAGTACGGCCCCGTCCGGCGCACCTTCGACAACGACCCGCGCTACCGCCTGGTCGAGGGCGACGCCAAGGACGCCGAGCTGCTGACGGGTCTCTCCGTGGAGTGCGACCACATCGTCGCCGGCGCGGCCATGATCGGCGGCATCTCGTACTTCCACGAGTTCGCGTACGACCTGCTCGCCGAGAACGAGCGCATCTGCGCCGCGACGTTCGACGCCGCCGTCAGCGCCCTCAAGCTCGGCCGCCTGCGCAAGATCACCGTGCTCTCCAGCAGCATGGTCTTCGAGAGCGCGACCGTCTTTCCGACCCCCGAGGGCTCCCAGCTGACGAGCCCTCCTCCCCGCTCCACATACGGCTTCCAGAAGCTCGCCACCGAGTACTTCGCGCGCGGAGCGCACGAGCAGTACGGCCTGCCGTATACGATCGTGCGGCCATTCAACTGCGTGGGCATCGGCGAGCGCCGGGCGCTGCGCGACCACGACGTGATGAGCGGCAACGTCAAGCTGGCCATGAGCCACGTGGTGCCCGACCTCGTCCAGAAGGTGCTGAAGGGACAGGACCCGCTCCACATCCTCGGTGACGGAAGCCAGGTGCGGCACTACACCTACGGCGGCGACCTCGCGGTCGGCATTCGCCTCGCGATGGAGTCGGAGCGCGCGCTGAACGAAGACTTCAACCTCTCGACGGCGCGCTCGACGACCGTGCGCGAGCTCGCCGAGCTGGTGTGGCGCAAGGTCCATGGTCCCGACAGGCCCCTGCGCATCATCAGCGACCCGGCCTACGAGCACGACGTGCAGATGCGCGTGCCCGACGTGCGCAAAGCCAAAGAGCTGCTCGGCTTCGAGGCGACGACTCCGCTCGAGGACGTGCTCGACGAGGTCATCCCCTGGATCCGCGAAGAGATCGAGGCCGCCCGGATCTGAGCGAAGCCACGCCCGCGTTGAGCGTCGTCATCCCCGTCTACAACGAAGGCGAGAACGCCGAGCCGACTTTGCGGGGCGTCGTCCGGCAGACCACGACGCGCCCGCTCGAGGTGCTCGTCGTGCACGACTTCGACGAGGACACCACCGTGCCGGTGGTCAAGCGCCTGCAGGCCGAGCTGCCGGAGCTGCGCCTGCACCGCAACACGCTCGGCCGCGGCGTGCTGAACGCGATGAAGTCTGGGTTGCGCGCGGCCCAGGCACCGTACGTGTTGATCACGATGGGCGACGCGTCAGACGATCCCGCCGACATCGATCCGATGTACGCGTTGGCCCGCGGAGGTGCCGACGTGGTCGCCGGTTCGCGGTACATGCGCGGCGGCCACCAGGTGGGCGGGCCACTGCTGAAGCGGACGATGTCGCGGGCGGCCGGCCTCTCCCTGCACTGGCTCGGCGGACTGCCGGTCCACGACGCGACCAGCAACTTCCGCCTGTACTCGAAGCGCCTGCTCAACCAGGTCACGATCGAGTCGAAAGGTGGATTTGAGCTCGGTCTCGAGCTCACGGTGAAGGCGTACAGGCTCGGGCTGAGGGTCGCCGAGGTCCCGACGACGTGGCGCGACCGAACTG
>DATEGB010000014.1:0-3195 GCA_035280365.1 Candidatus Dormiibacterota bacterium | reverse complement strand
GCCCACGCATTCAGGTCGTACTTCTTGTACTGCGCGAAGCCCATGTCGCCCGTGCACATCGCCATCACGTTGTAGTGCAGGCCCAGCCTCTGCAGGATGTCCTCCGCGTCGCGCGTCAGCTTTTCGAACTCGTCCAGCGACGTCTCAGCAGTTGTCACCTTCACCAGCTCGACCTTCGAGAACTGGTGCATGCGGATGAACCCTCTGGTGTCCTTGCCGGCCGCTCCCGCCTCCGTCCGCCACGACGGCGCGTACGACACGTACTTCAACGGCAGCCGATCGGCGTCGAGGATCTCTTCGCGGTGGTAGTTCGTAACCGGCACCTCGGCCGTCGGGATTAGCCACAGGTCGCGCTCCTCGACCTTGAACAGCTGGTCGGCGAACTTCGGCAGGTTTGCGGTCCCGGTCATCGCGGCCGAGTTGACGAGCAGGGGCGACCACAGCTCGACGTAACCGTGCTCGCGCGTGTGAACGTCGAGCATGAACTGCACCAGCGCGCGCTCCAACCTCGCGCCTTCGCCGACGAGAAAGGCGAACCGCGAACCCGCGATCTTCACCGCCCGATCGAAGTCCATGATCCCGAGCGACTCGCCGAGGTCGTAGTGCGTCCGCGGAGCAAATCCCAGCGCGGGCCGGGTCCCCCACTCCTTGACCACCACGTTGTCCGCCTCCGTCTCGCCGACCGGCACCGACTCGTGAAAGACGTTCGGCACCCGCAGCAGGAGATCGTCGAGCTCGCGCTTCACCGCGTCGGCGACCGAGAGCTCGCTCTTGGCTGTGTCGGCCATCTGGCGGAGGCGCTCTTTCAGCGCCTCGTCCCGCGACCTCGCGAACTCTTTCGAGAGCTCGTTCTGTTCTGCCTTGATCGTCTCCGCCCTGTGCTGGTGCTCGCGCCACTTGGCGTCGAGACGGAGGATCTCGTCGATCGGCGCCGGCTCGCCCTTGAGCTGGGCCGCGCGCCGCACCACGTCGGGGTTCTTGCGAATGAACGCCAGCTCGAGCACGCCTACGTCTCAGCCTTCATCACCGGGAACAGGATCACGTCGCGGATCGAAGGCTGGTCCGTGAGGAGCATCACCAGGCGGTCGATGCCCATGCCGAGCCCGCCGCACGGCGGCAGTCCGTACTCCACCGCGCGCAGGAAGTCCTCGTCCATCGGGTGCGCCTCGACGTTGCCCGCGGCGCGCAGCGCCGCCTGCGCCTCGAAGCGCTTCCGCTGGTCGATCGGGTCCGTGAGCTCCGTGAACGCGTTGGCGTACTCGCGACCGAGGATGATCAGCTCGAAGCGCTCGACGAAGCGGGGGTCGTCCTCGCGAGGGCGCGCCAGGGGCGAGATCTCGACCGGGTAGTCGATGACGAACGTCGGCTGCCGCAAGCGCGGCTCGACGTGCTCCTCGAACAGCTCGTTCAGCTCCTCGCCGGCCGCCTCGCGGCCGGTGTGCTCGAGCACGAGGTCCGCCATCCGCTCGCGGCGATAGGGCGGCGTGAGGTTGACCGACTCGCCCTGGTACGCGGTCTCCAGCGGCCGCCCCGCGGCCATCGCGGCGCAGACAACCAGGTCTTCGACCAGCTGCATCACGTCCTCGTAGTCCGCGTAGGCCTGGTACGACTCGAGCAGCGTGAACTCCGGGTTGTGGCGCGGCGACAGACCCTCGTTGCGGAACACGCGGCCGATCTCGTACACGCGCTCGAAACCGCCCACCAGCAACCGCTTCAGGTGCAGCTCGAGGGCGATGCGCAGGTAGAGGTCGCGGTCCAGCGAGTTGTGATGGGTCATGAAGGGCCGCGCGTGCCCGCCGCCTGGGATCTCCTGCAGGACCGGCGTGTCGACGTCGATGAAGCCGCGCTCGTCGAGCAGCCCCCGCATCGCCGTGATCATCCTGGTCCGGGCGTGAAACACTTCCCGCACCTCCGGGTTGGCGATCAGGTCGACATAGCGCTGGCGGTAGCGGATCTCGACGTCCTTGAGGCCGTGCCACTTCTCCGGCATCGGGCGCAGCGACTTGGTGAGCAGCTGGAACGAGTGGACCTCGAGCGTGATCTCGCCACGTTTCGTGCGGAAGATCGGCCCGGTCGCGCCGGCGATGTCGCCCAGGTCGAGGTCGGCGAAGCGTGCGAACTCCTCGTCGCCGAGGATGCTGCGGCTCGCCATCAGCTGGATGCGACCCTTGCTGTCCTGCAGTTCCGCGAAGACGAGGCCGCCCTGCACCCGCTTCACCATCAGCCTCCCGGCGAGCGAGACCGGCTCTGTGCGCTCGGCGTCGCCGAGGAGCGACTTCGCGGCCACGCTCGAATGCGTGGGCTTGAAGCCGCGCGAGTAGGGGTCGATGCCCGCCGCGCGCAACCGCTCGACCTTCTCTAGCCGATCCTGGAGGAAGTCTTCCGACACGATTCGGAAAGGGTAACTAGAGCTAGAGCGCCAGTTCCTGCTCCTCGGCCGCCGGGAAGGAGTTCACGTCCGCGCCGCCGGCGGCGCGGTGGTTGCCGAGCGCCTGCTCGATCAGGGCGTCGACGTCGGTGTCGGAGTGCATCGGGTCGTGGTGGAAGAATGCGAGCTCCTTCACCCCGGCCTGCTCGGCGAGCGACAGCGCCTCCTCGTACGTCGAGTGGCCGAAGCCGGCATGGGTCTTGTACTCCTCGTCGCTGTACTGCGCGTCATGGACGAGGAGGTCGGAGTCGCGGCACCAGTTGGCCAGGTCCTTCAGCGTGCCGTTGGTCCCGTTGGCGAAGAGCGCGATCTCGTTGTCGGTGGCGAAAGTGAAGCGAGACGTGCCCTCGTCGATGCGATAGCCGAACGTCGGGATCGGGTGCATCAACAGGTGAGGCGTGATCCGCAGCGCGCCGACCTCGAAGGTCTCACCGGGGTTGCGCTCGATGAACTCCATCTCCGCCGGCATGTGGCTCAGCCGCACGGGGAAATACGCCGGGTCGGTCTGGTCGGCGAAGGCCGCCTGCAGCGACTTCGCCGAGCCCGCCGGGCCGACGATCGTCAGGTGGGTCCCCGGGACGAACGCGGGCAGGAAGAAGGGAAAGCCCTGGATGTGATCGAGGTGCGTGTGCGTGATGAGCAGGTGCGCCTGCACCGGCTCGGTCGGGGTGAAGGCGTTGCCCAGCTCGGCGATGCCGGAGCCCGAGTCGATGATGAGGAGGTTGTTCTCCTTGTCGCGCACCTCGACGCACGTGGTGTTGCCGCCG